>NZ_JALNPM010000005.1:0-115894 GCF_024520875.1 Pantoea sp. Ft-CA_14 | reverse complement strand
CGGAGCGTACTGAAGTACGTGAGGAAAGCGAGCACTGCCGGGGAGCAGAATGGCGAGTAAGCCAGGCCCTTAGCACAAAATTTAAAGGCCACAGGCGCCGAAGTCAGTCTGGTCACCGCCAGCGCACAGCTTCCGGAGCGTACTGAAGTACGTGAGGAAAGCGAGCACTGCCGGGGAGCAGAATGGCGAGTAAGCCAGGCCCTTAGCACAGAGTTTATACAAGCGGCTTAAGTGCCGATTACTGATGGGCAAAGCCCACGCCGCGACGAAGGCAGCGGCAAGAATTAAATGCCTTTACTGCTATTGTTGGCTCGCTGCCGACCGACACCAATCTAATTTAACAGAAGTGTGGATACCGTCTTATGGAGCAAAACCCGCAGTCACAGCTCAAGCTTCTTGTCACCCGTGGTAAGGAGCAAGGCTATCTGACCTATGCTGAGGTCAATGACCATCTGCCGGAAGATATCGTCGACTCAGATCAGATCGAAGACATCATCCAGATGATTAACGACATGGGTATTCAGGTGGTTGAAGAAGCCCCGGATGCCGACGATCTGATGCTGAACGAAAACAGCTCCGATACTGACGAAGATGCCGCGGAAGCTGCCGCTCAGGTGTTATCCAGCGTTGAATCTGAAATCGGGCGTACCACTGACCCGGTCCGCATGTATATGCGTGAAATGGGTACCGTTGAACTGCTGACGCGCGAAGGCGAAATTGACATCGCTAAGCGTATTGAAGACGGTATCAACCAGGTTCAGTGTTCTGTAGCCGAATACCCTGAAGCGATTACGTATCTTCTGGATCAGTACGACAAAGTTGAAGCAGGCGAATCACGCCTCTCCGATCTGATCACCGGTTTCGTCGATCCTAACGCAGAAGAAGATATCGCCCCAACGGCAACGCACGTGGGCTCTGAACTTTCTGAAGCCGATCGTAAGGACGATGAAGAAGAAGATGAGGAGGATGATGACAGCTCCGACGACGATAACTCAATCGATCCGGAACTGGCGCGTGAGAAGTTTTCTGACCTGCGTAAGCAGTATGAAACTACCCGCGCAGTGATTAAAAGCAAAGGTCGCAGTCATGCTGCCGCCGTTGCTGAAATCCAGAACCTCTCTGATGTCTTCAAGCAGTTCCGCCTGGTACCGAAGCAGTTCGATTACCTGGTAGGCAGCATGCGCACCATGATGGAACGCGTTCGTACGCAGGAACGTCTGATCATGAAGCTCTGTATTGAGCTGTGTAAAATGCCGAAGAAAAACTTCATCACGCTGTTTACCGGCAACGAAACCAATGAAACCTGGTTCAAAGCCGCACTGGCCATGAACAAGCCGTGGTCTGAAAAGCTGCTGGAAGTGCAGGATGACGTGACACGTTCCCTGCAGAAACTGGCACAGGTCGAAGAAGAGACCGGTCTGACCATTGAACAGGTCAAAGACATTAACCGTCGCATGTCGATCGGTGAAGCCAAAGCACGTCGCGCCAAGAAAGAGATGGTGGAAGCTAACCTGCGTCTGGTTATTTCGATTGCCAAGAAATATACCAACCGCGGTCTGCAGTTCCTTGACCTGATTCAGGAAGGTAATATCGGCCTGATGAAAGCGGTAGATAAGTTTGAATATCGCCGTGGTTACAAGTTCTCGACCTATGCGACCTGGTGGATCCGTCAGGCTATCACCCGCTCTATCGCCGACCAGGCGCGTACCATCCGTATTCCGGTGCATATGATTGAGACCATCAACAAGCTCAACCGTATTTCACGCCAGATGCTGCAGGAGATGGGCCGCGAACCTACGCCGGAAGAGCTGGCTGAACGTATGCTGATGCCAGAAGATAAAATCCGCAAAGTGCTGAAAATCGCTAAAGAGCCGATCTCTATGGAGACGCCGATTGGTGATGATGAAGATTCACATCTGGGCGATTTTATCGAAGACACCACTCTGGAGCTGCCGCTGGATTCTGCTACCTCAGAGAGCCTGCGTTCTGCGACCCATGACGTGCTGGCTGGCCTGACCGCGCGCGAAGCGAAAGTGCTGCGCATGCGTTTCGGTATCGATATGAACACTGACCATACGCTGGAAGAAGTGGGCAAACAGTTCGACGTTACGCGTGAGCGTATTCGTCAGATTGAAGCCAAAGCTCTGCGTAAACTGCGCCATCCGAGCCGTTCGGAAGTGCTGCGCAGCTTCCTCGACGATTAAGTCAGACAAAAACCCCGGTTCGCCGGGGTTTTTTATGCCTGCCTGTTACCGCCTCTCCCCTGCCCTGCGCAGATTCATTCGTTCCCCGCATGCAGTTCCACATAGAGCTGACGATAAGCCTCTACCATCTCGTCCAGGGATGCGCGATTAAGGCCGCTGGGATTCGGCAACACCCACACCTGCGTTTTTCCCATACATATCGGCTGTTTGCCCCATTCGACTTTACTCTGCTTAAAAGCACGACGAAACGCATCCTTACCCAGGATAGCCAGCGCAGCCGGCTGGTAATCCAGTACCTTTTCCATCAGCCGTTTGCCGCCATCGCGCAGCTCATCAGGCGCTAATTCACTCGCCTGCACCGTGGGCCGCTCAACCAGCATGGTGATGCCGCAGCCGGTCTCCGTTAAGCGCTGCTCCTCTTCCGGCTTCAGTTGCTGCTGGGTGAATCCCGCCAGATGGATCACTTTCCAGAACCGGTTGCCGGGATGCGCAAAGTGAAACCCCTGATGGGCGGTTGACTGACCCGGATTAATGCCACAGAACAGCACATCAAGACCGGAGGTGATGATGTCGCGGATCGCGTGTTCACTCATGCCGCCACCTCCAGCGTGCGCTGCTTCAGCGCATCGCGACTGCGTTGCAGCATCTGGCTGGCCTGCTCTGCATCCGGACAGGCTCGCGCCAGCGCCAGCGCGCCAACCATCTCTGCGAGCATGCTGGAGGCCAGCGCTTCCGCATCGGGCAACTTCAACTCACGTAATATCTGCGTCAGACTGCCGTGCATCGCATTAAAGCCCTGTGCGAAGATCTGCCGTGTCGGCTGTGGAAGATGAGCTACTTCACTCACCAGAGCGGCTAATGGACAGCCCTGCGCTGGTGCATTGCGATGCGCCTCGGAAAGATAGCTATCAATAAAATCTGCCAGCTGCTGCGCTGGCTGGGTCACGGACTCCGCGGGCTTTAAGGTATCGGCTTCAGCAAACATATGCTTCAGCACCTCCTCAACCAGCTCCTCGCGTGAGGTAAAATGCGCATAAAAACCGCCGTGTGTCAGCCCGACCCGCTTCATCAGCGCCGCTACACCAATTCCTTCGGTGCCGGTTTCACGCATCACGCGCGCCGCCTCATCAAGGATACGTTGCCGCGTATGCGCTTTGCTGCTCTGCTTCTCCATCTCATCTCCTGCGGTGTCTGCTACGTAGCGTCTGGCTATTATAGTAATTATTACGGTCATCATATTCCAGCTTGACGACAGATATGATGATCGTCATATTGATGGCTATTATGACGACCATCATACGAGGAAAAAGAGATGTCACAATCAGGCACAGCTTTAATCACCGGCGCATCCAGCGGTATCGGTGCGACCTATGCAAAACGACTGGCAGCACGTAGTTATGATTTGATTCTGGTCGCACGCGATCAGGGGCGGCTCACCACCCTGGCTGACACACTGGCAAAGCAGCACGATATTCGGGTGACGGTTATGGCGGCTGACTTAACGCATGAGCAGGATCTGCAACGCGTGGAGTCGGAGCTCGCGAACAACGCACAGATTACGCTGCTGCTGAACAACGCGGGCATGGGTGTTGAGGGAGAGTTTCTTGAGGCGGACATCACACGCATTAACAGTATGCTGGCGTTGAATATTCTGGCACCCACCCGTCTGGCACAGGCGGCTGGCCGGGCTTTCAAAGCGCGCGGTAATGGCATCATTATCAATATCGCGTCGGTGCTGTCGCTGGTGCACGAGATGTTCAACGGCGCTTATAACGCCACTAAGTCTTACGTACTGACTCTGACGCGTGCGATGCAGCGTGAACTCGCAGAGAGCGGCGTGCAGGTACAGGCGGTGTTGCCCGGTGCGACCCGTACGGAGATTTTCGACCGCGCAGGCCAGTCTATTAATGACATTCCGGCTGAAATGCTGATGGACGTTGATGAGATGGTGGACGCCGCGCTTGCCGGACTCGACAGCAAGGAGACGGTAACCATTCCGTCGCTGGAAGATCTGCAGATGTGGCACGACTACGATCAGGCTCGTGGCACGATGGTTCCTCATCTTTCGCGGAATCAATCAGCATCCCGTTATCGTCAGCGCTGAGTCAGCTATCAGCCATAATGACTGAAGTCCGGTTTCACTAAAGGCACGGAGAAGCATTATCCGTGCCTGTTTGCGACTTAGGGATCGCGGTTCGCCAGATTTGTTATAGAAATCAGCAGGTAAATCACTGCTGCTTATTTCAGCAACCGGTGGCTGAGTGCTGGATTGCCCTGAAGAGATACTTTATAATCCCCGCTCCGCTGGCCCCTTAGCTCAGTGGTTAGAGCAGGCGACTCATAATCGCTTGGTCGCTGGTTCAAGCCCAGCAGGGGCCACCAAATTTAGTGATGTAAATCATGCATTTAAGCCGCTTAATCAAAGCGGCCTTTTTGTTTCTGACTTGCAACTGTCCCCTTTTCGTCCCCCCTAGCAAAGCCTAACAGCAGTGTGATGGTGGTATTACATAAAGCTGAGGGCTATCATCAGAAGATCACATACCCTTAATGAGCAATTTTTTTATGTGCTTTCTACCTGCATCAACCTGCATTTCCTTCCAACTGCTATAAGAGGTGTTTTGCGTTATGAAATCTTCCCATGCCTGATCCGGTATGGCGGCAAAATCCTCCTTTGTTTCAACGCTGAATCCCGATTTATGAAACATATCTTCAAGAGAAGTAAATGAGGAGCATTCAGCCAAAAACTGCTTATTAAAAAGCTCGCTAAAAGGGATGGATTGCGTTCCTGAAACTGCTTCTAAGTTCTTTTTGAGTTGGTCAATCTGGTCACTAAATTTTTTAACCATATAGCCCCCTGAATCACAGCCACGTTTACCGTAAATAATTTTTTAGCATGTCGGTATTTAATGTGTCTATTTATTTTTCAGATAACTTATAACTCAATCAACTCAGTTCTCATTTTACATATTAAAAACCACCCAACTAGAAAAAAACATAAACGAAATCAATTGATTATTTAATAATTTATTAATTTACACTAGCAAAATTGCGATAGCGATTTTGCTAGTGTTTTATTAGAATTTTACTCATAATCGCTTTGTAGCTGGTTTAGTCCCAGCGGGAGCGCAAAAGTGTCTCACTGATTTTTTTATGCCTTAGCCAGCTTCGTTTTCGCAGGCGGGGATGTAAGTGATAGAACTCCTTTGACTTTGTTCAACTGTTGAGAATTTTTGGGGTAGTTATGAGTGAAGCTGTATACATGTGGATGATTGGTGGATACATAGCACTCATGGCCATATTCACAAAAGTTGCATATTCTGACCCAAACTTTTATTTAGGATTCCTTGAAAAATTAATTTCCAAATTATCTGTTTACTTATCCATTATTACAGGTTCAATTTGGATTGGCTTATATATAAGTTACAAGTATGCAAAGGATAAATTAAACCTTACACCTGAGCAATCAAAACTCTATTTAACTGATTACAATGGATTTATCCTTCCACTATCATTGTTATTTTTTGCTTTCTGCTTTGCTAGTATGTATGGTTCCTTTCTAATCATTGTCGCTGAAAATAAAAAAAGGCCCACACCGCGATAATATGTTTTGTTCTATCAAAGATCACATCAATATAAATATCACTTATACGATTCTAATTGCTTAAGTTTGTGCTCCCAGTCAGCATAAGCGGCCTGCCATGCCTCATTTTCATTATCAAATGGCTTGTCTGCCACAGGAAGCCACTCCAGTTTGTTGTTTTTTATATGCTTGAATCGCACATCCCAATACTCTCCACGTGGCCATAGAACGTATCTGCTACCCGGTCCCCAGCGGACATTCCAGATCGCATCGTCAGTTAGCTTTTCTCCACGCTCCATGAACATAAATAGCGCACCATTGATGGAAAAACGTCGCATTTTTTCGCCCTTTCGCAATAACAATACTGTACATAATAACAGTTCTAAGCTTACTGAATTTTTCAGGTTTGCACATAGCCCTCAACCCTCTACATCCCTTGCCCTGTCTGAGATTGCTGATTGGTCACCAACATCCCTCAGAGATCCGCTTGAGATCCATAAGGCGACCAAAAAAATATCCTTTAATTTCAATTGGATGCATTTTTGGTTGAGATCCATTTCAGATCCAGAAAACTGAAAAACCCTGAAATTCTTTTCGCTCTTTTCAGTTGGCGGGCTCTGGCAGAAACCCAGCAGCCGTGCGGTCTGGCCATACCTTTGCAAAAAAATAAAACTGAAAAATATTTATGATGCAAAACCTGCAGGCGGGTGCGGTGTAGCGCCGATTTTGTCTGCCGGACGATTATTTTGCCGTGCTGACGCGCAGCCAGGGCCGCGCTGTGCGGATGATCTGTTTATGGTTGTGTGCGTGATGGGCGCGCCTTTGCGTGGCGCATCGTGCGTCTGAGGCGTTCTGGTGACGGGCAATTAAAAACCCGCTGCGATAGCGGGTAAGTGTGCTGGCTTACTTGCCTATGACGGGTGAATATTGCGTACTGAGCGCGGCGGCCTGCTGGCTGCTCTTTGCGATATCGCTGCTGTTCGTGGGCTGGCCGGTTGACGGGTGCGTATGGCTGGCCAGCTGGTCAGCCAGCTGCTGAACAAGCGCCACGGTATCGAGCATCAGCTGGGCCACGTTAACCTTCTCTGAACCAATCCACACAACCGGCGCGATAATTTCCTGACGCGTTCCGGCAATGCTCTGGCGCAGCTGGCCGATTTTTTCAGTCAGTGCCTGACCAATATTTATCGTCACGCTGCCGGTGACGTCTGTTTCCGCATTGCCGCCCACTGTAATCAGCTGGCTCTGCTGCGTGGCCACGCTGTAATTGCCTGTCGTCACATGCTGAATTGCTCCGGCCATCAGTGACGCCGTTCCGATCACAGTGGTCCTGTCCGTGGCTTTGACTGTCGTTTCCCTGCTGACCAGATCACGCGTTTCCGTATCGGCTTTAACTTCCCGGCTCATGGACGTTTCACGTATAGCCTGATCGGTCTGGCGCTCCCAGTCTCCCGCCTATGTTACCCGCTGTGATACTTCCGCGCGCTGCTGCTGCAGCTGTTCACCCGGTTTCACGTCCGGCAGGCTGGTCCCGCCCGGCATGGTCTGGCGCACAAACGGCTTGTCCGGGCGTCCGCCGGTAAAACCGACCTCAACCAGCGTTCCCTCTGGCGGAAACTGAAACATGCCGGAATCATTACCGGCCATCGGAACGGGCAGCGGCACAGCAGGATAAACCGGCGTACTGCCGTCCGGATTGCCGTCAGCGTCCAGCAGCTGCAGATCGACGGCATAGCGCGGCCTGAAGGGGTCAGCAAAGTTTCCGCTTTTTACCGCCTCAGTCGGGGCAACAAAGCGCGCCATTTTAGGCAGGTGCAGGCCGCTGGCCAGCTCCGGGTAGTGACTTTCTACCTGCCGCTGTACCGGTGTTTTCTGCAGCGGCTGGCCTGTTGTGCGGTTTCGCGGCGTCCAAGTGATTGTCATGGTATCGCTGTTCAGCTGCACCTTTGTCACGCGCTTGCCGTTAACCTCCACGCCCGGACGCAGTGACTGGATCACAGGTACAGTCATCGTATTGCCACCGGCAGTGGACTACCCAAGTTTCCCCACGTACAATGAATCTAGAACATGCGTACTTCTTGACTGTATTTAATGAAGTTAAAAGATTGGGGGAATGGGCTGGCCCAAACCCTCTTGAATATGTAAGACAGTTTCGTACAGATGAAAGTGAAATGGCCTACTTAACATCTGAGCAAATAGATTTACTCTTGAACGAATGCCGAAAAAGCAGTGCAAAAGATTTGGAACTTATTGTAAAAATCTGCCTCGCTACAGGGGCTAGATGGAGTGAGGCAGAGAATCTTAAAAGAAGCCAGATTATGCCTGGAAAGGTCATATTTGTAAAAACTAAAGGAAAGCGAAATTGCAGCATTCCTGTTTCTTTGGAACTAAGTAGCGAATCACCCAACAAAATTGGCAATCTATTCAAACCATGTTACTACGCTTTTCGCTCAATTATCGAACACGCCGGCATCGAATTACCTGCTGGACAAATGACCCATGTTTTAAGACACACCTTTGCCTGTCACTTTATGATGAAAGGTGGAAACATATTAGTTTTACAAAAAATATTAGGTCATACCGACATTAAAATGACGATGCGTTACGCTCACTTTGCACCAGAACATTTTGAAGAGGCACTAAAATTCAACCCCCTCATTAAGGAATGAACATGGAAGATCTGACTACACAAAATGTTTTAAGTAGTTATATTGATTACTACAGCTCAATCAACTCACCGGGATATGCAGTTTTAGTCACAGGGGCCTGGGGGGTAGGAAAAACATTTCAAGTCAAAAAAGCATTAAATGATAAAATGGTATATGTTAGCTTATTCGGTCTAACTAGTACTGCCGAAATTTTCTCCGCAGTTTACGCAAAATCATATCCTCGAAAAGCATTAACCAAAAAATTCCTCTCGTGGTTTAAAGGTTCAAGTGTAAAAACAGGCGCTGTCACTGTAGCTTCAGGTGACTTAATAGGTAATGTTGGAAATGCAATTTTTAGTGAAAAAGTGGATACTTCAAAGATTATTGTCTTTGATGATCTAGAAAGATGCTCAATAAATTTAAACAATGTATTAGGATGTATAAATAAATATGTTGAGCATCATAAATGTCATGTAATTGTAATTGCTCACGACGGAAAAATAAACAAAACCATTAAAAATAAAAAAGAAAAAATATTTGGCCAAACAATTAACATAGTGCCTGAAACAGACGAAGCATACAAATCTTTCATTAGCGAAAATAAGATAAGAATCACTATTAATGAAATAGCGGGCATTATACTTAGCTCTTATAAAGCATCAGAATGCCAATCGTTAAGAGTCTTGAAGCATGCATTAAATGATTGCACCCGATTATTTTCTTTACTTGAAGAAAAACATATAAACAACAAAACCTTCCTTAATGAACTATTTACTTTCTATAGCGCAATCTCAATTAATGTTAGGGAAGGAGAAATATCTCCTACTGACTTATACTTGAGAGAAGAAATAGCTTGGCTTGCGGGAATAAAAAAAGATGAGGATACAAAAAGCCCGCTAATAAAGATCAGAGATACATATTATAAAAACCGTTGTAGCATATTAATAAACACCAAGACAATAAGTAATCAGGATTTAATTGATAGTTTGATTCATGGTAGATTTAATAAAAAATCGATCATTGAAACCATCAACCTTTCTCGTCATTTTATCAAAGAGCAAACCTCAGAACCTTGGCGAATTATAATAAATTTCGAAACAAACAGCAATCAAGAAACTAATAAAGCCATAGAAAATATATTTAGTGACTTAGATAATTTAAAAATTATAGATCCCGGTAGTATTCTTCATACCTTTAACATTTTATTGATGCTATCTCGTATACATCACATTCCGCTTAACTATGGGCAAATTGAAAAATTAGCATTCAATTACTTTAAAAAACTTCAATCTAATAACATTTTTCCTGTATTAAAATCCCCGCATGATACCCGTCAACCGCATAATGATCACTCGCAAGGTTATGGTTATTGGACCCATGAGGACTACCACAAGGAATCGACTTCAATACAAAATGGTCTTGATAAAAATCTATCAATATCATTCAAAAAAAAATACCCTAGCTTTATTAAAGAAATTTTAGAAGCTCTTAATACAGACTCAGTTAAATTCAAAGATATAATATCTTACAACCGTGGAAATCCTGGAAAATTTTTCTTCGTGGACGTCTTAGCATATATCAAACCATATATTTTCGTAGATAAGTGGCTTTCATTAGATAATGTAGATCAGCAAATAGTCAGAGATGCACTATATTCACGATTCAATTCTGGCCATCTTGATTCCCACTTGTCAGCCGAAAAAAAATGGGTAGACGATGTAGTTATGAATTTAGCACACAGGGCTAGCAAGCTCTCCGGCTTGGACAGATTCCGTATAACACGACTAGTGATCAAAGGATAAATCTTTAAGACAAAAGTGTCGCACCAGCTTAGAGATATAGTTGTTTTTTGGTGGATATTGGGAAATTAACTCTTTGGTGGATATTGGGAAATTAACTCATTGTTTATAATATAATCTATTGACTTATATCACTTTATATAGATTCTCATAATCGCTTGGTCGCTGGTTCAAGCCCAGCAGGGGCTACCAAATTTAGCATTAAATATCATACACTTAATCCGCTCATTGAAGCGGTTTTTTGTATCTAAATTTCTGAGTGGCGGTAAAGTGGCGGTGCATTTTCCTCAACAGCCTTATCATGCCGCTGCTGATTGCTTTAAGCAGGTGGAACAAAACTACTAAACAAAGCAAAAAACCTCAGAAGTATGTAAAGTAACTCGCTTATCAATAGGGAGAAGCTCTGATAGTTTTTTCCAGCCAAATAAAATTACCGTCTGTATCGTAAATCTGCCACAATCCCGGTGTTTGAAATGGTGAATAGTCGATACTCATACCTGTTCACCATCAACGATAGGCTTTATGCCATTTGTATAAATTTTTGGCAGCTTTCAAAGAATTAATCGTATGTTCATAATGGCTGATAAGTGTAGTAGCGATCCGATTCTTCACTTGCTACCAATCTTGTAACAGGGAGCACGTCACTGTAATTCAAGATAATGAATAATATTATCAGGCTAATATAGGTAGGATTCATAAACTGTATAAAATAGAGGGAAAAGTAAATGCATCACATTCTTGAAATACTCTCAAATTTGCTTACCAATTGGCCTTTAACAGCAGGGAGGCGAGAGAAAAAGCCAAGAAAAGACAGAAAGAAGATATCAACTCTTCACTACAAACCTATATGCAAGATCATGACTGATCAAAAAAGTAACGATATACCGCAGAAAGATGAGGCCAACTAAGAAAAACATTTATATTTACAAAATCAGTCTTATTACTTGTAAAAGATTTCAGTGGATATGATTAAGATCATAATAACAGCATCTGCTGCTGACCTCTGCCTGGAAATGACGAGACGTCTTTAGCATTACCAGGCAATGTGATAATTTTGACATCGCCTTATAGAATTTAAAAGTGTAGATATAAAAGGTTTAAAAATGAAAGTTCTGTGGAATACTCCTTCTCATTCAAGTACCTAATGAACACCGGACGAAGATATCAAGCCATTAATGAGTAGTAAGCCCCCAGCAATCCTGCACAAACTCAATGTCATAGCGAGCTATTAGTAGCGCTCATACCAATATCAACCTCTGTTATACTCAGTAGTTTTAACTACTTTCCTTTTGGCTATTTTAATTTCATATCTAATCTTTTTATTTTAAAAAATGAACACTCTTTTCTACTGCATCACATTTTAGTAAAGCCACTCCCCCGCTTCAGCTGAATTAATCAGCATCTGAACAGTTAAAGGCTCAGGTTGATGATGATCGGTGCGCAAATATTTTGGCAAAATAGCGTTCGGCAAAAAAGGGATTCCTGTAGCCGGGAAATAGAGACGAAAATAGAATCGCTTCATATCAACATTAAATAGTTCAGCATACTCTTCAAAAAAATCAAAAGCCTCTTCAGCCAAAACGCAATTTTTACCTGTACTCAGGGATGCATCATCTGGCATTTCCCAAAAGTATTTCTTTATCAGACGATGAACATCTTCAACTTTACTCATAACCAGCCTTATCCTTTTTCACCTGTAATCAGCATATATCGATGAACAACATTGCGGGTAATAATCGCAAGATCATATGCAGTTAACACAGCGCCAATCCAGGGCACCCAACGTCCAACATATGCCCCGATACTTGTTGTATATTCCCATTCACCGCGCAGCATGCTTTTCCATGTAATAGTACGGCGTTTTTTCTGAAAACGTTGGCGAATAAACATTCGGCTTGCGAGAGAAAGCGGTCTGGTTCAATGTGTATTTTTTTGGGGATCTAACTTACCATAGTCTCAGCTTTCCCGATCAAGCTTCTGCAGAGGATAATTTTATGTTTAACGCCTGTACGGCCTATACATACTTTCTCCATTACGTAAGCGATGCTTTTAATCGAAGCAGTAATGATCTACGTAGCCCATGCATAATTCGTTAATAAAAATCTAACTAATGATATGCATCACTCTGACTTTGTTAGTCAGCTTTATAGTTTCATTGCTTTTTTTACAATCACAAAGAAGGCCATAATCTGTGTCACGGCCTTGTTGTTTGATAGCTTAATTACGGATAAAAACACATACCGATCATGCTTCTCCTTTTAGCTTATCCAGCAGGTAAGCAACTAAGTAGGCCAGCATGAAGAACCCGAAGAAACCAATAATTTTCCATAGCCAGCCATCAAGTAAAAACAAAGAGAAAAATGCGGCAAATGAGCAAATACCCGTAGAAATGGCTTCAACAACATTTGTGGTTTGTATACCAATGAACTTAACGAATTTAAGAAGAAATGATTTTGCAGAGTTCATTTTGTATCCTTTCACAAATTAATCTATGGCTGTTGATATAAATCAGATAGGGTTCGAGTGGCCTCTCTACGAGGAAATAGACCATATCCAGATTCATTCGTGAAACCTTTGAATAGGTCATTGGAAATCTATTTTGCATCCGTCTTGATGCGACTGAAGCCTCTTCAATCAATCCTTGCACCATGAGAATGTTCAACGAAAGCGACGAGCCAACTCTGACAAACCGCTTAAAGGCCTCAACTGTCACGATACGAGTTAGTATTCTTTTAGCAATAAATTGGGCCAGGAAAAATTGTGAACCAATCCTTCCCCCCATTCTGCCAGCACCATAACCCAACTTACTATCGATAGCTTGTTTGCTTTCATTATCGAGCTTTGCGTAGAAATCGTTAATCACAATAGTAATCAGTTGCCGGATGGGTTCATGTCTGTCTGCAGTGGCTTTGATTAATCGCATAAACCGTTCAGTTTCTCTTTGATTTCGGTTCTTCAGATCGCTCCCGGCAAGACCGCTTCCCTCCCATGTTCTTACAACTCCCTGATACATGCCTGAAGGGATAGATGACATACCCTCCACGATTCCATAGGCAATTTGCTTTGCATCCATACTTATTCCTTGTAAGCAAATAATGTTCAAGGCTGAGAATATCTAATCTGAAGTAGTAATTCCATTAGCACTCTATTTAAGTTGTTTATGCGTCAGTCATTCTTTTTATCTACTGATTACTAGCGTTATTTATTGATTCAATTAATAAGTACATCAAATGTTCACGATCTATCCAAAAAATTCATGATTAAGGTTATTTTCAATAATAACAATAAGTTAGATTCTTTTTCAGACCATTCTTTAAGATTAAATCACTAAAACTCTTTTTAATTTTTTTAGTTTGGTTTTCCGATAAAAGCCCAATGGCGGTGCGGACTGTCGATGTAGTTTGTAGCAAAATGAAACTGAAAATTTTTATGTTCAGAATTGCACTGCCGGGAGCAGTGTAGCCGCCGTTTTTGTCTTCAGGACGATTATTTGCCGGTGTTGACCCGCAGTCAGTGCCAGACTATGCGGATACTCTCTTTGTGGTTATCGTGCTCGTAGTGGCCACGCATTAGCGTGGTGCTGCGTACGTTTGGTGCTCTCTGGTGATGGATAATCAAAAACCCGCTGCAATAGCGAGTTATCAGTGTGGATTATTTGCCAATCACGGGCAAATGTCTGGCATTAAGCACGGCGGCCTTCTGGCCAATCTACGCAATGTCGCTGCTATTAACTGGCTGGCCGCGGATCAAAGGGCTCGTCTTGCTGGCCAGCAAACTGCTGCACAAGCTCCAGGATATCGTTATCAACTGAGCCACGCTATTCTTTGCTAAACCAATCCATTAGCGCACTTATCTTCTGCCACGTCCCGACAATGCTCTTACTAACCAGGCCGATTTTTTCAGTCAGCGCATGCCAGACCGTAATCACCGCGCTGCCGTCACTCATCTTAAGCATCTGCACGCCTTGGTGAAAATCACTCAGCCGGTTACTCCGTGGTTAGTCCGACTCAGCCAGACGTGCAATCTTGTCATCAGCTGCAATGCTGATATCAACCGCACCCTGCAGCAGCGTGGTGGTCCGGTTTGCCTCATCGGTCGCGGCGGCGAGTCTGGTGATAGCTTTCAGCACTGCATTTTCAGCTTCCAGTACCTGCACTAAGGTTTCACCACTCCCTTTCCCTGATTAACCTGACACTCTCTTACCCACTATTTTCCCTGTAAAAGACACCACTCATGCTCACTCTGATAACCCGACTAATACTCCAGACTCAGTTTTTAACCCTGCAGAGGGTGTATCAGATTATTTTCATAAACCCGCTATATTTACGGATATGAACAAATGCAGTCCAGACGGGCCAATTGAAATCTGCACAACGTGTGCGCTGAGGTCAGATTCACAATTATGCAGATTAATTTATTGAACAGAAGAGTATGAATAGATTAGAGGTTTATCATGAAAAGTTCATCGAGTGCTGAACTCTGCTGCCGGGTAATTCATGGAAGAACCATCATGCCGCTGAAGAACGTTGCGTTGTATCAGGTCGAATTTGAAAATGGCAGATTTGCTGTGTTACGCATTAATAACCTTCTGACGCTTCAGGAAGGCGATATTATCTCAAGAGTTAATGAAGTGTGGTCTGCAGGACCAGATATTATTCAACTTTCACCATTCGAATTTCTCGACCAGAGTGAATCAAAGCGTTATTTCACCGAGTACGAAAGATAATGCAGAGTTATCAGCACATTGAAATTAATGTTACGAAGATATTGCCTCAATGAGGGATAAGGTTAAACAGTATGACTTGCTGCTGCCTGGTGATCGCAACATAAAAAGACGACGGACTTCATATAACATACAATGACTTACAGTGAGGGCATAAGACTGCCTGTCCTTTATTCTTTTTAGCTACAGACTGTCTGGAAAACTTTTTACACACCGGACACTGTGTATTGGTTTCGCTGCTGTGTAGCGCGTCGAAGAGAAAGCTCAACCAGGTCATGTCGTTATCCTCTGAAATGTTGCCATCAGCGTAACACAGTGCAGGTAAATTAATTTTTTTATCTGTCGGCTCTGATGTTAAAAAGGGCTAAGGTGAGGAGAAGGCAGCTGTTTATTTTTTTAACTTTATTTTATCGCCATAAGAGAACGCCAGCCGGTTAATCAGGATAGCTACGAATAACGGAAACAGGACTATAATCAATATCATCTACACCTGTTTATCACCTCCAGCCCTTCTTTTGGCTCCTTTTTTGTCATCCTTTCTTTTTTTCCGGATCCAGCTGCTGCGCAAGCGCAAGGAAATGAGTGTGAAAATAAAACTGACGACGTGGTTCAGCCGGGAAAGTGAATTACCCGATGAGCATTTTCCTTTGTTCCCGACTGAAGGTATTTATCAGGCCCACCGGCCAGATATTTTTTCGGCTGAACAAATGGATAACTACGGCGAAAAATTAGCGAAAACGCATAATCTGTCGGGTGGAAAATGGTCCTACCGACTGTTGCAGCAGCTGGCAGATAATGAACTGTCATTGACGCGCAGCGCAGAAATCCTGAGTGAAGGCGATAAGCGCAGCCAGACACCAGCGGCCGTCTGGATACTGGATAATTTTTACATCATTGAAGAGCAGATCCGCCTGGTCCGGCACCTGTTACCGGCAAAATTTGGTAAAGGACTGCCCATGCTGGAGGAGTCGGCTCATTACCTGCGCATCCAGGCTATCGCCGAGGAGATGATTAAGCACAGTGATGGCCGACTGGAAACCAGCGTCCTGCATCCTTTTATCGCTGCCTACCAGCGCGTTACGCCCCTGCTGCTCGGCGAACTGTGGGCCATGCCTGCCATGTTACGGTTTGCGCTTATCAACAATCTGGCCCGGATTGCGGCTGACGTCGCCAGGGTACATCAGGAACGTAATAAAGCGGAGCAGTGGATCAGCGATATCCTCTCCACTGCCGCCGAAGATGCGTCAAAAGTTATTCTGGTCATCGCTGATATGGCCCGCCAGAACCCGCAGGTTTCCGGCGCTTTCGTTGCTGAACTTGAACGGCGATTAAGTGGCCAGAACAATACCCTGGCGTTAACCTGGGTCGAACAACAGCTGGAAAATACCGGCCGGAAAACCTCGGAAGTCATTGAGCAGTTCAACCGGCAGCTGGCCCTGAGTCAGCTCTCTGTCAGCAACAGTATTACCGGCCTGCGGCAACTCGGCGAAATTGACTGGCAGGCCTTTGTCGAATCCGTCAGCCTGGTTGAGAAAGTCCTGCAGCAGGATCCCACCGGGACATACCCGCTGATGCATTTTGACAGTCGCGATGACTACCGCCACGTGATTGAACGTCTGGCACGGAACAGTCGCTTTGATGAACGTGAAGTCGCCCAGGCTGTGCTGACGCTGGCCAGCCAGCCTGATCTTCCCCTGCGTCAGCAGCATGTCGGCTATTACCTGCTGGATAAAGGATTTCTGCAACTGGAACAGCAGCTTGACGTTAAGGTGACGTGGCTGAACAGGAGCCGGCAGCATCTGAGCCAGACTCCTTTACTCTCCTGGTTAGGCAGCCTTTTACTGCTGACAACCGCGTTTACCGCCGAGATGCTCTACAGCACCCATCAGGCGGGCATGGCGTCATTACTGTGGTTGCTGGTGCTGCCCGCCATCATTGTCAGCAGCCAGCTAGCCTTGCAGTTGCTGAGCGAGTTAACCACCCGCAGCCGCCATCCCCTTCCCCTGCCCCGACTCGATTATGCTCAGGCGGTACCGGAGCATGACCGCACACTGGTGGTTATCCCCTGTTTACTCAGCAGCAATGAGGGAACAGACGCCCTGTTGCGCTCTCTGGAAATCTGCTATCTCGGTAACGCCTTAGCGAATATCAGTTTTGCGTTACTGACCGACTTTACCGATAGCGCCGAACAGGACCATCATCATGACGCCGCGCTTATCCGTTACGCCGTGCTGAAAACGGAAGCGCTGAATCGGCGCTACAGCGGGGGTAAATCGGACATTGCGCTCTTCTCCCTGTTACACCGTGACCGCACCCATAATATTTCTCAGGGCGTCTGGATGGGGTATGAACGCAAGCGCGGTAAGATCCATGCCCTGAATCGCTGGCTTCAGGGTGAAGAAAACGCCTTTAGCGTCACGGTAGGTGCCACGCAGGCGCAGCTGCACAGCGTTAAATATGTGATTACTCTCGACAGCGACACAATACTGCCGCGTGAGACTGCGCATAAGCTGATTGGCGTCATGGCCCACCCGCTCAATGCGCCGGTATTCGACGATGTCATAAATCGGGTAGTTGAAGGCTATGCCATCCTGCAGCCTCGTCTGGCTGAAGAGATACCGGTTAACGGTCAGAGCCGCTATGCCCGGCTGTGCAGCAGCATTCCGGGGAATGATGCTTACTCCTCACTCTCATCCGATATTTATCAGGATCTGTTTGGTGAAGGCTCATTTGTCGGCAAGGGTATTTACGATGTCGCTGCCTTTAGCCGGGCGATACGCAATACCTGTCCGGAAAATCTGGTGCTGAGCCATGACCTGCTTGAGGGGTGCTATGCCCGCTCCGGTGTGGTCAGTAACGTCGTCCTGTATGAACAATATCCGGATAGTTACCTGAGCGATGTTGCCCGACGATTTCGCTGGGTGCGGGGCGACTGGCAGCTCCTTAACTGGCTACGGCTGCAGGTGCGGCAGGAAGATTGCAGTCGTCAAAAAAACCCGCTCAGTGCGCTTTCCCGCTGGAAATTAACAGACAATCTGCGCCGCAGCCTGGTGGCACCAGCCCTGCTGATGCTGGTATTTATGCTGTGTACGATAGTACCGAACCCGGTATTCTGGGTCGGGTGCATCATGCTCTTTCTGCTGCTTCCGGGACTGCCAGCGTTGGTGATCGATGGGGTGACGAAAAGTAAAACGCGTGCCTGGCGGCATCATCTATCCATGCTGGTCACCGATGCCTTTAACCGCCTCTCCCGCGCTGGCCTGGCGCTGGCCATTCTGCCTCACGAGAGTTACTGGTCGCTGAAGGCGATTATCGTGACCTTATGGCGCCTGACTATCAGCCATCGCTATCTGAACGAGTGGAAAAGCGCTTCATCACAGAAACCTGTCGAGCCTGATGTGCGCCATTTCTACCGCCGCATGTGGATTAATCCGGTAGCAGGCGCGGTTCTGGTATTCCTGACCAGCCTGAGCATGCCGTCGATGACGCATGTCGCACTGGCGCTCGCTTTATTGTGGGCGGTCGCCCCCGCGTTACTGAGCCGCATGAGCCAGCCTAAACGCGCTCAGCCGGGCAGCCTTTCAGCGGAACAGCGCCTCTTTTTGCGTCGCACCGCGCGTAAAACCT
The DNA here is from genome assembly GCF_024520875.1 of Pantoea sp. Ft-CA_14. Classification (NCBI taxonomy): domain Bacteria; kingdom Pseudomonadati; phylum Pseudomonadota; class Gammaproteobacteria; order Enterobacterales; family Erwiniaceae; genus Pantoea; species Pantoea sp. Ft-CA_14. Next base: position 97,313 of record NZ_JALNPM010000005.1, on the reverse strand, counting down.
GGGCCTGGTTTAACGAATTTGCCAGCAGTGACAACAACCATTTGCCGCCTGACAATCTGCAGGAGATTCCGGAGTCGAGGGTGGCCCACCGGACCTCACCGACCAACATTGGCCTGTCGCTGCTGGCAAACCTGACGGCATGGGATTTTGGTTATATCAGCCAGAATCGGGTCATCAGCCGGACTCTCGACACCCTCGATACCCTTGATCGAATGGAGCATTTCAGAGGACATCTTTACAACTGGTATGACACCCAGACGTTAAAACCGCTGAACCCACGCTACGTCTCAACCGTAGACAGCGGTAATATGGCGGCTCACCTTGTGACCCTTCAGGCTGGCCTGGCGCAGTGGAAATACCAGCCGGTGATGTCTCTTCCCTGTATCCTGGAAGGTCTCTCCGATACCTTCTCACTGCTTAAAGACCAGCTGAGCGACACCCGCAGCGACATTGTGGAACAAATCGCAGCTAAGCTAAGCCTGATGCAGCGCGCTTCACCCGCCGATTTTCACGCCGGGATGCAGGCTCTGCTGGCATTAAGCGTATTGGCAGAACAGGCTTATCTTCCGACAACGCAGGTGAACTGGCCGGCGCTTTTCCACCAGCAGCTGGTCGATTTTACTCAGGAGTGGTCCCTCCTTTTCAGCTGGGTTAGCCCGGATGCGCCACTGCCTGCCGACATTCCGTCATTGCTGTGGCTCGCTGAGTTGAACCTGAACCGCCCCGGACTCCCGGAAAAACAGGCAGAGACGGTGATATGGGCCGCCCGCGAACGAATGGCTGCCCTGCTGGAGCTGGACAGCCGCCTTAGCGATCACGCCAGTATGGACTTCCGCTTTCTCTATTATCCGGCCACGTCTTTACTCAGCGTGGGCTATAACATGGACAGCGGTCTGCTGGACGCCAGCAAATATGACCTTTTCCCTTCAGAAGTCCGCCTGACGCACTACTTTGCTATCTCCACCAGCCAGCTTCCGGCCAAGAGCTGGTTTGTGCTGGGTCGCTTATTTACTCAGCTGAATAACCAGCCCGCCGTGATGTCATGGAGCGGCTCAATGTTTGAATACCTGATGCCGCACCTGGTCATGCCGGTTTACCCCGACACGCTACTGGAAAAGATGGCGTTATCGGCGGTCAGGCAACAAATTGTCTCGGGTAACAGCACCGATACGCCCTGGGGCGTTTCGGAATCGGGTTACGCTGCGTTTGACGTCAATCATAACTACCAGTATCGGGCATTTGGTACGCCAGAACTGGGTCTGAAACGCGGCCTGAATGACAATCATGTTGTTGCGCCCTATGCGACGCTGCTGGCGCTGATGGTGCTGCCGCAGGAGGCGACGGCTAATCTGATAAGACTTAAAAAAATGGGTGCCAGCGGTGACTACGGTTATTACGAAGCGCTGGATTTCACTGCGGACCGACTGGCTCCCGGTCAGCCATTTGCGATCGTCAAATCGTATATGGCCCATCACCAGGCGATGGGATTGCTAGCACTCTCTCACCAGCTGCTGGATGCGCCCATGGTCGCGCGGTTTATGTCCAGCGCACTGTTTCAGTCGTCGCGTTTGCTGCTGCAGGAAAAAGTGCCTGATGATATTGAGCTCTATACCCCACGCCGCAGTTTTGTCGAAAACAGTGACCCTAAACAGCAGCGCAGCATTCCCGACCAGCGTGAATTCAGTGGTTCAGATCCGCGCCAGCCACAACTTCAGCTGCTTTCCAATGCAGATTATCATCTGATGGTGACGCACGCGGGGACAGGCTACAGCCAGTGGAAGGGGCTGGCACTCACCCGCTGGCGTGCGGATAGCACCAGCAACAACTACGGAACGTTCTGCTACGTTACCGATCAGCAATCCGCCGAAGTGATTGCTCATAGCTATCAGCCGACCTGCTGCGAGCGTCCGCATTATAAAACCCGTTTCAATGATGCCGGGATTGAGTTTGACGCTTCAGGCACTACCTTCAGCATTCACACGCATATCGTGGTCTCCCCGGAAGATGATGTGGAGATCAGACGCATCACGGTCACTAACCGTTCCCGTCAGACCCGCCCGTTTGATATCACCAGCTACACCGAAGTGGTGCTGGCACCAGCAGCCAGCGACATGGCCCACCCTGCGTTCAGTAATCTGTTCGTCCAGACTGAAATCGTTGACAGGCTGGAAGCAATTCTGGCTCACCGTCGGCCACGTGAAGAGAATGAAGTGACGGCATGGATGTTTCACGCGATGGCGATACATGGCAATACCGGCCGCCAGACCTCTTTTGAAACCGACCGGGCTCGTTTTCTCGGGCGCGGCAGGACACCAGCCGATGCTCAGGCGCTGATGCCGGGCAGTGAATTAACGGGTCAGCAGGGGGCAGTGTTAGATCCCGTGTTATCAATTCGCCAGTCAGTGACGTTAAAAGCGGGAGAGGCCGTCACCATCGATATGCTTTACGGTGTGACACTTCAGCGTGACACCACTATTGCGCTGATTGAGAAGTACCGTAACCACATCAGCGCCGATCGGGTGTTTGAACTGGCATGGTCCCACAGTCAGGTCGCTTTGCGTCAGTTGAACATCCGCACCGAAGATACCAGCCTGTTTAATCAGCTGGCCAGTGCCGTACTGTTTTCCAGTGCCGAAATGCGTGGCGAATCAGACGCGCTGATGCAGAACCGGCTGGGCCAGGAGTCATTGTGGCGTCATGCGATTTCGGGTGATCTGCCGATTCTTTTGGTTCGGATAGAAAACATTAATCAGCTCGACCTGGTCACCACCCTCATTCAGGCGCATCAGTACTGGCGACAAAAAGGACTGACGGTCGATCTGCTTATCCTGAACAGCGACCAGGGCGGCTACCAGCAGAACCTGTTCAATCAGCTCACGACCCTGATCCCTGCCGGAGATGAACGGCAGCAGGCGGACAAACCTGGCGGCATATTTATCCGCAAAAGCGAAAGTTTTTCCGCTGACGATCTGCAACTGTTGCTGAGCGTCGCGGCGGTCGTGCTGGAAGGCCGGAACGGCAGCCTCGCCGATCAGCTCAGCACGCTGTTAAAACCGGTGCGCACCCCGCCTGCTTTTGCATTTCCATCGGTCAGTAAGACGCCGCCGCCTGCAGCCGTCACCTTTTCGCCGGAGCGGTTGCAGTTTTTTAATGGCACCGGTGGCTTCAACGAAGATGGTAGCGAATATCACATCATTCTTTCCGGCCAGCAGCAGACGCCTGCGCCGTGGTGCAATGTGCTGGCCAACAGCCAGTTGGGCACCGTCATTTCCGAGAGTGGCCAGGGCTATAGCTGGTATGAAAACGCGCATGAATATCGTCTGACGCCCTGGCACAACGATCCCGTCAGTGACAGCTCTGGCGAAGCGCTTTATCTGCGTGATGAAGAGACGGGTGATGTCTGGTCGCCCACGCCGCTTCCGGTTCGCGGCAAGGGGGATTATCTGACCCGTCATGGCTTCGGTTACAGCACGTTTGAACACACGGAGTATGGCATCAGCAGCACGTTAACGGTGTTCGTGGCAGAAGAGGCGCCGGTCAGACTTTCCCTGCTGACGCTGAGTAACCTCTCTGGCAAAACGCGTAATCTGTCCATTACCGGATACGTCGAATGGGTTCTGGGTGAGCTGGCGAGCCGATCTGCAAGGCATGTGGTGACATCCCCTGCCGTTATCGCGACAGGCAGCGCGGTTCTGGCCAGAAACTTTTATAACAGCACGGGCTCTGCACGGACCGCTTTTTTTGCCGTCACAGGTAACCGGATTGCGTACAGCGGCAACCGGCTTGAGTGTCTGGGCCGTAACGGCACCACACGGCAGCCCGCGATGATGAATGTTCGTGGTCTGTCGGGCAACACCGGGGCAGGAATGGATCCCTGCGCCGCGCTGCAGACGCTGACGACACTGATTGACGGCGACAGCCGCAGCTTTGTTTTTGCCCTTGGCGTGGGGGAAGATGAGAGTGCAGTGACAGCGCTAATGCAGCAGTTCCTCTCCACCGGGGAGGCTCAGAACGAGCTGTCCAAAGTTAAACAGCACTGGCACCAGCTACTGACTAAAGTGCAAATCCAGACACCGGCAACGGAGGTCGATTTACTGGCAAACGGCTGGCTGCTGTACCAGACGCTGGCCAGCCGTTTGCTGGCACGCAGCGGATATTACCAATCCGGTGGTGCCTTTGGTTTCCGCGATCAGTTGCAGGATACGCTGGCGCTGACCCACGCTGCCCCTCAGCGCCTGCGCGATCAGCTGTTGTTGTGTGCATCCCGCCAGTTTATCGAGGGAGATGTACAGCACTGGTGGCATCCGCCTGCTGGCCGTGGCGTCAGAACCCGCTGCTCCGACGACTACCTGTGGCTGCCCTATGCGCTGTGCCGCTATGTGCAGGCAACCGATGATATGGCGCTGCTGTCACAGCCCGTCAGCTACCTTGAAGGTCGCCTGCTGGCAGAGGACGAAGAGTCTGTCTATGAGCTTCCGGGCGTCAGTAAGATTAATGAACCGCTATGGCAGCACTGCGTTCGCGCGGTTAACCACGCCCTTAATTACGGTCAGCACGGCCTTCCGCTGATGGGCTCCGGGGACTGGAACGATGGTATGAGTACCGTCGGGATTGCCGGCAAGGGTGAAAGCGTCTGGCTCGGCTTCTTCCTCTATACGGTTCTGGACCGCTTTGCCGCGCTGGCTGTGCGGTTCGGCGATACAGATACCGCCCGCCACTGTCAGGAGCACGCGCAGACGCTCAAAACCGCGCTTAACCATGCGGCCTGGGATGGCGAATGGTATCTGCGCGGCTTTTTTGACAGTGGCCAGACGCTCGGTTCACATGCTGACAGTGAGTGCCGGATAGACGCCATTGCCCAGAGCTGGTCGGTACTCTCTGGCGCAGGCGAGGACGCCAGATGCCGGTCAGCGATGGCGGCGCTTTATCAGCATCTGGTTGATAAGGATAACCGGCTGATTAAATTACTCACTCCGCCTTTCGATGGTGCAGGGCCAAATCCGGGCTACATTCGCGGTTATTTACCGGGCGTCAGGGAAAATGGCGGTCAGTACACCCATGGGGCTCTGTGGGCGATTATGGCCTTTGCGGCGATGGGGGAGACAGAGCGCGCCTGGTCCCTGCTCTCTATGATTAATCCGGTTAATCATAGTGGCAATCAACAGGATATGGCGATCTACAAAGCGGAACCTTATGTGATGGCTGCGGATGTGTATGCGGCCGAAGGCCACAGCGGGCGCGGCGGCTGGACCTGGTATACCGGCTCATCAGGCTGGGCCTATCAGCTTATCAGTGAGAGTCTGCTTGGGATAAGCCGGCGCGGCAACGCGCTGTCTCTTCGCCCACAGCTTCCCGCTGACTGGCCAGAGATAAAAATAGTCTACCGTGAGGGAGAAGGGATCTACAACATCCGGGTTACTCGCGGTGACAGCACCTATCAGCTGTGGCTGGATGGCAAACGGTGTGACGGCGACGAAATAGCGCTGGAAAGCCATCGCCAGGAACATCAGGTTGAAGTCTGGCTGGGCTCTGCGTCAGATTAAGTTAAACCAGACACCCCGCCTGCATCAGCTTAAAGAGGAGATTCAGTGACCTTTGCGAGCGGGCCGTTGAGCTGCCACCCGCGCCACCACGGGCAGCGCAACGGCAGCGTTCTGTTGAATGGCGAGGGTTAATCGCCTGCTCACAATTATCTGTTGCCCTGACCTGTTTTCCCTCGCGAAGCCCATGCTATCTTGTGGTTTTGATTTTTTCAGTGGGCAAAATTGATGACAAAGTTGCGGGTAGGGATCGTGTTTGGTGGGAAATCGGCTGAGCATGAGGTGTCGTTACAGTCGGCCAAAAATATCCTTGAGGCGATCGACAAAACCAGGTTTGACGTGGTGTTGCTGGGCATTGATAAGCAGGGACACTGGCGTCTTAACGATGCTTCAAACTTCTTACTTAACGCTGAAAATCCGGCGCTGATCGCGCTGAATCACGCCGCTGAAGATGTGGCGCTGGTGCCCGGCACAACTCAGCAGCAGATCATCACCCGTCATAACGCCCATCCGCTGTCGCAGATCGACGTTATCTTCCCGATCGTGCACGGTACGCTGGGTGAAGATGGCTCCCTGCAGGGCCTGCTGCGTATGGCCTCGTTACCCTTCGTCGGTTCCGACGTGCTGGGCTCTGCGGTCAGCATGGATAAAGATTTTACCAAACGCCTGCTGCGCGACGCCGGCCTCAACGTCGCGCCGTGGGTGAGCGTCACCCAGGCCCAGCGTGCACAGCTGGACGCCAGCGCAGTCATTGCCCGCTTTGGTCTGCCGCTGTTTATCAAACCCGCCAACCAGGGTTCATCCGTGGGCGTCAGCAAAGTGGACAGCATTGAAGAATTTGATGCCGCGCTGGCGCTGGCCTTCTCCTTTGACCGCAAGGTGCTGATTGAGCAGGGTATCAAAGGTCGCGAGATCGAGTGTGCGGTGCTGGGCAACGATGCCCCCGAAGCCAGCCCCTGCGGTGAAGTGGTGGTGCATGACGCCTTCTACTCGTATGACACCAAATATATCTCTGAGAGCGGTGCACAGACGGTGGTCCCGGCAGCCATTTCATCGGAAACCAGCGATGCGATACGTGAGGTTGCCATCAAAGCCTTTACCGCGCTGGAGTGCTTTGGCATGGCGCGCGTCGATGTGTTTTTAACTGCCGATGGCGAAATTATCGTCAACGAAGTGAATACCCTGCCCGGCTTCACCAATATCAGCATGTATCCGAAACTGTGGCAGGCAGCCGGACTCAGCTATCAGGATCTGATCAGTCGCCTGATTGACCTGGCGATTGAACGCCACCAGCAGGCCAGTACCCTGAAAAGCAGCGTCAGCTGACACAACCCGGCGGCGTGGCCTTATGCCACGTCGCTGGTGATGGCACGGTAGTTAACCGGCGAGGTCTGATTGCGGCCATTGCGTTTCGACAGATAGAGATTTTTATCGGCTGCGGAAATCAGCCGGTTGATCACGCGGTGCCACTCCGTCGCCTCACCGGCACTGCCATGCGCCAGCCCCAGACTGACAGTTACCGTGGCCGTACTGCCCTGCAGCCAGAACTTCTCTTTCGCCATCTTCTGCCGGATGCTCTCAGCAAGAAAGTAGAGCTTTTCCGGATTCTGGTCGAACAGCACCACCGCAAACTCTTCGCCGCCAAAACGGCAGATGCGCCCCTCTTTACCCACAACGCGCTGCATACGGCGGGCGATCTCTTCCAGCACGCTGTCACCCGCATCATGACCAAAATTGTCGTTAATCGCTTTGAAGTAGTCGACATCCAGCAGGATCACGCCCGCCCGGCGGTCCGGGAAGATCGGCTCAGCACGCAGACTTTCATAGAGGCCGGAACGCGACAGCAGCCGGGTCAGGAAGTCATAGTTGGCGCGCAGCGCCAGACGCTGGTTGAGCTGGCGAATCGCATCCATGCTCACCGCCACAATCAGCGGGCTGATCGCAATGGTCGCCACGCCCAGCCGTGCCGAGGTCAGATGGGTGATCGGCAGCATATTGTCATCGCCCTGGATATTCATCACACCGTGCGAAACCAGAATGATTTCGCTAATGCCGGTGAGCAAAATCACCAGACTGGTGAGCGGCATCGGCAGCACGATGGCGCACCAGACCAGCGCCGGAACCGGGAACGTCAGGCTGCCTGCGCCGCCCATCATCGCGCCAATCATCAGCGAAAAAATCACGGCGACAACCGGTGCCAGCTTGCGCATCTGCATAAACTGCCGGGGCGACAGCGACGCCCAGTCGCGCGTCAGCAAAAAGGGCAGCAGCATCAGCCCGGTTGAGAACTGTTCGCTGAACCATTCGCCCCAGGCCGTCACCAGCCCGCTGTTAAAATCGGCCTGCTGCGCCAGCGCCCCCCAGCTGGCGCAGGCCAGTCCGGCCAGCAGACAGGCCGGAAAAATGCGCAGCACGCTGGTTATACGCTCGCTGCCGGAGTCGTGCTGAAGATGTTTTACCAGCAGCGTCACCGCCACCAGCACAAACAGAAGATTCGCCATGTTGAGGGTAAAAGCAGAGAGCGCCCAGCCTGAAAAAACGATGTCGTTAAACACCATCGCGGCAAAGGTGGCCAGGTAATAACGGGTCTGATGCAGAAAAGGATTCCGGACGATCACGCCAGTGACGATCGCATTGACCGGCCAGAACAGCGACAGCTCCTGTGGAAAGCGCAGGTGTCCGCCGATAAAGCAAAACAGCAACGTGATTAAAAACAGTGAAAATGCGTTCTTTTTAACGTTGTGCTCTTCAAACAGCTGTATGCGCATACATCCGGACCTTGTCACAGAGAGGCTGGCTGTCCACGCCAGCCTGGACAGGCGCGTGGTGTCAGAATGATTAAATCCTGAATTTCCTCAATGTCATCCGGCGATAAAACCTCGTTTCATAGGCTAACTCAGAAAAGTTACCGTTTTGAGGCTAAACCCATCAGATGACAGCAAAAACTGGGGCTCTATTATGCATCGCAAATAAAAAAATCGGATATCCGAGATATCCGATTTTTGCTGTTCTGACGACTTTACCGTTGCGCTAAACGCTATTTTACGGCAACCGGCCATTGACTCAGGCGAATGCCGCGTTTGTCGGCGTTATCGCCAAAATCTTTCAGCACCGCTTTGACGTCGGGATCGATATATTCCGCATTGTCGTTATCGACGATGACTACGCTGTTCTCCGGGATCTCATCCAGCAATCCCTGCAGCTTTGGATTGTGCATAAAGGTCAGGTTCTGCTGAAAGCGCAGCACGTAGTGGTCGTCATAGCGGGTGAGCTGCAGCGCGTTGCGATGGCTTTTATAGATGCTATAGAGGATCTGCGTGGCGATGCCGATACCAATCCCGACCAGCATGCCCAGCGTGATAATACCGACGATGGTGGCCAGAAACGGAACGTACTGCTGGGCGCCCATCCGGAACTGCTCAACAAACAGTTTGGGTGTCGCCAGCTTGTAGCCGGTATAGAGCAGCACGGCAGCGAGGCTGGCCAGCGGAATGGCGTTCAGCATCTCACTGAACCACATACCACAAATCAGCAGCAGCACACCGTGAATGAAGATCGACAGTTTGGTCTGCGCGCCCGCACTGACGTTAACCGAACTGCGCACGATCACCGCCGTTATCGGCATCGCGCCAAGAAAACCGGCCGCCAGGTTACCGATGCCCTGCGCGAACATCTCTTTGTTAGGCGATGGCGCGGGCGTCTGAGGACGCAGTTTTTTCAGCGCCTCCTGACTCAGCAGCGTTTCCAGACTGGCGACCAGGGCTAAGGTCACCGCAACGACCCAGACCTGCGGATTCTGCCAGGCCATCCAGTCGGGCGTTTCCAGCTCTGCTACCAGCGCGGAAATGCTGTCAAAAGCGGGCAACGAAATGCGCGCCAGACCGCTGGTCATCTCCGGGAACAGCCGTCCACCCACGACGGTAGCAAGGCAGCCTATCAGCACGGCAATCAGCGGCCCAGGGATCCAGGCCAGCGCTTTGATCCGTTTCACCGGTGCGGTGGTCCAGAGACATAAAATGGCCAGGCCGACACCTGCTACTGCTACCGCGGGCAGCGAGAAGGTCATCTCACCGGTCACCAGTGAAACCAGCTCCGCATCGCCCGCGGCACCCAGCGCCACCGGGATCTGCTGCATGATCAGCAGCAAACCGATCGCCGCCAGCATCCCTTTAATGACGCTGCCCGGCACCAGCGAAATAAACCGTCCGGCACGCAGCAGACCAAACAGGCATTGCAGTGCTCCGGCAATAATCAGCGCGGTGAGAAAGGCGGAAAAACTGCCCAGAGACGCCATTGAGGCAACGACGATGGTGACCAGGCCTGCCGCCGGGCCGCTGACGGCAAACCGGGACGGACTCAGTGATGTGACCACCAGGCCGCCAATCACACCGGTCAGCAGACCGGCAAACGGCGGTAATCCGCTGGCCTGTGCGATGCCAAGACAGAGCGGTAAGGCGACCAGAAACACCACCAGACCCGCAGGAATGTCGCGACGCAGGGTATCGAGGTTCATAATGAAGGTTCCTCTGCAGATTGATGAATCAGCTCTTTAAGATGGCCGGAGCGCAGGTCATACACACAACCAAACACCTCCAGTTCCTGGCCCGATTGCCAGATTTGCCGGACCGGTTCAGATTTCACCAGTCTGGCGAATTGCGCCTTAACGTTGGCCTCAACCAGCCGATCGAGCTGTTCACCCGGCTCCGCGTCTGAAGGGGGGCTTTCCGCCAGACCATGCTGAATGTCATGACGCAACGTCTGAATGCGTCTCGCCAGCGCGCTCTCCTGCCCGTCCAGCACGCTACCCGGCAGATTCTGCGCGGCTTCCACCCCACCGCAGCCATAGTGGCCGCTTAATACAATGCGTTTTACACCGAGAAAGAAGAGCGCGTATTGCAGCACGCTCAGTAAATTGTCATCGTCCTCAATCACCATGTTGGCGATATTACGATGCACAAAGAGTTCGCCAGGATGGGAGCCAGTTAAGACTTCTGCCGGAACGCGACTATCAGAACAACCTATCCAGAGTGAGTGCGGCTTTTGCTGATGAAGGAATTTTTTAAAGTAGTCTGGATTACGCTGGCGGCGCTGTAATGCCCAACTGCGATTTTTCGCTAATAAGGGTTTAAGTGTCGTCACAATCATCTTCTCTCTACTACCGGGATGTCGCATCCTGGCTAACCACAAAGTGTATCGGCTCACAAATAAAGCGTGAGCCGCCAGGTAAATAAGAACTGAGTCACAGAAAAAGGTTATAGCCGCTAACCATTACCAATGCACGAGCAATATTTCACAGCACTTTAACATCATGCTATTTGTCAATCCGGCGTCAGTAAGAGTCAGGGGTAAGTAAATTTAATTAAGCAGCAGAGAAGTGAAATAATTAGCGGAAACCATTTTAAGATCAATAATATCAATAGATTAAAATATAAAAGATAATAAACTAAAGTTATTGCTGACAAAAAAATACAATCATTAACCAAGGGGATATTCACTGCCATACCAACCGGCCTGCTTTTTACCAGGAATACTCTTAATTAAAAAATTAACCATTAGCACGATCAACCGGCTTAATTGCTGATAGCCAGTCAGATATGCCTGATTTTAGATAAGAATGAAGCAAGAGATAATTAATTTAATTTGCAGCAAAATAGTGACGGGAGAAAGTAAATCAGGACCATGTTTTAACAGAGCCTGACCCGGTCAGGCTCTTTTTCTTGACGAATTATTTACCGTTCCAGCTTTGCAGGCGCGATTCCCGCACAGACAGCTGCTGTTCGGGCGTCAGTTTATTGTAGTTTTCCGCCATTCCGCTCTCCCAGTCGCCGTAGAGCGGATTCGGCAGCACGATGAACTGCGTTCCAAACTGCTGATGGTTAAGATTCACAAAATCACGACGCGTCTGATTACCCTGATGCCAGGTCGCGCCACCAAAATCGTTGAGGTTATCGCCAACGTAGAGCACCACGTTATAGCCGGCATTTTTAATGGCATCGAAACGCGCCTGCTTATTGGAGCTGTCAGTATTCAGACGTACCGTTTTATCGCTAACGTTGGGGAAGCCAAGCTGCTGCATGTTAGCGACCGTGGCCGCGTAATCTTTCTGATCCCGGTTCGAGACATAGAACAGCGTGCCGCCATTCTGTGTGACATGACGCGCAAACTCTATCGCGCCCGGCACCGCTTTCGCCTGCCGCGCCTGTGTCCAGGCTGACCAGGTTTTGCTGCTGAACGGCTGGCCGTTCTTCGCCTGCCACGCGCTGTAGGCACTGTTATCCAGCATCGTCTCATCCAGATCGACAATCACCGCTTTGGGTTTGCCAGTCAGCGAGGGGGCCTGATCAAACGCCATACGCGCGGTATTAAATGCCTGCCAGGTCAGCGCCTGATATTCACCAGACTGCTGGAACCAGTTTACCGCCAGCACCGATTGCTGGCCGAGTTGCTGTTGCGCGGTCTGATGTGTCGACGAGGCGCAGCCGGTAAGCAGCAGCGCGACCAGTCCGGATGCAGCCAGTTTTGCGGAGGTTTTCATCATTTCATCCTTAAGGTGAGAAAGGTCTGAGGAGAAGCTTCAAAAATGTAGCAGTTAACGTAAGCTGTGGGCAGCCCAACGCACGCTGTTATAACAGGAGATTCCTATGGCCGTGATCCCGCGCTCGCCATTGCTCGATTCGCTGGAGTGGCTCGAATATGCGTTTCAGCCAGCCGGAGAGCCACCACCCGCTGAGGCCGCCTATGGACATCAGCGCCACAGCGCGACCGTGGTCACCGATATCGAGAACATCCCACCCAAAAGCTGCGAGTCTGATGGCGTGATCGGCAGCGGGACGCGCCCGGTGGCGGTCTACACCGCCGACTGCCTGCCAGTGCTGTTCGCCGATCGCCAGCAGCGGATCGTGGCCGCGGTTCATGCCGGACTCAAAGGTACGCTGGCGGGTGTGCTGACCCGCGCGGTTGAAAAACTGTGCGAGCAGGGCTGCGAGCCGCAGAACCTGATGGTGGCGATCGGTCCGGCGATGGGCCCCTGCTGTTATGAACTGGCCGAACCGCAGCTGGCGGAGATTGCGCAGAACCCGGCATTGGCCAGCGGGCTGCGCTGGCACCAGAACCAGCCGGTTAATCCTCTGGCGCAACGTCCACAGGCCGCTGCCCGCCAGCAGGGTGTCTGGTTCGATCTGCCTGCGCTGGCAACGCATTTACTGGTGCAGGCGGGTGTGCCGGCTGCGCAGATCGATAACGTCAATGTCTGCACCTACTGCATGGCCGAAAGCGGTTCAAGCTACCGCTTCAATACCCACCACGGCAGCGGCTATCACTCCCGCTATTCGTGGATCCGTCGACGTTAATGGGTTTTCTGGCACCGCGCTGACAGCAGTTAGCGTGATCTTAACAGCGACGGGCGCTGACGCCTGTCGCAAAGCTACGCGGGCCACGGATGGCGGTCTTAACCTCTTTGCGCAAGGCACGGGCTAGCTCCGCCCACTCTTTGTTACTCACCTCACTCCCCTGCCGTTGTTTATGATTTCACTCACACCCTGACATTCTTTCACTTTTTTTTAACGCAGAAGTGGCTAGAGTGAACTCATCCGACCACTTTACCGTGAGTGACTATCATGTCCGTCAATCCTGACTATCCTGCGCTGTTTACGCCGCTGGACCTTGGCTTTACCCGACTGAAAAACCGCTTTCTGATGGGGTCGATGCACACCGGACTGGAAGAACACCCGGATGGCGCAGCCCGGCTGGCGGCTTTCTACGGCGAGCGGGCGCGTGAAGGCGTCGCGCTGATCGTCACCGGCGGCATCGCTCCCAATGCCCAGGGTGTCACCACCGCGCATGGCGCGATGCTCACCGACGAGACGCAATGTGACTGGCACCGGCAGATCACGGAGGCGGTGCATCAGCATCAGGGCAAAATCGCCCTGCAGATCCTGCATACCGGTCGTTACAGCTATCAGCCCGATCTGGTTGCGCCCTCGGCACGCCAGGCGCCGATTAACCCGTTTACGCCACAGGCGATGAGCGAGGCGGCGATTGAACAGACCATTGATGACTTTGCCCGCTGCGCCCGACTGGCACAGCAGGCGGGCTACGATGGCGTGGAGATCATGGGTTCCGAAGGCTACCTGATTAATCAGTTTCTGGTGAAGCACACCAATCAGCGCACCGATCGCTGGGGTGGCGACTTCCGGCAGCGGATGCAGTTCGCACTGGCGATTACCCGCGCCGTTCGCGCCGCGACCGGTGACGCCTTTATCATCATCTTCCGGTTGTCGATGCTCGACCTGATCGAAGAGGGCAGTACGCTGGAGGAGACGCTGTTGCTGGCGGGCGAGCTGGAGCAGTGCGGCGTCACGCTGTTCAATACCGGTATTGGCTGGCATGAGGCGCGCATCCCGACCATCGCCACCTGCGTGCCGCGTGCGGCCTTTGCGTGGGTGACGCAGCGCCTGCGTGAACAGGTGAAGGTGCCGGTCATCGCCACCAATCGCATCAACCATCCCGCCGTCGCCGAGCAGCTGTTGCAGTCCGGCTGCGCCGATATGGTGTCGATGGCGCGCCCTTTTCTCGCCGATCCCGCCTTTGTCACTAAAGCACAGCGCGGTGAACCGGACAGCATCAACACCTGCATTGCCTGTAATCAGGCCTGCCTCGATCAGGTGTTCGCCGGTAAAATCACCTCCTGCCTGGTCAATCCGCGCGCCTGCCATGAGTCGCTGATGCCGGTCATCGCCAGCACCGCCCCGCGCAGGCTGGCCGTAGTGGGTGCCGGTCCGGCCGGCATGGCGTTTGCGCTGCAGGCGGCGCAGCGCGGCCATCAGGTAACCCTCTATGAGGCCGCGCCGGAGATAGGCGGCCAGTTCAATATTGCCCGGCTGATCCCTGGCAAATCGGAGTTCAGCGAAACGCTGCGCTATTTCCGGCATGAGCTGGCGGCCGCAGGCGTGACGGTTCAGACGGGCTGGCGGGTGACGGCGGATCAGCTGAGTGACGCCGATGAAGTGGTTCTGGCGACCGGCATTCAGCCGCGTACGCCCGATATTCCGGGCATCGACCACCCCAGCGTGCTGAGCTACCTGGAGGTGCTGCGCGATAAGCGCCCGGTAGGTAAACGGGTAGCGATTATCGGCGCCGGCGGTATTGGCTTTGATGTGGCGGAGTATCTGTCACAGCCATCCCATGACGAAGAGCTGGCGGCGTTTTATGCCGAATGGGGCATCGACCACAGCCTGACGCAGCGTGGCGGTGTGATGAAACCCGAGCCGCCTGCCGCGCTACGGCAAATCTGGCTGCTGCAACGCCGATCGGGAAAACCGGGTGCCGGGCTGGCAAAAACCACCGGCTGGATCCATCGCGCCAGTCTGCAGGCGCAGGGCGTTGAGATGTGGGGCAGCGTTGAGTATCTGGCGATTGATGACAGCGGCCTGCATCTGCGGCGCAACGGCGAAACGCTGTTGCTGGAGGTCGATAATGTGATTATCTGTGCCGGACAGGAGCCGCAGCGCGAACTGGAAGCCGCGCTGCGTGCAAAAGGACAGAGGGTGACAGTCATCGGCGGTGCAGATGTGGCGCAGGAGCTGGATGCGCGCCGTGCGATTGCGCAGGCGACGCAACTGGCATTAACCGTCTGACTAGCGCATTTTCACCGCGCGCAGCACCACGAACTTCTGGTTAGAGGCGATCAGCGTACAGTTACCAAACAGCTTCTTCAGCTTGTGGTGATAATCGAGGTGGCGGTTGCCGACAATGCGCAACTCGCCGCCATACTGAAGGCAGCGTTTGGCATCACGGAACATCTGCCATGCCAGGTGATCGGTCACCGCGTGCTGCTGGTGGAACGGCGGGTTGCACAGCACCGCGTGCAGCCGATCTGACGGATAGCCGCTCAGCACGTTGTTCACCAGGAACTGACAGCGTGACAGATCCTCAGGACGGTTCACTTCCACATTAAGCTTGCTGGAAGCGACCGCCATGTAAGACTCATCAAGGAAATGCACCTCGGCCTGCGGGTTCTGCTCCAGCGCCACCAGCCCCACCACGCCGTTACCACAGCCGAGATCGACAATCTCGCCCTCAATGTTTTCCGGCAGATGCTGCACAAAGAGCCGTGCGCCGATATCCAGCGAAGCGCGCGAGAAGACGTTGGCGTAGTTGTGAATCTGATAAGGGGTGCCATCCAGCGGCCAGACCAGCGTCGGCGTGGCCTCACGCAGTTCAGGCTTGCTGAACTGGCTGTAGATCAGACGCGCTTTTTTCCACGCCAGTGAGGTTTTGGTTTCACCAATGATCTGTTCGAACAGCTGCAGGGTAGAGTTATGGATCTCTTTGGCGCGCGCCGCCGCCAGAATCACCGTATCAGGCGTGACAACTTCGCGAATGGCGCGCAGCTGGTGCTCCAGCAGCGCCAGGGTTTTAGGCACCTTGATCAGCACAGCCGCAGGTGAAGCAGGCAGGTCAGCCAGGCTATCAACAAAGTGAACGTCGCTGTCATCCAGCCCATTAAAGGTCAGATTCTGACGGGCGGCCTGCTGGCTCAGCCATGAGTCGCTGACGTGCCAGACGGTACGCGAATTCAGGGCGCAGGTTAAGGCCCCGAAACTGTCGTTGAAGACCAGCACCGGCCCTTCTGGCAGCGTCTGCTGTAACAGATATTCATCAGCCGCATCCCAGGCTTGTAATGGACTTTCGTCACGCATCTGCGGGAAGCGATGCAGGATCAGTGTGCGATCGTTCAGTTCAAGTTGGCTCATGAATTCTCCGGCGTGGTACACTTTGGTTGATTTTCGCCCCAAAATCGGGGGCGCAGTATACTGTCTTTCGCCTGGAATCCCTAATGTCCTCACTGATCTACCTTCAGGGTTATCCTGCCCCCCTTCTTGAGCAGGTTCAGTCGCTGATCGCCCATCAGCGCTTAGGTGCGTTTCTGCAGGAACGTTATCCCGACACCCACGACGTGATGAGTGATAAAGCGCTGTATGACTACACGCAGGCGCTGAAAAATCGCTATATGCGCAATGCGCCGCCGATCAGCAAAGTGATGTGGGATAACAAGATTAAGGTGATGAAGCATGCACTCGGGCTGCACACAGCCATCTCACGGATTCAGGGCGGTAAGCTTAAGGCGAAAGCGGAAATCCGTATCTCGACCTTTTTCCGCCTCGCGCCAGAGCCGTTTCTGCGGATGATCGTGGTGCATGAGCTGGCACACCTTAAAGAGAAAGATCACGATAAGGCGTTCTACCAGCTCTGCTGCCATATGGAGCCGGATTATCACCAGCTCGAATTTGATGCGCGACTGTGGATGACGGACCAGGCGATGCGCGGCAACGCGGCTTAAAGAAACTCCTGCGCTTTCTGAATCAGACTGGTTTTGGTCAGCGCGCCCAGAAAGCGCCGTTCCTGCGGATTGTTGAGCACCGGCAGCCGCTCCAGCGTCACCGCCGCAAAGGCTTCCCATCCCTCACGCATACTCTGATTCTGATACACCACCGGGAAATCCTGATCCATCACGCACTGCACCGGTGAGTCGAGGGTGATCTCCTGGGCCAGCACCCGGCGCGAAATCTCATGAATCGAGACCACACCGAGGAAAGCGCCCGCGGCGTTGATCACATAAACATAGCGTTCACGCTTCAGGGAGCTGACCGCCAGCGCCTGCCCCACCGACTCCTCCGGCTGCAACGCCGCACCCGCAATAATCAGCTCGGCAATGCGCATGTTATCGAAATCATATTTCGCTTCTGAACGGCTGAAGTGATGACTCACGACCGGATAAGTACTGGCGGATTGCAGGCGATAGACCACCATCGACGCCAGCACCGTGGCGATCATCAGCGGAAACAGCAGGCTGCTGTTGAGTGTCATCTCCAGCACCATCAGCATCGCCATCAACGGCGCCTGACTGACCGCCGCCAGCACCGCCGCCATACCAATCGCGGCATAGAGCAGCACATTGCCGAGCGGCAGATGCAGCGCCGCACCCACCGTCGCGATGATCACCCCCAGCAGCGCGCCAATCAGCAGCGAAGGGGTAAAGAGTCCGCCGACGGCGTTCGACCCTACCGACAGGCTGGTAGCAAGGGTTTTCAGCACCAGCAACAGCAGCAGACCCGGCAGCAGGTAGTGCCCTGCCATCACTTTGACGATCACCTCGTAGCCGTTGCCGAGGATATCAGTGGAGATCAGCGCCAGTAAGCCGACCGCAAAGCCGCCCGCCCCGAGGCGCAGCGGCAGGGAGGCGACCCGGCTGAACAGCACTTTGCTGCGGGCGATGCATTTAATCACGATCCAGCCCGCCAGACCGGCCCACAGACCAATCACCACCGTCATCAGCAGGCTGCTGAGATCCATAGCGAAGTTCGCGTCTGCCAGCGGATAGAGCGCGCTGCGAAAACCCAGCGTCCACATGGTCATCACCGCCGTGGCGGCAGCGATGATCAGGGGAATCAGCCGCTGCAACGCAGAAATGCCGAAGGCGATTTCCGCCACAAAAATCGCCGACGCCAGTGGCGCATGGTAAACCGACGCGAGGCCCGCCGCCGCGGCCATCGCCACCACGTCACTGTTTTTCAGGTTAAGTGAGGCCGGTAACAGGCGACCAATCGCACTGCCGCACAGTGCCGAGAGCTGCACCATCGGCCCCTCTTTACCTATCGAGGCGCCGCTGCCGATACTGGCAATCGACGATAAGGCGCGGAACAGTGAGGTCCGGGTCGGCACCGCATCCAGCCGGGCGTTGATCACTTCAAGGTAATCCGTTTTCACCGTCTGCTGCTGCTCAATGGCAACGGCATAACGCAGAAAATAGCCCGCCAGTACGCCGCCCGCCCCCACCAGCAGCGGCCAGAAGATCCACGGCCAGAGATGCAGGGATTCGGTTATTTCGCCACTGCGGGCAAACAGCAGATGGTTGATCAGTTCAATCACGCCGCGGAAAGCCAGCGTCACCAGCGACGCCGCACACCCGACCGGAATGGCGATCAGAAGTGTGGTCCAGTTTAATGCGTGCTTACTTGCTTTCACCTGCGCTCCCTGGTTGGTACATAAACATCATCGCTTCCGCATATTATTGGAATGCGGATCGCAGGATCAATCCCTGCCCGCCCGGCACCATTGCACAGCGTGGGTGAGATGTTACTCTGCCGCTTTACAGCTGCCGGAGAGATGACGTGATTCGTTTTGCCATTGTGGGAACAAACTGGATTACACGCCAGTTTATTGATGCCGCTCATGAAACCGGAGCGATGAAGCTCTGTGCGGTCTATTCACGCAGTCAGCAGCAGGCTGAGGCCTTTATCGCCGATTATCCCTGCAGACAGACCTTTACCTCACTGGAAGCGCTGGCCGCCAGCCCGGAGATCGATGCGGTCTATCTGGCCAGCCCCAACGCCCTGCACTGCCAGCAGGCGCTGCTGTTTATGTCGCACGGCAAGCATGTGATTTGCGAAAAACCGCTGGCCTCTAACCTGGCAGAAGTGGAACAGATGATCGCCTGCGCCCGTGAGCATCAGGTGGTGCTGTTTGAGGCGTTTAAAACTGCCAGCCTGCCTAATTTCCTGCGGCTGCAGCAGGCACTGCCTGACGTGGGTAAACTGCGAAAAGCGCTGCTGAATTACTGCCAGTACTCCTCACGCTACCCACGCTATCTCAACGGTGAGAACCCCAATACCTTTGATCCGCGCTGGTCGAATGGCTCAATTATGGATATCGGTTATTACTGTCTGGCCTCGGCGGTGACGCTGTGGGGCGAGCCAGATCGTGTGCAGGCCAGCGCGACTTTGCTTGCGAGCGGCGTGGACGCGCACGGCGTGGTGGTGCTGAGTTACGCTGATTTCGATGTGACGATCCTGCATTCGAAGGTGAGTGATTCCAGCCTGCCCAGCGAGATTCAGGGTGAAGCGGGCGCGCTGGTGATAGAGAAGTTATCGGAGTGCCAGCAGCTGACTTTTGTGCCGCGGGGCGCGGAAAAGCAGACGCTGAGCCAGCCGCAGCATATCAACACCATGCTGTATGAAGCCGCCGCTTTTGCCCGGCTGGTTGAGCAGCGCCAGGTGGACCACCCTTCGCTTGAGGTTTCGCGGATTACTGCATCGCTGCTGACTGAGATACGCCGCCAGACCGGCGTGATCTTCCCGGCCGACCAGGCTGCTGTGTAAATATTTCTAAATATGTCTGAGAGGTGTTGCTTCCTGTGCGGCTAAACCGTAACTTACCCTCCTGCAAAGGGGAGTAACTTGTAAGCTGATTGATCGTCATTACGATGCGAAAGCATCCGGTCATCAGGCAACCCGGAATCAATTTCTGTGTTGTAAGTGAGACCTTGCCGGAAGGCGAGGTTTGCTTACACAAAAATAAGCGGCTGACGTCTTCTGACTTCAGCCGTTTTTTTTATTTTTCGGACAGGATACGAATATGCAAACTGTGGGTACGCCTTTACTGTGGGGCAGCTTTGCGGTTGTTGTGCTTATCATGCTGGCTATCGACCTGCTGTTGCAGGGACGCCGTGGCGCGCAGACCATGTCTTTCAAGCAGGCGGCCATCTGGTCGCTGATCTGGGTTTCAGTCTCACTGCTGTTCAGCGCCGCCTTCTGGTGGTATCTGGAGGGCAGCGCGGGACGTGAAGTCGCTAACACGCAGACGCTCGCCTTCCTGACCGGTTACGTGCTGGAAAAAGCGCTGGCGGTGGATAACGTCTTCGTCTGGCTGATGCTGTTCAGTTACTTCTCTATTCCGGCCAATCTGCAGCGCCGGGTGCTGATCTATGGGGTATTAGGCGCTATCGTGCTGCGTACCATCATGATCTTCGCCGGTAGCTGGCTGGTCACGCAGTTCAGCTGGATCCTCTATGTGTTCGGTGCCTTCCTGCTGTTCACCGGTGTGAAAATGGCGCTGGCGAAAGAGGATGACAGCGCGGTGGGCGAAAAACCTGTGGTGCGCTGGCTGCGTAAGCATCTGCGCATGACTGACGATCTCGACGGCGAGAAGTTCTTCACCCGCAAAAACGGCGTGCTGTTTGCGACGCCACTGCTGCTGGTGCTGATCATGGTAGAAATCAGCGACGTGATCTTTGCGGTCGACAGTATCCCGGCGATCTTCGCCGTGACCACTGACCCGTTTATCGTACTGACCTCAAACCTGTTCGCTATCCTGGGTTTGCGTGCCATGTACTTCCTGCTGGCAAACGTGGCGGAACGGTTCTCGATGCTGAAGTATGGCCTGGCGATTGTGCTGGTGTTCATCGGCTTTAAGATGCTGATTGTCGACATCTACCATATCCCGGTCGGTATCTCGCTGGGTGTGGTCGGTGCCATTCTGGCATCAACCCTGCTGATTAATGCCTGGGTTAACCGCAAAAGAGACCAGAAAAAGCTCGCACCATAATTACCTGCAGGGGCAGCCGATGCCCCTGTTTTATTTTGTGGCAGCCTGTCACGCCATTTCATCCCTCTGTCACACTTCCACTATCCAGCATAATAAAAATCTGACCTGCTCCACAGTGACAGAACTTTCTCTTTTCTCGTCCGATCTTTTCCTTATACTCCGCCGGGCAAACCGTTTTAGCCGATGCAAAACATCGCGTCTGAAACTACATCCGCGACAAAATATAGAAAATATTATGCAGAAAACTCTCTCCGCACGTCTGGGCACGCTGCTCGCCGGAAGCCTGGTGAAGCAAATCATGATTGGGCTGATCGCCGGTGTGGCGCTTGCCTGGATTTCACACGATGCCGCTATCGCGGTCGGTCTGCTGGGTGAACTGTTTGTCAGTGCGCTGAAAGCAGTCGCGCCATTGCTGGTACTGATGCTGGTGATCGCCTCGATTGCCAACCACCAGCAGGGCCAGAAGAGCAATATCCGGCCGATTATTATGCTTTATCTGCTGAGCACCTTTTTCGCGGCGGTCGTCGCGGTGGTCTTCAGCCATCTGATCCCGCAGACGCTGACGCTGGCGGTGGGCACTACGGAAATCACACCACCATCCGGCATTACCGAAGTGTTACGCGGACTGCTGATGAGCATGGTGTCGAATCCAATCACGGCCCTGATGAACGCCAACTACATCGGCATTCTGGTGTGGGCAATTGGTCTCGGGCTGGCGTTCCGTCACAGCAGTGACACTACCCGCGCCTTTCTCAATGATGCCTCTCATGCGGTGACCTGGCTGGTACGCTGCGTGATTCGCTGCGCGCCGATTGGTATTTTCGGTCTGGTGGCCTCGATCCTCGCGTCTACCGGCTTTGGCGCGCTGTGGCAATATGCGCATCTGCTGGCGCTGCTGCTGGGCTGTATGCTGCTGATGGCGCTGGTGGTGAACCCGCTGCTGGTGTTCTATAAAATCCGTCGCAACCCCTATCCACTGGTCTTCACCTGCCTGCGCGAAAGCGGCGTGACCGCCTTCTTTACCCGCAGTTCTGCCGCCAACATTCCGGTGAATATGGCGCTGGCGAAACGTCTGGATCTGGATGAGGATACCTATTCGGTGTCGATTCCGCTGGGCGCAACCATCAGTATGGCGGGGGCATCGATTACCATTACCGTACTGACGCTGGCGGCGGTGCATACGCTGGGGATCAGCATTGATGTGCCGACGGCGATTCTGCTGAGTCTGGTGGCGTCACTCTGTGCCTGTGGTGCATCTGGCGTGGCGGGCGGTTCGCTGCTGCTGATCCCGGTGGCCTGTAACATGTTCGGCATTCCGAATGATCTGGCAATGCAGGTGGTGGCGGTCGGCTTTATTATCGGCGTCTTGCAGGATTCAGCGGAAACCGCGCTGAACTCCTCAACCGATATTCTGTTTACCGCCGCCGTCTGTCAGGCAGAAGCGGAGCGCGAAACCAGCCGGGCTTAACCTTTCAGATAGCTCAAAAGCTCAAAGAGTGGGTGGCAGAGTCCGAAGAGCAAAGCGTCCCGCGCCAGGGAAGGCGCGGGCCGAGCGAGCAGGGATGCTTTAAGCGACTTTGCGATCGGACTCTGCCACCCACGAAGGGCACAGGATTAACCGACGGTAATGACAATATCAGGATCGCCATTGTTTGCCTGACAAACTATAGCGTCACACCACTTTTGAAAATCGCCAGCTCGCGGAAATCGTTCTTCTCGTTGTTGGTCGGCTGACCACTGGCAATCGCCACAATGCTGTCGACAAAGTCTTCCAGCATCGCATCCATACTCATTCCCTCGATCAACCGTCCGGCATTAAAGTCGATCCAGTGCGGTTTCTTCTCCGCCAGCGGCGTATTGGTGGCCAGCTTCACCGTCGGCACAAAACCGCCATAAGGTGTGCCGCGTCCGGTACTGAACAGCACCATGTGGCAACCAGCTCCCGCCAGCGCACTGGTGGCGACCGCATCATTGCCCGGCGCACTCAGCAGATTCAGCCCCGGCGTTTTTAACCGTTCGCCATACTTCAGCACATCGACCACCTGGCTCTGCCCCGCTTTCTGGGTACAGCCCAGCGACTTCTCCTCCAGCGTGGTGATACCGCCCGCCTTGTTACCTGGCGACGGGTTTTCGTAGATCGGCTGCTGGTGATCGATAAAATACTGTTTGAAATCGTTGATCATCGCCACCGTTTTACTGAAGGTCTCCTCGTCGCGACAGCGACTCATCAGAATCCGTTCTGCGCCAAACATTTCCGGCACTTCGGTCAGTACGGTGGTGCCGCCATTGGCGATCATCTGGTCCGAGAAACGTCCCAGCAACGGATTGGCGGTGATGCCAGACAAACCATCCGAACCGCCGCACTCCAGACCAAACTTCAGCTCGCTGAGTTTGCCCGGCTCGCGCTGGTCGTGACGCATTTTTTCATACAATGCGTGCAGCCGCTCCAGCCCGGCTTCCACCTCATCGTCATGCTGCTGGCACACCATAAACTCGACCCGGTCGCTTTCAAACGCGCCGAGGGTATCACGGAAGGCATCAACCTGATTGTTTTCGCAGCCGAGACCAATCACCAGCACCGCGCCAGCATTAGGATGGCGCACCATGTTCTGCAGCATGGTGCGGGTGTTTTCGTGATCCTGCCCCAGCTGCGAACAACCGAAGGTATGGCTGAACAGGAACGCGCCATCGATATCTTCTGCCTCCTGCGTCTCTTTCAGGAAACGCTGCAGGATCTGACGCGCAATGCCGTTGACGCAGCCGACGGTCGGCAGGATCCACAGCTCATTGCGGATGCCAACCTCGCCGTTAGCACGACGGTAGATCTGCACCTCACGGTCACCCGGCTGCGGCGGCAGCGTCACAAACTCGGGCTGATACGCATATTGATCCAGATCGCTGAGATTGGTGCGGGCGTTCTGCGAATGGATTAACTCACCGGCGGCCACAGGCTGCGTGGCATGGGCAATCGGCAGCCCATATTTGATCACCAGCTCATCCTGCGCGATAGGCTGCAGGGCAAATTTATGCCCGCGTCCGACCGCCTGTTGCACCGCCACACTCAGTGGCGGCAGCTCTATCATGGCGCCCGCGTCTAAATCACGTAACGCCACGGCGACATTGTCGCGGGGATCAATTTTAATTGCGTCTTGCATAGCGTTATCTCAGTTGGCTCAGCGCCTCACGCATTCCGTGGGCGATGATATTTTGCAGGTGTTGGGTGACAGCCGCAGCCAGTCCGGGCTGACGGGTTAAATCTTCACCCCAGTGTTGCGCGTCGCTGAGTACGCCGTTCACCAGCTGTTGCGGTGACAGCTGATCCGCATCAAGTGCTTTCCAGGCGTCGGCGTAGCGCTGTAACCACTGCGGCTCGTCCTGCAATGGCCAGCTTTTGCCGGCTGACTCGCCGCGATAAAAAGCGATCAGCGCGGCCAGCGCAAAGGTGATGTGTGTCGGCCACTCGCCGGTTTGCTGATGCGCGGCAAGGAGTGGCGTCAGCAGACGGGTGCGGAATTTGGTCATGCCATTAAGGGCAATCGACAGCAGCGCGTGGCGAATAAAAGGATTGCGGAAACGACGCTGTACCGCATCGGCAAACGCGTGCAGTTCATCGGCAGGCAGATCCAGCGTCGGGATCACTTCGTGACGCAGCAGGCTATCCACAAATCCGGCGATAGCCGGATCGGCCATCGCCTCTCCCACACTCTCAATACCGGCCAGAAACGCGACCGGTACCATCGCAGTGTGTGCGCCATTGAGAATGGCCACTTTCTGCGCTTTATAGGGCGCAATGTCATCCACATGCCGAACCTGCGGCGACAGCGCCGCCAGCTTCAGTTCATTAAACAGCGCCGACGGCCCCTGAATCACAAACTGATAGTAGACTTCGCCCGCCACCAGATAGCGATCTTCATAACCCAGCTCGCGTTGCAGCTGCTCGCTTTCCGCCGGGAAGCCGGTGACGATGCGGTCGACCAGGGTGTTATAGAACGCGCAGTGCTGATGAACCCAGGTTTTAAATTCGGAGGGCAGATGCCACTGATCGGCGTAGCGCAGCACCAGATCGCGCAGCGTGTCGCCGTTATGGTCAATCAGCTCGCACGGCACCACCAGCCAGCCCCGGTCGCTGGCGCCGTTGAAGAAGGAATAGCGCGCCCACAGCAGCTGCGTCAGTTTGCCAGGGAAACTGCTGGCAGGCTGATCGGTAAGCTGATCCGTGCCGACAAAGGCGATGCCCGCTTCGGTGGTATTGGAGAAGACCATGCGCAGATCCGGATTACGGGCCAGCGCCATAAACTCGCCGAACTGCTGCCAGGGCTGGATTTCACGGTTGAGGCTGCGGATCAGCCGGGTTTCGCTGACCTGCTCGCCCTGATCGTTCAGCCCGCGGATCAGTGTGGTATAGAGTCCATCCTGCTGATTCAGGCTGTCGCTGACTTCACGGTTGCGCGGCCGCACCACCACGATCCCGGCATCGGTGCCCTGATGTTCATTCAGCCAGTCGATCTGCCAGTCAATAAAGGCGCGCAGGAAGTTGCCTTCGCCGAACTGGATCACCCGGTCGCGATAGACGGCGCCCGGAAAGTCGTGACGGTTTAGCCTTTTCATTATCAGGCTCCCAGCTCGATGCCGAAGTAATCGCGGGCATTGTTGAAGCAGATGTTCTGTACCATCTGACCTAACAGCGCTTCATCGGCTGGCGCTTCACCCTGTTCCACCCAGCGGCCTATCATCTGGCACAGTAGCCGGCGGAAATATTCGTGGCGGGTGTAGGAGAGGAAGCTGCGGCTATCGGTCAGCATGCCGACGAAACGGCTCAGCAGACCAATCTGCGCCAGCTGCGTCATCTGACGCTGCATACCATCCAGCTGGTCGTTGAACCACCAGGCTGAACCGAATTGCATCTTGCCCGCCTGACCTTCGCCCTGGAAGTTGCCCGCCATGGTGGCCAGCACTTCGTTGTCGCGCGGGTTCAGGCAGTAGAGAATGGTTTTAGGCAGCGCATTATTGAGATTCTGCGCGCCCAGCAGGCGTGCCAGCGGTTCGGCCAGCGGCTGGTCGTTGATTGAATCGAAGCCGACATCAGGCCCCAGCAGCTGGTACTGGCGCGGATTGGTGTTGCGCAGTGCGCCAATATGATACTGCTGCACCCAGCCACGGCGGGCATATTCGCTGCCCAGCCAGACCAGCACCGCCGTTTTAAACTGTGCCGTTTCCTGCGGGTTGGGCGCGGCACCGCTGCGACGACGCGCCAGAATCGCATCCAGCGTAGCGTCATCCGCCTCAGCGTAGCAGACCACATCCAGCGCGTGATCGGAGACTTTACAGCCGTGCGCCGCGAAGTGATCCAGCCTCTGATGCAGTGCGCTGCGCAGATCGTCAAAACGCTGCACGCTGATATCCGTCAGCTGCTCCAGCGTCTCGATCCACGGCAGGAAGGTTTCCGCTTCGATATTAAACGCTTTGTCCGGACGCCAGCTCGGCAGCACTTTAACGCTGAAACTGGCATCGTCTGCCAGCGCGCGGTGATGGCGCAGGTCATCCAGCGGATCGTCAGTGGTGCCCACCATCTTCACCTTCATCTGCTGCATGATGCCGCGCGTGGTAAAGCTATCCTGCGCCAGCAGTTCATTGCAGCGATGCCAGATGCTGTCAGCCGTTTTCTCAGAAAGCAGCGTATCGGTAATACCGAAAGGCCGGCGTAACTCCAGGTGGGTCCAGTGATAGAGCGGGTTGCCGATAGTGTGCGGCACGGTACGCGCCCAGGCGTCAAATTTTTCACGATCGCTGGCGTTACCGGTACAGAACGCCTCAGCCACACCGTTGGCGCGCATGGCCCGCCACTTATAGTGATCGCCCTTCAGCCAGATGTCATAAAGGTTGGCGAAGCGATAATTTTCGGCAATCTGCTGCGGCGGTAAGTGGCAGTGATAGTCGAAAATCGGCTGATCCTTTGCATAGTCGTGATAGAGACGACGGGCGAATTCGGTATCCAGCAAAAAATCTTCGGTCATGAAACGTGACATACATGCTTCCTCATCGACTGAACCACGGATGGCCCAAAGTTATCATACCAATTTTAGTCCGTTATGGATTTATTTGCGATCCTGCTCACATAAACGGCGGTAGCTGGCTGCCGTTATGGACGTTTTTGTCGCCCGTATCGCGCTAAATGGCTGTCATTATGCAGGTTTCCAGTATCCCACAGTGCAGAAAGGGTTTTTGTGATGGCTCTCAACTTTTAAAGTTGTATAACAAGTTAGGCTCTCGCCCCATCGTGAGGTCGTTAGGGACTCACAAATGGCAAGGTCATAACAGGGTTGCTCATACAGAACCTGCGGGCGTGAGCAGAGCTGCATCACGTGCTGTCCCGCTCCAGATAACAACAGCGGCAAGACCGCATACAGAACTGGAAGAGGTAGAGGATGCGTAAGATCAAAGGGTTACGCTGGTACATGATTGGACTGGTGACGCTCGGTACGGTGTTAGGGTATCTGACCCGTAACACCATTGCCGTGGCGGCCCCGACATTAATGTCAGAGCTGCATATCACCACGCAGCAGTACTCCTACATAATTGCGGCCTATTCAGCCTGCTACACGCTGATGCAACCGGTGGCAGGTTATGTACTGGATCTGCTCGGCACCAAAGTCGGCTACGCGGTGTTTGCTATTATGTGGGCGATTTTCTGTGCCGCTACGGCGATGGCGGGCAGCTGGGGCGGACTGGCGCTGGCACGTGGCGCAGTCGGTGCGGCTGAAGCGGCGATGATCCCGGCCGGACTGAAAGCGAGCAGCGAATGGTTCCCGGCTAAAGAGCGTTCGGTCGCCGTGGGCTACTTTAACGTGGGTTCGTCTATCGGTGCGATGCTGGCTCCGCCGCTGGTGGTCTGGGCGATCGTGGCGCACAGCTGGCAGATGGCATTTATCATGACCGGTGTGCTGAGCATGGCCTGGGCACTCAGCTGGCTGGTGTTTTACAAGCACCCGAAACAGCAGAAGAAGCTGAGCGATGAAGAGCGCGACTACATTATCTCCGGCCAGGAAGCGCAGCATCAGACCGGCAACACCCGCAAAATGTCAGCACTGGAGATTATCCGTAACCGCCAGTTCTGGGGTATTGCCCTGCCGCGCTTTCTGGCAGAACCGGCCTGGGGAACGTTCAACGCCTGGATTCCGCTGTTTATGTTTAAGGTTTACGGCTTCAATCTGAAAGAGATTGCGATGTTCGCCTGGATGCCGATGCTGTTCGCGGACTTCGGCTGCATACTCGGTGGCTATCTGCCGCCGCTGTTTCAGCGCTGGTTCGGCGTTAACCTGATCGTCTCCCGTAAGATGGTCGTGACGATGGGAGCGGTATTAATGATTGCGCCGGGCACCATCGGCCTGTTCACCAGCCCCTACGTCGCTATTGGTCTGCTGTGCATCGGCGGGTTTGCGCATCAGGCCCTCTCTGGCGCGCTGATCACCCTCTCCTCAGACGTTTTCGGCCGCAATGAAGTTGCCACGGCTAACGGCCTGACCGGCATGGCAGCCTGGACCGCCAGCACCATGTTTGCGCTGGTGGTCGGTGCACTGGCCGATACGCTGGGCTTCAGCCCACTGTTTGCCGCGCTGGCGGTGTTTGATCTGCTGGGTGCCGTCGTTATCTGGACGGTTCTGAAAAATAAACCCATTTCAGAGCTGAATGCCGAAGCCGTTATTCCGCAGGCCAGCGCCGTTCGCAGTTAATCTGCCGGGCTGGCGCAAGCCAGCCCATTTCCTCGCACCTCCTGAAGTGGTATAACAACTTATCTGTCTGCTACCAGGATTGTGCTATGGACTTCACTGAATCCCGTCGACTTTATCAACAGCTGGCCAGCGAGCTGAAAAGCCGCATTGAAACCGGAATCTATCCGGTGGGTGACAAACTGCCTGCTGAGCGCCTGATTGCCGAAGAGATGGAAGTGAGCCGCACCGTCGTACGTGAAGCGATCATCATGCTGGAAGTTGAAGGCTATGTTGAGGTCCGCAAAGGCTCGGGCATCCACGTCATTGCCAGCCAGCAGCAGAACCGCATCGCCTCCACCAGCAGTCAGCTGGAGTTCGCCACGTTTGGCCCCTTCGAACTGCTCCAGGCTCGTCAGCTGATTGAGAGTAATGTGGCCGAGTTCGCTGCAACGCAGGTAACGCGTCAGGACATTATCGACCTGATGGCGATTCAGGAAAAAGCCCGCCAGGAGGATCACTTCCGCGACTCCGAGTGGGATATGCAGTTTCATGTACGTATCGCGCAATCCACCCAGAACAGTGCCTTAGCCGCCATCGTTGAAAAAATGTGGCTGCATCGCCTGCACAATCCCTACTGGCTCAAACTTCACGAACACATCGACCAGCGCAGCATTCTCAGCTGGTGCGACGACCACGATCAGATTCTTAAAGCTCTGATGCGCAAAGATCCCGCCGCCAGCAAACTCGCGATGTGGCAACATCTGGAAAATACTAAACAGATGCTGTTTAACGCGACGGCGGATGATTTTGAATTTAACGTGGATCGATACATGTTTGGTGAGAATCCGGTCATCCTGCCTGATGGGTCCAATAACGCCCGCTAAAAGTGCCTGAAAATGCCCTGAGATGGTCAGTTAATCTGCAATAGTGTCAGGTCATGTAAAGCTCCTTTTTACACGCCGTTTCACAAGGTAAAACTCCTGTTCGCCAGAGAGTTTTCCTGTCTCAGCCAGGCGATTTTTGTTACAGTTATCGCCCTTTTATTACCCTTTGCGACTGGGGGTTATAAAGTCGCTGATTTAACAATCAATTCTGGAAGGATCCGGAAAATCCCGCCCAGGCTGCGCTCCTAAAATTTATAACGAAATGCCGGTCTGCGTTTAAGTCCCTGTGGGACATGTTTAACAATGATGTTCAGGAATGAATTGATGGATATTTTGCAATCGTTGCTGCATGCCCTCTGGCAGCAGGACTACGAAACCCTCTCCGATCCCACGCTGGTATGGGCCATTTACGGCGTGCTGTTTATGATTTTGTTTTTAGAAAATGGCCTTCTTCCCGCTGCATTTCTGCCGGGTGACAGTCTGCTGATTCTGGTCGGCGTACTGATTGCCAAAGGCACCATGAGCTTCCCCCTGACGATTCTGGTGTTAACGACCGGTGCCAGTCTTGGCTGCTGGGTGAGCTACTTACAGGGCCGCTGGCTGGGTAACACGCCCACGGTACAGAAATGGCTCTCCCATCTTCCCGCCCAGTATCATCTGCGCGCGCACAGCATGTTCCATCGTCACGGCTTATCTGCCCTGCTGATTGGTCGCTTTATCGCGTTTGTGCGGACTCTGCTGCCTACTATCGCCGGATTGTCAGGCCTCAGTAATGCCCGCTTTCAGTTCTTCAACTGGGTAAGTGCGTTCCTGTGGGTGGTGATTCTGACCGTTATCGGCTTCGCGCTGGGTAAAACCCCGATTTTCCGTCGTTATGAAGATGAGATGATGTTCTTCCTGATGATGCTGCCGCTGGCGCTGCTGGTGTTTGGTCTGGTGGGATCGCTGGTGGTGATATGGCGTAAGCGTCAGGCGAATCAGAACGGGAAAGCCGAGTAATGAAACTGCTGCAGGCTATTCCTAAACGGTGGTTACCGTGGTTGATCGCTGGCGTCTTTGCGCTGGTCGCGCTTTGTGTGGTCCCCGGTCTGATGAAGCACGAGACGGTGGTGCAGATTCGGGTTTCCCATGCTGGCGCCACCCTGCCCGATGGTTTTTATCTCTACCAGCAATTAAGTGCGCAGGGTATTCGTATCAAAAGCATTACGCCTGCGGGTGATGCACTGATCATCCATTTTGATAGCGAAGAGCAGAGCCTGGCGGCCCAGAAGGTGTTACGCCGTCTGCTGCCACAGGGCTTTATTGTGGCGCAGCACGATCACTCTCAGCACCTCTCACTGGCGTAATCTCCCGACTCCCCTCTCCTTTTCAGACCGTCGCGCCATCGCTCGGCGGTCTGAAAGGCGCTCTATCTCCCGGTCTTCTTTGAACTTTTTACTATGGGTGTCTATGCTTAAGCGAGAGTCGATTCTTAGCACCCGCAGCCATATGATTACGCGGGTGATGACGGATCAGGTCGCAATGGAAGGGTCCAGGACCAATGAAATATCAAGTATTACTGGGAGTCGCGCTGTTTTCGCTGTCGGGTTCGCTGCTGGCAGCGGAATCGCTGTGTGAGCAGAAAGAGCAGGATATTCAGCGTGAAATCGGGATGGCGCAGAAGCATAACAACCAGCGCCGGGTTAACGGTCTGGAGCGCGCGCTGACCGAAGTCCGGGCCGATTGCAGCGACAAAAAGCTCGAGGCCGCCCATCTGGAAAGAATTAACGCTCAGAAGCAGAAAGTTGCTGAGCGTGAGCACGCACTCAGGGAAGAGCGTGAAGAGGGCCATGACAAGGAGAAGATTGCTAAGCGACAACAAAAACTGGATGAAGCGCGCCGGGAGCTGAAAAAGTTACAGGCGGAGCCCTATTAATCGGAACTAACCAACTGATGTTAAAGGAGTATTTTATGTCTAAAGACACATCATCGGAACATTTGCGTGCTGAACTGAAAAACCTGGCCGATACCCTGGAAGAGGTGCTGAGCAGCAGCACTGAAAAATCCAAAGGCGAGCTGGATAAACTTCGCAATAAAGCGCGTGTGGCGCTGGATAGCTCACGTGAACGTCTGGGCGAATCAAGCGAGCGCATTGCTGCGACCACCCGCGAAGCGGCGCAAAAAGCCGAAGGCTACGTGCGTGAAAATCCATGGCATGGTGTGGGTATCGGTGCAGCGATTGGCGTCGCACTGGGCATGCTCATTTCGCGTCGATAATTATGGCTGACTCACAGCATAACCACGGCCCGGCTAAAGGGGTCATTAACATCGGCCAGCGCATTGTTACCACGCTGGTTGGCATGGTCGAGACACGCGTTCGTCTGGCAGTGGTGGAACTGGAGCACGAGAAAGCTAACCTGATTCAGCTGCTGTTGATGGTTGGCCTGACAATGCTGTTCACTGCATTTGGTCTGATGAGCCTGATGGTTCTGATTATCTGGGCAGTGGATGCGCAGTACCGTCTGATGGCCATTGGCATCACGACCGGCACGCTGCTATTGCTGGCGGTTATTCTGGGGCTCTGGACGCTTCACAAATCACGTCAGTCCACGCTGTTGCGCCACACGCGCAAGGAGCTGGAAACAGACCGGGATTTACTTGAGGACCAGCGCTGATGAGCCGCCGCGAGCGTGAAGAACGCATCCATGAACTGCTTAAGCATGTGCAGCAGCAGCGGCTGGATTTAAGCGCTGCGCGGCGTGACTGGCTGGAAGGCACCGCCCATTACGATCGCGGCTGGTTCACCTTCCTCAGCTTGCGCCGCTACCTGGCCATTGGCAGCAGTGCGCTGGCTATCTACTCCGTTCGCAGTCCCAACATGCTGTTACGCTGGGTAAAACGGGGATTCGGCGCCTGGAGTACCTGGCGCATGATCAAGTCCGCTCTGCCACCGCGTTAATTTTGCTAAAAGCCGGTCCTGAAAAGGCCGGCTTTTCTTCATCAGAATTTCTGAAAAACACTGACAGTATATCTCGCTTACAACCTTTCCACTCCGCGACTATCATCTCCAGCTATCAACCCAATGAACGCAATACTGCTTTCAGCGGGCATAAACCTTGCGGGCAGCTTGCCCTGCATCCCTGATAGCGCTGGAGTAAATGATGAAAAAATTCGAAGACGTTGGTTTGTTACTGGCTCGCATCCTGATGCCAATCCTGTTCATTACGGCTGGCTGGGGCAAAATCACCGGTTATGCAGGTACTCAGCAATATATGGAAGCAATGGGCGTCCCGGGCTTTATGCTGCCGCTGGTTATCCTGCTGGAGTTTGGCGGCGGTCTGGCTATCCTGTTTGGTTTCCTGACCCGTTTCACTGCCCTGTTTACTGCAGGCTTCACCATCCTGACCGCGTTTCTGTTCCACAGTAACTTTGCCGAAGGCGTGAACCAGCTGATGTTCATGAAGAACCTCTCTATCGCCGGGGGTTTCCTGGTGTTAGGTCTGGTGGGTCCTGGTGCATACAGCATTGATCGCCTGATCAGCAAAAGAAAAACACAGCCAGCGATTGCGCGCTAATCTCACATAAAGCGTAATGCCACATATACTTAGCAGGGCGGGGACATTTCCCCGCCCTGTTTGCATTGGAGCCATTATGGGACAGTTAATTGACGGTGTCTGGCATGACACCTGGTACGACACCAAATCTACCGGCGGACGCTTCAAGCGTTCAGAGTCGGCTTTCCGCAACTGGGTTACCGCGGATGGCAGTGCTGGCCCGGTGGGTAAAGCGGGATTTGTCGCCGAACGCGACCGCTATCATCTTTATGTCTCGCTGGCCTGCCCCTGGGCGCACCGCACGCTGCTGATGCGTCAGCTGAAGGGCCTTGATAGCATGATCGATGTCTCCGTAGTGCATCCGCTGATGCTGGAGAATGGCTGGACGTTCGATGATAGTTTTCAGGATGCGACCGGCGATAAGCTCTACCAGAATGAGTTCCTCTATCAGCTCTATCTGCACGCCGATCCGCAATACAGTGGCCGCGTAACCGTGCCGGTATTGTGGGACAAGCAGCAGAACACCATCGTCAGCAATGAGTCTGCCGATATCATCCGCATGTTCAACAGTGCGTTTGATGCTGTCGGTGCCCGTGCCGGGGATTATTATCCTGTTGCACTGCACGAAAAGATTGATGAACTGAATAGCTGGATCTACGACACCGTGAACAACGGCGTTTACAAAGCAGGCTTTGCCACTTCTCAGTCCGCTTACGACGAGGCAGTCACTGCGCTGTTCCATTCGCTGTCGCGGCTGGAGCAGATTTTAGGCCAGCATCGCTATCTCACCGGCGATCAACTGACCGAAGCGGATCTGCGGTTATGGACCACGCTGGTGCGATTTGATCCGGTCTATGTGACCCACTTTAAATGCGATCGCCATCGCATTAGTGACTACAGAAACCTGAGTGGTTTCCTGCGTGATATCTATCAGATGCCTGGTATCGCAGAGACGGTTAATCTGCCGCATATTCGTCATCACTACTATTGCAGCCATAAGACCATCAACCCGAACGGCGTCATTTCACTGGGCCCGGCGTTTGACTGGGACGAGCCGCACGGCCGCGGTTAAGCTGCCTGCATATCGCGCAGGGAGCAGATACAATCTGACCGCAATGACAATCTAAACGCGAAGGGAACAGGGTCAGAAGAGGAAAGCGTCCCGCGCCAGGGATGGCGCGGGCCGAGCATGTCAGGGATGACGGATTTTGCGACTTTCCGATCTGACCCTGTTTCCTGCGCAGGCGCGATCTCCCAGCCAATCATTAACCGCACTCTTTCAGGAATAAGCGTCGTGGGCAGTCATTCATCCTGTCACCGCGCAACACAAAGCAAAAACCCCGCCGAAGCGGGGTTTTTGATAAAAAGTCGAAGCTGACCGTTAAGCCGGGTTCTGTCGTGGACAGTCATTCATCTAGGCCAGCAATCGCTCACTGGCTCAAGCAGCCTACCCGGGTTCAGTACGGGCCGTACCTTGTGAACCCCTATTTGGCCTTGCTCCGGGTGGAGTTTACCGTGCCACGAACTGTTGCCAGTCGCGCGGTGCGCTCTTACCGCACCCTTTCACCCTTACCTGATCCCATTTCTGGGCCATCGGCGGTTTGCTCTCTGTTGCACTGGTCGTAGGCTTGCGCCTCCCAGGCGTTACCTGGCACCCTGCCCTATGGAGCCCGGACTTTCCTCCCCTCTGCCCGTCTCCCCACAAGTGAGGACGACGACAAAGCGGCGACTGTCTGGTCAGCTTCGGCGCGGGATAATAGGACATTCGCCGGCGTTTGTCACGCCTCTTGCTGCTCCAGCGCATACTTATAAAGCGCATTTTTCTTCACGCTGTGGATCTCAGCGGTCAGCGCAGCCGCACGTTTCAACGGCAGCTCTTTTTGCAGCAGCGCCAGCGTACGCAGCGCATCGGCCGGTAACGCATCTTCATCATCAACTTTGTACCCTTCGACAATCAGCACCATCTCGCCTTTGCGACGATTCTCATCTTCTTTTACCCACGCCAGCAGCTCGCCAACCGGTGCACCGTAGATCGACTCCCAGGTTTTGGTCAGCTCGCGCGCCAGCACCACGTAGCGTTCGGCACCCAGCTCACTCACCATATCCTGCAGGCTGTCGATCAGACGGTGGGTCGACTCATAGAAAATCAGCGTGCGCGGCTCCTGCACCAGCGCCCGCAGGGCGTCGCAACGGCCTTTGGTTTTGGCGGGCAGAAACCCTTCGTAACAGAAACGATCGGATGGCAGCCCTGCGGCACTTAATGCAGCAATGGCAGCACAGGCGCCCGGCAGCGGCACCACACGGATGCCCGCTTCACGACAGCGGCGCACCAGATGGTAGCCCGGATCGTTGATAAGCGGCGTGCCAGCATCAGAAACTAAGGCTATGCTTTGACCCTCCTGCAGCTTCGTCAGCAGCAGTTCAGCCTTGTGCTGCTCGTTGTGGTCATGAAGTGAGAAGAGTCGCGCATTGATGGCGAAATGTTGTAGCAACAGTCCGGTATGACGTGTATCTTCCGCAGCGACCAGATCGACGCTCGAAAGCACCGTCAGCGCCCGCTGGGTGATATCACCCAAATTACCAATCGGGGTTGGAACGATGTAGAGCGTGCTGGCAGAAATCTCTGCCCGATCGAGTTGTTTCATTGTTTCATCCGAATTGCCGATTTAATATTGAGCATCTTGAAAAAAACATCACTGGATACAGTATGCTTCCTTCAAAAGTCGTTCGTCATAAAGCAGGACGCTTTCTGCCTGTCATTCTTGCTGGGCTGATTTTAGCCGCATGTAGCGGTCAGGGGCCGCAAACCTCAACCGTCAATATTCAGGGGCCCGTTACAGCCAGCTCCGCTTACTATCTGCAGCAAGCGCAGCAAAGCAGCGATGATAGCAAGACCGACTGGCAATTACTTGCAATCCGCGCCCTGTTGAAGGAAGGAAAGTATCCTGAGGCGACTCAGCAACTGAGCCAGTTGCCGCAGCAGCTCTCTGAGACGCAGCAACAGGAATCCCTTCTGCTGAAAGCGCAATTGCTGATTGCACAGCAGAAGATCAAAGACGCCGAACCGCTGTTAGCGGCAGTGAAAACCGGCGCACTGTCGCAGGATCAGCTGGCGCGTTACTACAGCCTGCAGATCGCCAGCGCACAGGGTCGCCCTTCACTCTCGCTGCTGCGCAACTATATTGCCCAAGAGCCGCTGCTGAAAGGCACCGATCATCAGGGCAATATCGACGCCACCTGGCAGACACTGACCCAGATGTCGCCGCAGGAAGTCAGCAACCTGGTCATCAATGCCGATGAAAATGTGCTGCAGGGCTGGCTGGATCTGCTCGCGGTCTGGCGCGCCAACACGCAGGATGCCGAGATGCTCAAGTCAGGCATCAAAGACTGGCAGACCCGCTATCCGCAGAACCCGGCGGCCAAAACGCTGCCGACGCAGCTGAGCCAGATGCAGAACTACACCAAAGCTTCAACCAGCATTATTGCGCTGCTGCTGCCGCTGAATGGCCAGGCTCAGGTGTTCGCCAACGCGATTCAGAAAGGCTTTAATGATGCGAAGAATGGCATCTCCGCGCCGGTCGCTCAGCCTGCGGCAGCTCAGCCCGCCGCCGCTGATGCAACCGCCAGCACCCAACCCGCTGCCGCTGCTGGTTCTTCCACCGATCCCATCAGCGCGCCGCAGCAGCAACAGCCTGCCGACGCGACGCCACAGCCTCAATCACAGCCTGCTGCCGCAGAACCGGCCAGCAACGCACAGATCAAGGTCTATGACACCAGCAGCCAGCCGATTGAACAGGTGATGCAGCAGGCACAGCAGGATGGTGCCACCATCGTGGTCGGTCCGCTGCTGAAAAGCAACGTTGAGAAGGTCGCCAACAGCCAGACGCCACTGAATGTGCTGGCGCTCAACGAGCCGGAAAAGATCCAGAACCATCCGAATATTTGCTACTTTGCGCTTTCTCCTGAAGACGAAGCGCGCGATGCGGCGCACCATATCTGGGATCAGGGCAAACGCCAGCCGCTGTTGCTGGTTCCGCGTAGTGGACTGGGCGATCGCGTCACCAACGCCTTTGCTCAGGAGTGGCAGACGCTGGGTGGCAGCACCGTGATGCAGCAGCGCTTTGGTTCGACCTCAGAGCTGAAACAGGGCATTAACAGCGGCGCGGGTATCAGCTTATCCGGTACGCCAGTGAACGCTGCACCTGCCGAGCCGCAGGGTGTTACGATTGCGGGCCTGACTATCCCGGCACCGCAGCAGAACACGCCAGATGTGGTCAGCACCAGCAGCGGTGGTGGCGTCGATGCGGTCTACATCGTCTCAACGCAGGACGAACTGCAGCTGATCAAACCGATGATCACCATGCGCACCGGCAGTCGCAGCAATATCTCGCTCTACGCCAGTTCGCGCAGCGCGCAGGCTGGTGCCGGCCCGGACTTCCGTCTGGAAATGGATGGCCTGCAGTTCAGCGATATTCCGCTGCTCTCCGGCAGCAATCCTGGCCTGATGCAGCAGACGTCGAAGTCATTCAATAATGACTATTCGCTGGTGCGTCTCTATGCCATGGGAATGGATGCCTGGACGCTGGCGAATCATTTTAACCAGATGCGTCAGTCACCTGGCTTTACGCTGGACGGCAATACCGGCAAGCTCAGCGCCGACACGGATTGTGTGATCAACAGGAAGTTGACATGGAACCAGTATCGTCGGGGCGAAATCGCACCGGCCAACTAAATCGGCGTCAGACTGGCGCCAGGCATGAAGAAGATGCCCGGCGCTATCTGGAGCAGGCTGGCCTGATATGGGTCGCCAGTAATGTTCACTTTCGCAATGGTGAACTTGACCTGATAATGCGTGACGGGCACTGTTGGGTGTTTGTTGAAGTTCGCTACCGACGCGATGCGCGTTATGGTGGCGCGCTCGCCAGCGTAACCCGGAATAAACAACAAAAGCTGCTGCGCGCTGCCGCTCTCTGGCTGGCGCAACGCGGCGGCAGTTTTGAAACAGTGAATTGCCGTTTCGACATCATCGCCATTACCGGCACGGCGCTCGAGTGGCTGCCGAATGCCTTTAATGCAGACGTTTAGAACCAGGTGGTCGTGTGCAGGACAGAATTAAAGCGTGTTTTACCGAAAGTATTCAAACTCAGATTGCCGCAGCCGAAGCGTTGCCCGATGCCATCTCCCGCGCCGCTATGACGCTGGTGCAGTCGTTACTGAATGGCAATAAAATCCTGAGCTGTGGCAACGGTGCCTCATCCGCCAATGCACAGCACTTCGCCGCCAGCATGATCAACCGTTTCGAGACCGAACGCCCAAGCTTACCGGCGCTGGCGTTGAGCGCCGACAACGTGATGCTGACCGCGATTGGTAATGACCGCCTGCACGATGAAATCTATGCCAAGCAGGTGCGCGCTCTGGGACACGCAGGCGATGTGTTACTGGCTATCTCAACCCGTGGCAACACCCGTGACATCGTTAAGGCCGTGGAAGCGGCGGTAACACGCGATATGACTATCGTTGCGCTTACCGGGTATGATGGCGGAGAGCTCGCCGGACTGCTGGGTCCGCAGGATGTGGAGATCCGCATTCCGTCGCATCGCAGCGCCCGTATTCAGGAGATGCATATGCTCACCGTTAATTGCTTATGCGATCTGATCGATAACACTCTCTTTCCCCATCAGGAATGACCGAAGGAGCACGAATGAAAGCATTGAATGCTATAGCTATTCTGTTAACCGCCATGCTGCTGCAGGGCTGCGTTGCGGTTGTGGCGGGTGGCGCAGCGGTTGCCACTAAAACGGCCACCGATCCACGCTCGGTGGGTACGCAGGTTGATGACAGCACGCTGGAGCTACGCGTGACTAACGCGCTGGCTAAAGATCAGCAGATTAAAACCGATGCCCGCATTATCGCCACGGCCTATCAGGGCAAAGTGTTGCTGACCGGTCAGGCGCCTTCGCAGGAGATCGCCAATCGTGCCAAACAGATCACCATGGGCGTTGATGGCGCAACCGAGGTCTATAACGAGATTCGTATCGGCCAGAAAGTGACGCTGGGCACCACATCGTCAGACACCTGGATTACCACCAAAATCCGCTCGCAGCTGCTGGGCAGCGATCAGGTGAAATCCTCCAACGTGAAGGTGACGACGGAGAATGGCGAAGTGTTCCTGCTGGGTCTGGTGACACCGCAGGAAGCGCAGGCAGCGGCTGATGTCGCCAGCCGCGTCAGTGGCGTGAAGCACGTCACCACGGCCTTCACCATGCTGAAGTAATACGCAAAACGCAAAAAAGGCGGCCATGGCCGCCTTTTTTATTGCCCGATGTTCAGACCGGAATGTCGATGACCAGTGCGCGGGTCGCCGTTTTCGCCGTCAGTTGCAACAGCTTCTCTTCCTGCAAAAAGGCACCATCGCCACAGCCCAGCTTCTCCTGATGATCCGTGCCGGACATCGCTTCCAGCGAACCGTGAATCGACTGCAGATAGGCTCGCGGCCCCTGTAACTGCAGCGAATGCTTTTCGCCTGGTGCCAGCTCGACCTGATGAATCCACACCTGCTGACGCAGTTGCAGACTGTCGTCCATGCCATCCGGCGAGGCGATCAGCTGGGACAACCGGCCATCCGTCAGGGCAATTTTCTGCATCCGCGGATTTTCGCGCTCCGGACAGGCGGCCAGCCAGAGCTGCATGCGTGTCAGCGGTCGATCTTTGCTCAGGTTCATTTCGGTGTAACTCACACCCGGCTGGGCAGAGAGCAGCAGCGCCTCCCCTTCCCGCACGCTGATCGTGTTGCCTTCGCTGTCGCGGTATTCAGCTTCACCCTGCAGCACGATGTTCAGGACATCAACCTGTGGATAGGTGCGCGGCTGAAAAGCGGCACCCGGCGCCAGCACTTCCTGGTTCAGTACGCGCAGCGACGCGTACCCCATCAGTTTGGGATCAAAATAGTGGCCAAAAGAGAAACTGTAGCGCGCCTGTAACCAGCCGAAATCGGCCTGACCACATGCGGACGCACTGCGTGTCGTTATCATTGTTTACCTCCAGCATCCGGTGACGAGGATCGGCCACGGACTATATGCTCCCATGGTAAAAGTCTGGACGCCGGATTGTTAGCCAGTTAATCTGCCGGGCATGTTCAAATTTCCTGACAGAGAACCGGGATGGCTAAAGAGCGTGCGTTAACCCTTGAATCTTTACGCGTTATGGATGCGATTGATCGGCGTGGCAGTTTTGCCGCGGCGGCGGATGAACTGGGGCGCGTTCCTTCCGCCCTCAGCTACACCATGCAAAAGCTGGAAGAGGAGCTGGATGTGGTGCTGTTTGACCGTTCCGGTCACCGTACCAAATTTACTAACGTGGGACGCATGCTGCTGGAGCGTGGCCGGGTGCTGCTGGAAGCGGCCGATAAGCTCACCACCGATGCTGAAGCGCTGGCACGTGGCTGGGAAACCCATCTGACCATCGTCACCGAAGCACTGGTACCTGTTGATGCGCTGTTTCCGCTGGTGACGCGGCTGGCCGACAAGGCCAACACACAATTTTCGCTGGTGACGGAAGTGCTGGCGGGCGCGTGGGAACGGCTGGAACAGGGCCGGGCCGATATCGTGATCGCCCCCGATATGCACTTCCGCGCCTCCACCGAGATCAATACGCGCAAGCTCTACACCATGATGAGCGTCTACGTCGCCAGTGCCGACCATCCGATTCATAACGAGCCTGAACCCCAGTCTGAAGTGACGCGGGTGAAATACCGTGGCATTGCGGTCGCAGATACCGCGCGTGAGCGTCCGGTGCTGACCGTGCAGTTACTGGATAAGCAGCAGCGCCTGACCGTGAGCAGCATGGATGACAAGCGCCGTGCGCTGCTGGCTGGCCTGGGCGTGGCGACCATGCCCTATTCGCTGGTGGAGCAGGATATTGCGGAAGGCCGTCTGCGGGTGGTGAGTCCGGAATATACCCGCGAGGTCGATATTATTATGGCGTGGCGGCGTGACAGCATGGGCGAAGCCAAATCCTGGTGCCTGCGTGAGATCCCGCGCCTGCTGGCGAAGAAAAACTAAAGCGCCGATTCAGGGCGAGGGCCAGGAGCGGCTCAGGCAATCCATCGCCACTGCCCTGAAGCGGGTGAAATCGGTGCTGTCCCGCAGGCGGGTCATCGCCCTTTCACGCAGGAACGTCACAAACAGATCGTATATCGCCATCGCCTCTTCATATTCACTTTTGCTGATCGCCAGCAGGAAAATGACATAGGCGGTATCGTCTCCCCAGGCGATGCCGTGCGGCGCCAGCACGGTGTAAACCACGGTTTTCTTTGCCAGCAGCCCCAGCGAGTGCGGCAGCGCAATGCCTTCGCCGAGCATGGTGCTGACAATCGCTTCGCGCTCTTCAACCGACGGATAGAACGCCGCATCCACAAATCCCTCCGCCTCCAGTTGATCGCACAGCTGGCGAAACAGTTCAGACTGGGTCATCGGCCTGTCGACGATATGAAAGTGCTGGGCATCAAAAAACTTCGCCAGCATATAGGGCCGGGTACGGTCCACCAGCACCAGCTTGCCAATCTGTTCCAGCTGAAAACCGGTGGGAAACGGCGACATCACCACCACCGGCTTCTCTTTTTCGCTGAGCCGGATGGTGGAGATAACAAAATCTTCGTCGATGCGGTTGCGCGCCTCATACTCGCGCTGGGACAGGCGGGCCGTGACCTGCAACTGCGGATATTTGCGCAGCAGCATCGCCTCAATCATTCGCAGCGTGGAGTTACCGCTGTCGCAGACCAGCAGCACCTGCGGATGACGCTGATAACCGACGTCATAGTGGCGCTCCAGCCCGACACCGATATGCAGCACCAGAAAGCCAATCTCATTCTCGGTGATCACGTAAGGGGTATATTTTCCCCAGCTGGTCACCGCCGCTAAGGTGACATCATAGGCCATGGGATAGTGCTGTTTGATGTTGCTGAGCAGCGGGTTGGGAATATGAATCTGATAGCGCACCCGCGTAATCATGGTTTTGATATGGGTGAGCAGGTCAGCACGCAGCTGCTGATCGTTTTGCAGATTGAAGTTGTAATGCGTGTTGATAAAGCTAAGCAGATAATCCACCAGCGCGTCGGCGTCATCAGCATTGATGGCGCTGGGAGCAATCGCCTGAATGCGTCGCGCGGCGATATTGACCCGCAGCCAGTTCTCTTCCGCCGGTGAAATCGGTTTGCTGACCAGCGGACGCATCAGATTAATCAGGTGATGGGCCGCTTCACGCACCTCATCACCAATCTCCTCTGCACCCGGATCGTTAAGCGGATAGCCTTCACTGATGCGCCGCACCGCCACGGCGCAGTAAAGCCGCAGATAGCGTTCGCCCTCATCGCTGAGCCGAATGTTGTGCTGAGCAAAACAGCTTTGCAGCAGCGGGCGCAGCGTCTCCAGCATGCCGCTGTTCAGCGCTTCGATAGTCAGCAGCGGGCTCTCGGGCTGCGCCTGATCAATTTGCCATAACAGGTCGGTCAGGCAGGTACGAATTGCCACTTCGCTGCCAAACAGCTTCATGCCGTAGTGGGGCTTGCTCTCAATGGTGAGGTGATAGCGCCCCAGCCATTCGCGCACCTCCGTCATATCATTCTGCAGGGTGGC
The DNA here is from genome assembly GCF_024520875.1 of Pantoea sp. Ft-CA_14. Classification (NCBI taxonomy): domain Bacteria; kingdom Pseudomonadati; phylum Pseudomonadota; class Gammaproteobacteria; order Enterobacterales; family Erwiniaceae; genus Pantoea; species Pantoea sp. Ft-CA_14. Next base: position 54,631 of record NZ_JALNPM010000005.1, on the reverse strand, counting down.
GCGGCTGACAAACCACTCTTCTGCCAGCTCTTCAAGTTTCAGGGAATAAGCGGCGGTAAGAAAGCGGGTCAGCAGGTAGCGAACCCGATCCGGCGAGGTGCGCGGTACCCGCAGCGGCGACGCGGTATGCTGTTGCAGATGCTGAAAGCGCTGAGCATCCTCAATCTTCAGCTGATAGCCCGCGCCGCGATTGAGGACAAACTGCGCGCCATGTTCTGCCAGCAGCGCATTCAGCGCCGTGATATCGGTACGCACGGTGCGTGTCGAGACGGCGAAACGCCGCGCCAGCTCATCCTGAGGCAGCGTTTCGTTTTGCATGGCATCGAACAGTTGCGCAAGGCGCTGATTGGGAAATCTCACAAGCGTTACCTGTTTGCAGACAGAAATAGGGAACATCAGCCTACGGAGATCGTCTCGCAACGTCCATGTTGCGCGATCTGCCTGTTGCAGGCAGATCGTGTTGATCTCTAAGCCAGCAGCGTTTTACAGATGGCCAGCAACTGCTTCACATCTTCAATGCGGGTCTCTCCGCTGGCTTTGTCGATGATCGAACTGTAGACGTGCGGGATCACTTTGCTGACGCCCGACTCCAGCGCTATGCGCACGATCTCACCGAAATTTTCCAGATCGATGCCGCCGGTTGGCTCCAGCCAGAAATCCTGTTTCGCACAGGCTTCCGCCACAGCGCGATACTCATCCACCGCCTGCAGACCGCCCATCGGGAAATATTTTACCGAGCTGCCGCCCATATCCTGCAGCATCGCGATCGCCGTTTCGACGGGCACGATCCCGTCACGCTGTTTTGAGCTGCGCGGTCCGGTGGAGATTTTCACCAGACCTGGCGTGCCGGTGGGCGAGATCAGACCGTTCACTATCGTCTGCGACTGCCCCAGCAGCGCACGGCTGGTGGCGACGCCGGTAAAGACCTGATTCACATGCTGCGGTTGCAGCACTGCCGAGATCTCACTCACCATCTGTGACTGGTTGGGATCGCCCGCACCCAGACCAATCGAGAGCGCATTATCGATCAGCGCGGCATACTCGCGCATATCGGCGATAGCGGCTTCATTGCTGGCGTAGTTTTTCGACAGCACGCCGACCAGCACATGCCCTTCTGCCGCCTGCCAGATAGCGCGCGCATTCTCTTTCGATCCCGCCAGTACGTTAAGGCAGAGACGATCCTGATAGAAATTGGGGGTCAGCGTCATGCGTTTTTCTCTCCGTTTAACAGTGCCTGAATGCGGGTGAAAATAGTGTGCAGTTGATCGGCGCTGACGCTGCGCACGTCCGCCTCAATGATCCCTTCGTTGGCTTTGTAGCCGCGGAAGTAGATCGCCACATCGCCGTTTTTCAGCGCCTGCACCAGATCGCCGGTGCGCTGCTGGATCGCGGCTTCGTGGAACTTGATCTCAGCACGGGCGATGTCGCGTCCGGCGGCGTCCCACACTACCCGGGCCGTCACGCCATTCAGACTGTTGAGCTGTTCAATAAACGGCGTCATTTTTTCTGCCATCTGCGCGCCGCTGATTTTTGGCTGCGTCAGATAGTTTTCAATCGCCTGGGTCAGCCCCAGGATCCCCTCTTTGCCCACTTTCATCGCGCGGCCAATGCCGTTGGTCTGGCGTTTGACCCACTCAACGTAGTGGTGTCGGCCAATCACCAGTCCGCTGGTCGGCCCTTCAATCGCTTTTGCTCCGCTGTAGATCACCAGATCGGCACCCGCCTGGTAGTAGCATTGCAGATCCTCTTCCGCTGCCGCATCGACGATCAGCGGGACGCCATGCTGGCGCGCAACGGCTGCGGCCTGCGCCACATCGAGATGGCTCTTCTGCACACAGTGGTGCGATTTTACATAGAGGATCGCCGCGGTCTGTGGGGTGATCGCCGCCGCCAGTTGGGCGGGTGAGCACTCGTTGCTGTAACCCGCTTCCACCAGTTGTCCGCCACCCAGTGCCACCATGCTGCCGACCGGTGCGCCATAGTTCACGTTGTGCCCTTTCGGCACCACAATCTGGTGCGGGACAGTCAGCGGCGCGGCATGCAGGTTATCCACCAGCCAGTCGTTGTCTTTCACAATCACCGCCGCCACGCTCTGGGCGATACCGGCCGAGGCGCAGGAGACCACCAGCGCGTTCTCCACCTTCAGCAGACCGGCGATATAAGCACCGGTCTTATCCACCAGATCTTTCATTTCGAAGTAGTGATCGAGGCCATATTTCACCGTATCGATCACCTCACTCGATGGCGTAGAGACGCCGAGGATCGTCATACGGCCAGAGGCATTAATCACCGGCTTCAGGCCATACTTTTCATATACCGAGGTCATGCGCTATTCCTTCTTCAGTCGCGATCCACGTACCAGCAACGACGGCCGCCAGCGGGACCAGATGCTTCTCACCTGCGACCTGTTCACCTTCTGAATCGATGAATGGCCGGGTTTCCTCTTTGACGCTAAACACTGTCAGATCGGCGTCGTAGCCGACTTTCAGCTGGCCTTTGCGCTGCAGGCGCAGTCCTGCCGCCGCATTGACCGTTACGCAGTCAATCACCTGCGGCAGGGTCATACCGACACTGAAAAATTTCGACATCACATGCGCCAGGTTGTGAACCGGTCCGGCCAGACGATTGCGGCAGTAGATGTCAGAGCTGATGGTGTCGGGCAGAATGCCCTGCGCAATCGCCGCGCGGGCGACTTCAAAGCTGAAGCTGGCACTGCCGTGGCCGACATCAAGTTTGACGCCACGCGCGATAGCCTGTTTTACCGCCGCTTTGAGTTCGCCCTGCGGCGTCAGGATACGGTTGGGTTTGCCGTTAAAGCAGTGCGTGATGATATCGCCCGTGGTGAGCAGATCCGCAATCTGGTCGAGATTGGGCGGATTATTGCCAATGTGAACCATCAGCGGCAGCCCGCCGGTTTCCTGCTGGATCGCCTTCGCTTTAATCAGCGGCTGCACACCATTCACGCCCACCACGCTGCTGCTGATGCGCGCCTTGAGGCCGACAATAAAATCGGGCAGCCGCGCCACCGCCTGCTGCACCGCCTCGCCATCTATCTGCGTCATGTCAGCCAGCTCATTCTGGGTGACGATGCCGGTGCGGGCGATATTGATCAGCGCATAAACCTGGGTCTGTGCCGCGCGTGTCAGCCGGTAAAAGTCATCAATGCGCTCTGCGCCGGTGCTGCCCGCATCGACAACCGTGGTGACGCCATGCGCAACACCAATCGCATCCGCTTCATCATGATAAATCGGTGATTTGGGATAGCAGTGAACGTGGGAGTCGATCCAGCCTGCGCTGAGGTAGTAACGGCCAGCCAGATCGCGCTCGCGCTCTGCGTTGCCCTGCACCTTGCCTATGGCGGCGATGCGGCCATCCTGCAGGGCAATGTCGACCACCTGCTCATCGCTGAGACGCGCACCGCGAATAATCAAGTCGTACATGGTTTCTCCTTAACGGCAGCCCGCTGCCGGGCTGCCGGTGAGATCAGAGAGCAATCGGAAACAGTGCCCCAAGGATCATCGCGCCGAGGATGGCGCCGCCGGTAATGGGCTTGTTCCAGAGATAGAAGAGCAGCGCGCCCAGCAGCGAACCCAGGCCAATCGGAATGGATGCCGCCATGGCTGACAGGATGATCAGCGGCCCCAGAAAGCGCCCCGAGGCATTACCCGCACCCATCATCACGTCTGCGCCGTAGGTTGAGTCGCTCTGATTGATGGTGAATTTACGCGCCAGAATAATCAGGTAGCCAATCGCCACACCAATCACCAGGCCCGTCGCCAGCGAGGCAGCGAAGTTCGCCACCGGGAAGACAATGCCCGCACCCAGCAGCAGTGCCGGAACGCCCAGCCCGACGCCGGTCTGAATCGCCCCGCCGATATCCAGAATGCCCACCAGCGAGCCTTCGATGATACGGGCGAACAGGAAGCTGGCACCAAAGGCGGCGACCGCGCCGTAGACGCCGGTCTCCATGCCTGCGCGCAGCATCGACACAAACGCCACTTCGTTGAACGCGCCGATGCCATAGAGGTAATACATGTGTGTCCCGGCAAAGACGCCAGAAGAGAGCAGGCCAACAAAGATCGGGAAAGACCAGTCGGCGTACCAGAAGCCTTTATTTTCGTTCATCGCATCGCCTCTTATTTGCCGCTGACTGAGTTGTGGATCATGTCGAGCCAGCCGGGAATGCCGAGCTGGAAGGACTGCAGCAGCTTCATGTCGAAACCACGGAAGAAGCCGCTCAGCACAAACAGCAGCACGATGGCGGTCATCATGACTTTGGTGACCCGGTTCCAGCCGCTCTCTTCCACGCCTTTACCGATCAGGATACCCAGCACCAGCCCCGGCACGGCGTTGCCCATGATCAGCTGCGCCAGACCGCCAAAAATGGTGGCCCAGAAGCCTGACTTTCTGCCCGCGTCGATCGCCGCCAGCCAGAAGATCACCGGCATGACGGTGTTCACCAGCAGGTTAGCGGCGGGCACCAGCACTTTGACCGCCGTGACCTGCAGCGCAGCCGGAACAGCCGAGGCGGTGGAGTTGAGGAAGGCGACCACGATCATGCCGATGATGCCGCAGGCGATGGCCATTTTTTTCGGATCGTGCAGCGTCTCTGCCACATTACGATTCTTCACCATCAAGGCGGCCGCACCCCAGTTTGGAATGATGCGATGATCCACATCCTGAGTGAATGAACCGGCTGCAACCGACGATGCCCAGGCATTGAAAAAGAAGCCAAGACCAAAGGAGAAGTGGGATGCCGGATCGCCCTCGCACGAGTTCAGTTCGCCCAGCGTACGGAAAGCGCCCATGCCCTGAGTGGTTGGCGCGTGGAACATGCGCGCCGCACCCGCACCGACGCCGACCCCTACCAGCCCGCCAATGATCAACGACTTAAACAAAATGATTAAAAACATGTTGTTGTACCTTGTTGTCGTTTTTACCTGCCCAATCGCACGCCGCCGCATCGCCCACGCCTGATCATCGCGATGTCGCGACAGCAGAGCATCGGGCAAACGGCTGGCTGGCGTTAACAGGCTCTGTTTTACGATGCCGCCGTGAACGCCACCTGTTCGGTGTCGAAAACGGTGACGCTGACGGTGATCTCCAGCGTGACGCTGAAGCTCCGCCGTTGGCGCGCCAGAAAGAAGAAGAGAAACTTCTCGGTTTTGACGCTCTCCTGCGCGCGCAGCACCCGGACATCCTGAGGTTCAATGCGCAGCAGAATTTTTTGCGTCGCGCGCAGAACCTGGTTCTGCACACGACTCAGGGCATCGGCAAAGGCTTTCGCTTTGGTGTCGCCTTTGCCCTCGACCGTCACCTGGGTAACGTATTGTTCTTTCATAATCAGCTGCCGTGCTTCTTGTTCCAGGCCTGCACCAGCCGCTCACCTAACTCTTCTTTATCCATAAAGCCGAAGCCCAGCACCGTGGCACCTTCATTAATGGCGGTGACGCCTTCGTCGACAGAACGCATGCCATGCTTTGCTTTGTAGCCATATTTGTTCTGAGCGGTGATAGCACCGGCGCCGCCGCTGCCGCAGAACGAGATGCCGAAATCGGCGTTTTCCGCCTTCATCACGTCACCCAGTTTCATGTCAGCGGCGACACCTGGCACCACGACGGCACGGCCACCCGCTTTTTCGATGCCCGCCGCCACTTTCTGTCCTTTACCTAAACGATCACCAATCACTACTGTTACCATCTTATGTTCCTCTCTGGTTGTTTGATCGCGCGACTTCAATATGCACTGACAGCAGCCAGGCCTCTTCGCGGGGCAGATTGCCAAACAGATCGACGACCTGCTGCGCCAGCGCTAACGTTTCCGGCGGAATATCTTCAAACAGCTCCGCTTCCACTTCCGGCAGCGGCTCACCGCTCAGCGAGCGTGACGCCATGGCACCGACATGCGATTGCAGCATCTGCTGCTGAACCGCATTGGGCTGAATACCCTGCTGCTGATAGATCGCAGCAATCTGCGTCATCACGCTGTCAGCCAGCTGTTGCACTTTCTCAGGTGCCGCTTCATACACCGGGACGCCGTTATTACTCACCTTGCTACTCCTGTTAAACCGGATAATTCGCGTTAAAAACAAATTAGCGGTCATCGCCCCGGCTGTGGAGAGGCAACATTTCCAGCAGCAAGTGGAAATTGAAGTGAAGGTTGTGCGTCAGATCGCAGGCTGCATGCTTAGTGCGACACGTGTCGCAGAATGCGTTATTTGATGGATTTAACCGAGAAAAGCGGTGATGTTGTGCGGCGACAAGCCGGACGCGCGGGGGTTCAGGGTGCGGTAATAAGCAGAAGTGATGGTAAAAAACCGCCGGCCTGGCTGGCCGGCGATCTGATTAACGGAATTTCTTATGGTTGGTATTGCGGATGTCGTCGAACTTCGCTGCTTCGCGTTTCGCCCCGTCCACATTGTTGGCTTTCGCCAGCGCGCTGACCACATCGATCTGCGCGATCAGTGAGTCGATACCGGCATGGAAATCTTTCACCTGTGGGCTGTCAGCCGGCTGGCCTTCCAGCTTATCCGGCGTGCCCTGTCGCGCATCCTGCGCTGCGGCACGCATTTTGGTTAACGCCTGCTGCATCTCCTGAGCATTGTCACTTTTTTTGACGATTTTCAGGTTCGCATTCAGTGTATCCATATCCTGCTCCAGATCCGCCGCATAGAGACTGACGCTGGAGAACAACAGAGAAGCCGACAACATTGCAATCACATGCTTACGCATCATTACTTCCTTTTTATTGTGATGAAAAAAAAGCAGCCAACCGGCTGCTTCAGGAATCCATCTTTATTGTCCCGCTATCTTCATCTCAGGCAGTAACACTGAACCGCACTGGATATTGCTGCGGGTTTCAATATCGTCACCGATGGTCACCATATTGCGCCACATCTCTTTGAGATTTCCGGCGATAGTCACTTCGCTGACCGGGTACTGAATAACGCCATTCTCGACCCAGAACCCGGCCGCACCGCGTGAGTAATCACCGGTAATGGCGCTGACGCCCTGACCCATCAGTTCGGTCACCACTAACCCGGTGCCCATCTGCTTCAGCAGGTCGTCAAAGCTGTGGCCCTGGCCCGCAATGCGCCAGTTATGAATGCCGCCAGCGTGACCGGTGCTGGTCAGGCCCAGTTTGCGGGCTGAGTAGCTGGTTAACAGCCAGGTCTGCAGCACGCCATCTTTAATGATATCGCGCGCCTGGGTACGCACCCCTTCGCTGTCGAATGGCGTGGAGGCGAGCCCTTTCAGCAGATGCGGCTGTTCATTGATGGTGAGCCACTCCGGCAGGATCTGCTGACCCATAGAATCCAGCAGGAAGGTCGATTTACGATAAACGTTGCCGCCGCTGATCGCGCCAACCAGATGACCAAATAAGCCGGTTGCCACTTCTGAGGCGAAAATCACCGGGGCTTTCATGGTCGGAAGTTTACGCGGTGCCAGACGAGAGAGCGTGCGGCGCGCGCACTCTGCGCCTACCCACTCCGGGCTCTTCAAATCTTCAAACGCGCGCCCAATGGTGTAGGCGTAGTCGCGCTCCATGTTGCCATCCTGCTCGGCAATCACGCTGCTGGAGAGCGAGTGACGGCTTGAGCAGTAGCTCTGTAACATACCGTGGCTGTTGCCAAAGACTTTGATGCCGACGTGGCTGTTGAAGCTGCCACCTTCGGTATTGGTAATACGCTTGTCGGCGCGTAGTGATGCCTGTTCCGCCTGCGCAGCCAGTTCAATGGCGCGGTCAGCATCAATCTCCCACGGATGGTAGAGATCCAGATCTGGCGCATCATAGGCCAGCAGCTCTGCGTCGGCCGGACCGGCAAAGGGATCGGGCGAGGTATAGCGTGCAATATCAATCGCCGCCTGCACGGTGCGTTTGATCGCGTCCGGGCTGAGGTCGGTCGATGAGGCGCTGCCTTTACGATTCTGATGATAGACGGTGATGCCCAGCGCACCGTCGCTGTTGAATTCGACGTTTTCCACTTCGCCATAGCGGGTGCTGACCCCGATGCCGGTGGTTTTACTGACTGCCACTTCCGCGCTGTCAGTGCTTGCTTTAGCCAGTTCAAGTGCCTGCGCAATGGCCTGCTCCAGTACTTTTCGCTGTTCTGCAACCTGAGTAGATACGTTCATCGACCTGCCGTCTAATCTTATGTGTGAATGATTTGAGTCTATCAGAGTCAGAGAACAATTTCGCAGTCACCCGATAAACTGGTAGGATTAGCCTCTTTTTTTTGGGAGCCCGGAAATGACCAAACAGCCCGATGAGTGGCTCGACGATGTGCCAGATAATGACGAAGAAGAAGATGAAGAGATTATCTGGGTCAGTAAGAGTGAAATTAAACGCGATGCAGAAGAGTTAAAGCGCCTGGGTGCCGAACTGGTTGATCTGGGTAAAAACTCGCTGGATAAAATCCCGCTGGATGAGCGCCTGCGTACCGAAGTTGAACTGGCACAGCGCATCAAGAAAGAGGGTCGCCGTCGTCAGCTGCAGCTGATCGGTAAACTGCTGCGCAGTATTGATGTGGAGCCGATCCGCGTTGCGCTGGATAAGCTCAATAATCGCCATAACCAGCAGGTTGCGCTGTTCCATAAACTGGAAATGCTGCGCGATCGTCTGATTGAACAGGGTGATGAAGCGATGGGCGACGTGATTGCGCTTTATCCCGATGCCGATCGTCAGCAGTTACGCAGCATGATCCGTAACGCGCAGAAAGAGAAAGCGGGCAGCAAGCCGCCGAAGTCTGCCCGTCAGATTTTCCAGTATCTGCGCGAACTGGCCGAAGCGAAGTAACGCCATGGCGGGCAGCCTCGCCCGCCTCCCGGCAGCGCATTTATCGATAGATATAGAGAATACCGGTGCGCAGCCGCAGCTGGCGTTCGCTCGATGTCGCAGAACGTCCGATATCACCAAAGGTGACGTAAGGCACCCAGACGCGATCGTTGCCAAGCGCATAATCGAACTGTAACTCCTGTTCGTAATCATCATGTTTATTGGCAAAGAGTTTCGCATCCGCGTGTTTATACACCAGCTTATAGGTGGTGGTCAGCCGATCGCTTTTATTTCGCAGATAGAGATCAAAACGGTTGGCAGTGCGATGCCGGTCAGTATCGCAATAATCAATACCGCCGGTACGGCATTGATCGTCATGCGCATAATCGGTCAGCTCAAGACGATAAAGGCCACCGAGAGACCAGCGATCATTAAATTTATACCAGGGTGCCACACCAAATTTCCATTCAGTGCGCGAGGAGTTAAATTCTGGCTGAATAAAAGGCGACACTGTCCAGTTTCCCCAGTAATACGACTTCAGAAAGGTCACCTCCACCACATTTAACACGGTGTCGTTATAATATTTGTCTTTTGGATCGGCGCCGCCGGTTTTGAATTTGGTTTCGACGCCGAGAAACATATTTTCCGGCAGCGTGGTGCTCAGACCCAGCTTGTCGTAGTGCGTGCGGTCGCGAAGGCGGTACTCATGCCGGTAATCAACGGTGGCCGTGGCCAGCGCCGCAGCAGAACTGCATAACAACGCGGCGCCCAGCAAAAACGACAATGAATTATTGTTTCCCATATGAACATCCTTATTAGTGGTAATCAGAGCAATGAATTATTCGAACTCATTCGTTTAACCCAGAGTTAACTTATATTTAAAATCCTCATTAATATAAGATCGCGCATAAAGAGAACCTGTTATTTATCCCTTTAACTTTAACGCGTTAATTATTATTCCTCAGTTACTACAGGGATGATGCTAGAAATAACCGGCGAGAGCGGCCTTTCTGTTTCAGACACTAATAAGAAAAATATGGCAACGGCAGGAAGAGTGAGCAGATCGAATTCAAAAATATGCGGGATTTATTGAGGGAATAATATTTCCGGAGATAATGCTTTTAAAAAAAAAGCGCCCGAAACGGGCGCCTGTGACATTATGCCAGCCTGTCCAGCAGCTTCTGGTGGATGCCACCAAACCCGCCGTTGCTCATGACCAGAATCGTGTCGCCTGGCTGAGCGGCTTTGGCCACCATTTCCACCAGGGTATCGATATCCGCGCTCCAGTGCGCAGGCGGAATGCACGCTTCTGCGACATCTGATACCTGCCACGGAATATGGTGCGGCTGGAACAGAAAGACCTCATCAGCACGCGCCAGCGACGGTGCCAGATCGTTCTTGCTGACGCCCATCTTCATGGTATTAGAGCGTGGCTCCAGCACAGCCAGGATACGCGCTCTGCCGCCAACTTTGCTACGCAGGGCAGCCAGCGTCGCCAGAATCGCGGTCGGATGGTGGGCGAAGTCATCATAGACTTTGATGCTGTTCACTTCGCCGCGCAGCTCCAGCCGTCGACGCGCATTGATAAAGCTGTTCAGCGCCTGGCCTGCATCTTCCGGCTTCACACCCACATGGCGCGCGGCAGCGATCGCCATCAGCCCGTTGTGCATATTGTGTTCACCCACCAGCGCCCAGTTCACTTCCCCGACTTTTTCGCCGTCGAGCCAGATTTCCCAGTGAGACGCATCATTGATGAGCTTCTTCGCCTGCCAGCGCCCGTGCTCGCCGACGTTCTCCTGTTCGCTCCAGCAGCCCATCGCCATCACCTGTTTGAGGTTAGGATCATGTTCCGGCAGCAGGATCTTGCCCTGGCCCGGTACGATCCGCACCAGGTGGTGGAACTGCTTCTGGATCGCGCGCAGATCGTCAAAGATATCGGCGTGATCAAACTCAAGATTATTGAGGATCAGCGTACGTGGGCAGTAATGGACAAACTTGGAACGCTTATCGAAAAACGCGCAGTCGTACTCATCCGCCTCAATTACGAAGAATGGACTTTTTCCTAATTTTGCCGAGACATCGAAGTTTCCGGGCACACCACCAATAATAAAGCCTGGCTCAAGGCCGCAGGCCTCGAGAATCCACGCTGCCATGCCGGCTGTGGTGGTTTTACCGTGGGTTCCCGCGACCGCCAGCACCCAGCGATCGCGCAGCACGAAATCGTGCAGCCACTGCGGGCCAGAGAGGTAAGGAATGTTGCGTTCCAGCACCGCTTCCACGCAAGGATTACCCCGCGTCATCGCGTTGCCGATAATCACCAGATCAGGCACCGGGTCAAGCTGAATGGCGTCGTAACCTTCTGTTAATTCAATACCTTGCTGTTCAAGCAGAGTACTCATAGGTGGGTAAACGTTGGCGTCTGACCCGGTCACCTGATGACCAAGTGAACGGGCCAGCATCGCCAGACCGCCCATAAAAGTGCCACAAATCCCGAGGATGTGAATGCGCATTACGTGATCCATTACTCAAAAGTTCGGCGCACAGTGTAACGCCGCTCGCAGATGGAAGAAACGGATTAGGACTATGGTTTTTGAAGTTCAATCGGCTAAACTGCGTACGCATCCGTTGGCAGACTGTTACGCGTGCTGCCACTCCATCGAAGATTCAGGGAATGTGTTATGAAAACGTTGGGCGAATTTATCGTCGAGAAGCAGCATGACTTTCCGCACGCTACAGGTGAACTGACAGCGCTGATTTCCGCTATTAAGCTGGGTGCCAAAATCATCCACCGCGATATCAACAAAGCCGGTTTAGTGGATATTCTGGGTGCCAGCGGCGTCGAGAATATTCAGGGTGAGCAGCAGATGAAACTTGATCTGTTTGCCAACGAGAAACTGAAGGCAGCACTGAAAGCACGCGGCATCGTCGCCGGTATCGCTTCTGAGGAAGAAGACGAGTTTGTGATCTTTGAAGGTGAAGAAAACGGTAAGTACGTGGTGTTAATGGATCCACTGGATGGTTCTTCTAACATTGACGTTAACGTTTCCGTCGGCACCATTTTCTCTATCTACCGCCGCGTCAGCGAGCCGGGTACGCCGGTTGTTGAAGCTGACTTCATGCAGCCAGGCAACAAGCAGGTCGCTGCCGGTTACGTGGTTTACGGCTCCTCCACCATGATGGTTTATACCACCGGTGCAGGCGTGCATGCGTTTACTTACGATCCGTCTCTGGGTGTGTTCTGCCTCAGCCACGAACGTATGACCTATCCACCAACGGGTTACACCTACTCCATTAACGAAGGTAACTACATTCGTTTCCCGCAGGGTGTGAAGAAATATCTGAAGTTCTGTCAGGAAGAGGATCTGCCCACGCACCGTCCTTATACCTCACGTTACATCGGATCGCTGGTCGCGGATTTCCATCGTAATCTGCTGAAAGGCGGCATCTACCTCTATCCAAGCACCGCCAGCCATCCTCAGGGTAAGCTGCGTCTGCTGTATGAGTGCAACCCGATGGCGTTCCTGGCAGAGCAGGCGGGCGGTAAAGCCAGCGACGGTCAGAAGCGTATTCTGGATATTCCACCGGTCACGCTGCACCAGCGCTGTCCGTTCTACTGCGGTAACGAGGCGATGGTGAACGACGTTGAGCGTTTCCTGGCCGAGTTCCCGGATTGCCGTCAGGGTTAATCCGGCAGTGGTATAAAAAGTCATATAAAAAGTAAGGGCGCGATTTTCGCGCCCTTGCTGTTTTTACGCCGTCTGCAACCTGAACTGCGCCATGGTTGCCTGAAGCTGATCGGACTGCGCTTCCAGCGACTGGGTCGCGGCGGTGGCCTGCTCTACCAGCGCCGCGTTCTGCTGCGCCGCCGCATCCATCTGTGTGACCGCCAGATTAACCTGCTCAATGCCACGGCTCTGTTCGTCGGAGGCCATCGAAATCTCTTTCATCAGTGCCGTTACGCGCATGACCTCACCAGAAATCTCATCCATGGTTTCCCCGGCCCGCGTCGCCATCTCGCTGCCCTCTTTCACCCTCGACTGTGAATCACTAATCAGCGTACGGATCTCTTTGGCCGCGTTAGCGCTGCGCTGTGCCAGCGTGCGCACTTCATTTGCCACTACCGCAAAGCCACGGCCCTGTTCGCCTGCGCGCGCCGCTTCAACGGCGGCGTTGAGCGCCAGAATGTTGGTCTGGAAGGCGATACCATCAATCACGCCAAGAATGTCGCCGATACGATTGGCACTGTCGGTAATCTCATGCATTTTTTCCATCACGTAGCAGACTACCTCCGCGCCGCGATCGGCAGTATCAGAGACCGCGTTAGCCAGCTGGTGCGCCTGCTGGGCATTGCTGGCGTTAAGCCGCACGGTTGCCGTGAGCTGCTCCATGCTGGCGGCAGTCTGCTCCAGCGAGGCGGCGGACTCTTCGGTACGCTGCGACAGATTGACGTTGCCCGCGGCCAGTTCACGGCTGCCGATGTCGATCTGCATACTCGCTTCGCGCACCTGACTCACCGAGGTGCGCAACGACTGCTGCATTCCGGCGAGCGCATGATTAAGCCGCCCCAGCTCATTGTTGCCCGACGGTGGCAGCGCCTGCGAGAGGTCGCCCGCCGCGACCTGCTCAAGATGGAGAATGGCCAGGTTCAGCGGCTGCAGCAGCATCCTACGCAGCAGTTGCCAGGCGAGCACCAGCAGCAGCAGTGTTAATACCACCGCCACGGCGATCAGGATTTTCATTTTGGTTTCGTTGTAGGCCGCCTGCGCCAGCTGGGCCTGCGTGATCTGATCGGCCAGCTGACTGAAGTCCGTGACGGCCTTGTTATAGCTGGCCGCCAGCGTCGCCAGGTTGCCTTCCAGCAATTGGTAATACTCGTCGGTATATTGCTTATCCAGGGCGTTCATCATTGGTTTGATACCCTGATCGAGATAGGCTTTGTAACTGGCCGAAACCGCATCGGCCAGCTTTTTGCCGTGCGCCGTCACCGTTCCGGCGTCCACAAAACGCTTCAGGCTTTGCTGTGATGAGACCACATCCGCCTGCGACAGTTTTGTTACTGCCGCCCCCTCTTCCAGCAAACCAATTTCAATTTTACGCACCGCCAGCGCGGCGTTAGCGCGGGCCCGCATCAGATCGGCATTGCTCTGGTAAAGACTGTTCAGCTCGATCCCCTGAATGCGGTTGATCACATCCAGCGAGCGATTCCCTTTGTTAATTGCCACGATACCCATAAAACTCACCGCCAACAGCAGCAGTGTCATAAATGCCAGCAATGCCAGCAACCCCGTGCGAAGTGATAACTGTTTCATCCAGATAGTTTCCGTGTATGTGAAAAGGCAAATTTTCCAGCGGCCCTAAAACGGATGAAGTATCGGCAGTAACGGCGCGAAACTTTAACCCTGATTAGTGTTAACAACTTGATCATCACGGGAACATCCATCAAGCTAATCGCCGCTTATCCGTTATCCGGAGAAAAGAATGAAACCAGGATTACTTCTGATGCTGCTGTGCCTCAGCACGGCGGTGCTGGCAGAGGATCTGCCGACAGACGCCTCGCCCGATCGCTGCCTCAATGACGCCTCTACTACCCTTGCCATGAACCAGTGCTACGCTGCGGCTAATCGGACCTGGGATCAGGAGATGAATAAGCAGTACAACAAACTGATGAAAACCCTCTCCGGCGAACCTAAAAACAAACTGCGTGCCGCGCAGCGCGCCTGGCTGAGCTACCGCGACAGCTGGCTTGAGGCGAGCCGCAGCCAGCTCAGTACACAAGGCTCGCTGGGCAGCGTGGCGCTGAGCGCTCAGAGCCTGAGCCTGGTGCGCAATCAGGCACTGATGCTGCAGTCACTTGGTAAAGGCAGCTGTGCTAACCCCGATGACTGCTGGTCGATAACCGGCTTTTGCGCTGATTGAAGTCAGCGCACTCATTAACCTTCAGGGAGAAACCATGGCTGCTTACGCCTCGACCATCATTCTGATTTGCCTCGCCGTGCTGAGTTATTTCGTTCACAACAACGCGGTCACGATTTCAATTCTGGTGCTGCTGGCGATTAAAATTACCCCGCTGGCTCAGTTCTTCCCCTACGTAGAAAAACAGGGCATTACCTTAGGCATCATTATTCTTACCGTGGCGGTGATGGCCCCGCTGGCAAGCGGCTCACTGCCCGCTTCTGCGCTGATCAAGTCGTTTGCTAACTGGAAGTCGATTGTGGCGATTCTGGTGGGGATCTTTGTCGCCTGGCTGGGCGGCCGTGGCGTGAACTTTATGAGCGTCCAGCCTTCGGTGATTGGTGGTCTGCTGATTGGTACGGTGATTGGCGTGGCGTTCTTCCGAGGGGTGCCGGTAGGACCACTGATTGCCGCAGGCATTGTTTCGCTGTTTGTGGCGGCTAAGTAGCGTTTGGGCGCATTCCGAAACGCCAAAAAGGGGGCATACTTTCAGAGTCAGTTGGCTATAATAGCCGACACTCAACATACGACTACTGAAGGAATGCCAGATGAGTTTGAACCAGGTGCCAGCAGGTAAAGACCTGCCAGAAGATATCTACGTTGTCATTGAGATCCCAGCGAATGCTGATCCGATCAAATATGAAGTTGATAAAGAGTCTGGTGCCCTGTTTGTAGACCGTTTCATGTCTACCGCCATGTTCTATCCGTGCAACTACGGCTACATCAACCATACCCTTTCTCTGGATGGTGATCCGGTTGACGTACTGGTTCCGACCCCGTATCCACTGGTTCCAGGCTCAGTGATCCGCTGCCGTCCGGTTGGCGTGCTGAAAATGACCGACGAGTCTGGCGAAGATGCCAAACTGGTTGCCGTTCCGCACACCAAACTCTCTAAAGAGTACGATCACATCAAAGATGTGAACGACCTGCCAGAACTGCTGCGTGCACAGATCACCCACTTCTTTGAGCACTACAAAGATCTGGAAAAAGGCAAATGGGTGAAAGTGGATGGCTGGGATAATGCCGAAGCCGCTAAAGCTGAAATCATCTCCTCTTACGAGCGCGCACAGAAGAAGTAATTCTGCTGCCGGTTTGTGAGTCGAAAAAAAAACACCGTCCGGATGGACGGTGTTTTTGTTCAGGCCTCTGGCTCCTCATCGCGCTTCAGCCAGTCACCACTCATGATGCGCTGGCGTCCTGCCACTGAGCGTTGATAGACATAAAGCCATGCACTGCCAAACGGCGTCTGAGTCAGATAACGTTTGTACTCTCCCCCTTTGGTGCGAAGCGCATCCAGCTCCGCAAGGGTTGAGGCATCAATGCGGTACACCTCACAATGTACCGCTCCATTGCCCTCAATCACGCCGGGATAATGGCCCAGACTGTAAAGCTCAAAGCCTTCAATCTGGTGATCACCCAGCCACTGCGCATTCGTCATCCAGTGACTGTTTCCCTGTTTGCGCCGTAAACTGCCGTAGACAATTATTCGCATTGCTAAAACTCAAACTGATAGAGCAAATCGAGAGCCTGATCCACACCGGACACGGCTTCCAGATAGAGTTTAGGCATCAGGCGGTAACGCAAGGTTAACGTCGCCAGTGAATCAAATATGCCAACACCGTATTTTACCTGCAGACCCGGTAGCACATAGCCGCTGACCTGCACCTGCTGGCTGTCGCCAACACCGGCAGTATCAACAGCGAGATTGCTGACACCGAATGTCTCCCCGATTTTACCCACAACCTGCCCACTTTGTGCAACCCCTAAGCCAACAAGTGCTGAAGTGAGGGCGTTACTGTCGCCGTCGCTGCCCAATCCCTGACCGCGCAGCAGATAGGAAAGCGCTTCCTGTTGCGACATCGCCGGATCGGAGAAGACTTCCGCTTTTGGCTCATCCGCCAGGCCAGTGACGCGCAGACCCGCGGTGACGCCATCCTCGGTGGCATCCGGATTACGGATGGCTTCCAGGTTGACATAAGGCTGATCCGGCGGACCGGCAAACTGCAGCTCGCCTTTACGCACGATCAGATCCTGACCATAAGCGTGGAAGCGACCGGACGGAATGTTGATCTGACCGTTCAGGCCGAGTCCTGACTTATCCTGCACCATTTTCAGATCGCCATTCAGCTTCGCTTTCAGGCCAAATGCAGAGAGCCGCACATCGTTGCCGACGTGGATCACCAGATTGCTGTTAATCGGAATCGCGGCGGTTTGCGGTGCAATCGGCTTCAGCTGTTTATCCAGCAACACCTCATCCGACGAGACGCCAGTGGCGCTTTCCGGCACTTCCTGCACCGTGATGCGCGCCCATGGAATATCGACCCGGCCATCAAGGTTAAAGGCCGCTGGCGTCGCTTCAAACACCAGATCCGGCGAGACATCCATGCGCACCATCGGCGGCACGGTCACGCGAACCCGGCTGCCCTGCGCCGCAATGCGCGCACGCCAGTTGTCGAGCTGGCTCCAGTCTGCGTTACCGCTGAGGTTGATATTGCCCTGCCCGGTCTGCACCAGCCCGTTCAGGGTGGAGCTCATGCCGTTAAACACCAGATTCAGGTTGGCACTGGTCAGGTCAACCGGCATAAAGTTGCCATCCACATCCACACCCGTCAGGCCAAGCTGACCAAATACCTGCGGCTGCTGCACGCTGCCGCCCAGGCGCAGGCTGCTGTTCAGGCTGCCTTTTATCTTCTCGCCCTGCATCAGTGCCGGATTGAGCATCGCCAGCGAGACATTGCGGATGTTGACGTTACCGCCCAGCGTGCGGCGATTTTGCGGATCGTCGATCTGCACGTTGCCATCCAGCTGACCGTTATTGGCGATGCGGATCAGCCAGTCGAGCTGGGCGCGTCCGTTTCGCAGCGCGGCATTGAGGTTCAGCGTGTCAAAGGCGATCGGCAGATTGTTGCCCTGCACATCCTGCACCACTTTCACGCCGTTGCCCTTCAGCGCCACGGTACCGGTCGGCAGGCTGCCATCGGCAGTCCAGTTGACGCGCACGTCACCGCTGAACAGGCCGCTAAGCTGAGTCGCATCCGGCATAAACGGCTTCACCATCGCCAGGTCAAAGCGATTCAGCACCACATGCGCCTTGCCTGCCGGTCCCGCTTCAACTGGCTCCGGCACACAAATTTGCGCATTGGGGTTCTGCCAGCAGTGCGGCCCGATGGTTGCCGTCTGGCGGCTGTTCAGATAGTCGATGGCCATGGCGCGGGTCAGACGCCACTCACCGACTGGCGTATCAAAGTGGGTGTCGTTCAGCGACCCTTTCCAGCGCTCGGTCTGGCGATCAAAGCTGCCGTTCAGCGCCAGCTGGCCAGAGACCGGTTTGCCCTGCACATTGAGCTTCAGCTGATGCTGATGCTCATTGCCGTCCGCGTTCAGCGTCAGCAGGCTGATGTTCAGCGCATCCTGCTTCAGCTGCTCGACGCGCAGTTGCAGTTTACCCGCCACCTGCTCGCCGGAACGGACGTCGCCATTCAGGGTGACGCGATTGATCTGCATCTGCTGCCAGCGCAGACCACGGGCATTAAGATCGGCCAGCAGCTGCGGTGCCTTCAGGGTACCCCGCGCTTTTATTGTGCCGTTGATGACGCCGCCCAGACCCGGCAGCGCATTGTCGAGCTGGGGTGCGTCGATACTGGCATCGAGATCCAGACTGTCGCCCAGCGCGCCTTTAACATCCAGATGGTTGCGTCCCAGCGCCAGCTTAATGCCCGGCACCGTCCACTGGTTGTAGCTGTTACCGGTCAGGGAGCCATCAGCGGTCACGGCGTTCTGTTTCACATTGCCTTTCAGCTGTAGCTGCGGCACGCTCAGTTGCCAGCTGCCACCATACAGACTGCCGCGGGTGGTGATTTTGCCATCCAGCCTTGCTGGCCAGTCGGGATACTGTTTAGCGGTATTAATTCCCGCCAGCGTCAGCTCACTGCGCCAGCTTATCGCCTTGCTCCAGTCCACCAGCGCGGTGAGATCGATATTGCCCTGCAGCGCAGCCACGCGCAGGCGGTCGAGGCTGAACTGCTCAACGTTGCCTTTACCCGTCAGCGAGATCGTCGCCGGTGGTACAGATTCACCCTTCACGGCAGTCTGCAGCGACATCACATAGTCGGTGGCTTTGCCTTTGAACTGATAGTCCAGGTTATCCGCCTGATACGCTACCGGACCGGTCAGCGGCCAGCGTAACTGCGGACTGGTCAGCTTCAGTGACAGCGGCAGTCCCGCCACCGCCAGCTGGGTCGTGGCGTCCAGCTGCGCATTCACCGGACCGGAGAGGTTCAGCCCCATCTTCAGCTCGTCGCGCATCGCGCCATTAAGTTTCAGCGCGAGCTTTTCGCCTTTAATCGGATCGGTATTCACTGTGCCGTTAAGGGAGAAATCGACAGGCCAGTTATCCGCCAGCGTCGCCTGACCGCTACCCTTCAGGTTGCCGAGGTTCGAGTCCACCTCCAGCGTGCTGAGCTGCATCTGACGATCGGCGGTTCTGGCTTTCAGCAGCAACCGGCTGACGGAAATATCGGTGTCGCCGGTAATGCGCAGCTGTTCACCCAGAATCTGCTGCACCTCAATATCCAGTGGCAGACGGAAATCAGGCATCGCAGGCAGCAGGGGTTGCGCAAACATCGCCTGCAGCGTTTCACCCAGCGGTTTTTCAGCAGGATGTGGCTGCTGGACTTTCGGCTCCACCACCTCGTCATTGACCACTTTCGCCGCTTTCGGCAGCGCAATCAGCAGGCTTTGAATATGGGTCGGGTTCAGCGTCAGCGCACGATCCTGCCACTGCAGGCCGGTGGTGAAGTCGAGCAGCGATATTGCGGTGTCATCAACTTTGACATTGATATTGTGCAGGCCAAAGTGACGCAGCGTGATGGGGTATGGCGTGCTGAGGTTAGTGTTGCCACTCTCCTCTTCCGGCGCTGGTGCCGCTGGCGTCATTTTCTTGCTGTCGACCACCACGCTGATATCGCGCAGGGAGACATCGTTAACGCACACGGAGGAGTGCAGCAGGCAGTTGAGATCCACCGCCAGATGAATTTGCCCGGCATCAACGCTGACGCCGGGCATTTCGTAACGCAGACCGTTAAGGGTCAGGTTACGCCAGCCCCCATCGACCTGTTTGATTGACAGGCCCGGCACCCAGCGCGACGCACCTTTCAGTACTAAATGCAGCCCAGGCGTGGTACCGATTAAAAATGCCACCCCACCCAACAGCACGACCAGAAAGATCAGAATGCCGATCAGGACCTTTTTCCACAGCTTCATAGTTCTGGCCCCAGCCCTACGTAAAATTGTAATCCATGCTCTTCGTCATCCCCGATGGGTCTGGCGATATCAAATTTGATTGGGCCAACCGGTGAAGACCAGCGCACGCCGACGCCCGCACCGGTTTTGACGTTACTTTGCTTGATGTCGTTAACCGCTTCGCCCGAGTCGACAAACACCGCGCCCCACCATTTCCCGGTGACGTTGTACTGATATTCCAGCGATCCGGTGGCGAGTTTTGATGCACCGGTGAGTTTGCCGTCATCATCGCGCGGTGAAATATTTTTGTATTTGTAGCCACGAATACTGCGGTCACCACCGGCAAAGAAGCGCAGATCCGGCGGCACTTTGTCGAAGTCGTTGGTTTCGATCCAGCCCAGATTGCCACGTGCCACAAAGCGATGACTGTCGCCAAGGGTACGGATCCAGACGTTTTGCGCCTGCAGGATCAGGAAGTCGACGTCTGAACCCCAGGTGGTATCAGAGACGTCTGCCGAATAGCGCTGTGAATCGCCCCATGTCGGCATCAGGCCGCCACGGGAACGGGTACGGTTTACGCTGACGCCGGGATAGATCAGCATAGTGGTGTTGGTCACGCTGCCCTGAGTAAAGTGATCCAGGCTCCAGCGCAGGTTGACCGCCTTCTGCCAGCCGCTGCTGCTGTCCCAGTTGCGCGACATCGCAAGCGTCGTGGTATCCGCTTTGGTGTCGTTGAGGTCGGTGCGCTTCAGGCCGCCGGAGAAGGTGTAGTACTGCTCAAGCGGGCTTTTCAGCAGCGGTACTTTGTAGCTGAGATCGACCTGCTGTTCCGGCGCGGAAACGTAGGCGCTGGCCGCCAGGCTGTGGCCGCTGTCGTTGATCCACGGTTTTTTCCAGGTCCCTTTCAGGCGCGGACCGACGTCTGTGGAATAGCCGACGCCGGTTTCAATGGTGTTTTCGGTGCGGGGTGACATTACTGCGCTCAGCGGTAGCACTTTGGTCTGTCGTCCCTTGCTGAATTCCGGCGCGACCACCACCGAATTAAACCAGCCGGTAGCGGAGAGGCGGCGATTCAGCTCGGCTAAATCGCGGGAGCTGTAGTAGTCCCCTTCTTTAAACGGCACCAGGTTTTGCAGGTACTCTTCGCGAATTTGCGATCCCTGGAAAGTAACGTCGCCGAAGCGATAGCGTTCGCCACTGTCGTAGTCGATATCCCAGAACGCTTCACGCCGCTCCACCGAGACACCAAGCTGGCTTTTTTTAAACGTGCCGTCGAAATAGCCGTTACGCAGTGCGAGATTAGAGAAGCCGCTTTTGAATTTGTCATATTGCCCGTGGTTAAGCTGGCTGCCCACTTCAGGGCGTCCCTGCTTCACCCAGGCTTTGTAATCCGCGTCATTACGCGCATCGCCTTCGACCACAATCGTGCTGCCGCCGATTTTTACCGGTTCACCAGGCGTTACGTGTGCCACTAATACCGGTCGTCCCCCCTGCGCAGGCGCGGGGCGGGATTCAAAATCGATGGTGGGCTCGTAATAACCGAGCGCGCGCAGCCCCTCTTTTATCGCAACAGAAACGCGCGCGCGAAAGCGGCCATCATTAGAGACCTCATCGCTGCCGATGGTGGACAGACGCGCTCTGACATTCTTTTGCAGATCCCCGGATAAGCCGTCTACCTGTAATCGCACTGTCGCCGCCTCAAGGGCGGGCGCGGCAAGCAGCAGGCCAGCCATGCAATAAACATAAAATCGTGGCACCTGTACTCCTGTTAATCATGCCGGCCCCTTTTCCGCGGGGCGCTTATTAATCTTCTTTGCCCGCACTACCGCAACGGCAACATCCTCATCATAGCCGCACTTTATGGCAAACGGCGGAGCAACTCTGACATCTAAGTCAAATAACGGGGCTATTGTCGGTAAATGGGGTGAGCGATACAACTCCTGCGGGTCGGAATGATCAGTCCGATATGACTCACTCAGATAAATCCGAGTCTGTAACCGGCCGCTCTGGCTGCTAATGCGCCCTTAAGCAGCGGTTTGCCCTCTGGCGGCGCAATGAGCGCTCCTGCTATAATCGGCCACCACAGGCATGCCGCCTGTTTTCATTTCTGCCCCGACATGTCGTTTGTTGTCGAACTGGCGCAGACATTTTTGGCACGGATAGCTTTGTTTCACGGATAAACCAACTCTGTTTGCGCTTACCCACGCTGCCCAGGCCAAAAATGACAAGTGGATAACCCTTTGGATCTCATATGTTAGATAGCTTACTTGTCATTCTGTTACTGATCGTAATCAGTGCCTTTTTCTCTCTGTCGGAGATCTCGCTGGCGGCCGCCCGTAAGATCAAACTGAAACTGCTGGCCGATGAAGGCAACGTAAATGCGCAGCGCGTGCTGAAAATGCAGGAAACGCCGGGCATGTTCTTCACCGTGGTGCAGATTGGCCTCAACGCCGTCGCCATCCTGGGGGGTATTGTTGGCGATGCGGCGTTTTCGCCGGTTTTCAGCGGCCTGTTTAACCGGTTTGTCTCGCCGGAACTGGCGGAGCAGCTCAGCTTTATCTGCTCCTTCACCATCGTCACCAGCCTGTTTATCCTGTTTGCTGACTTAACCCCAAAGCGGGTCGGCATGGTCGCACCGGAAACCATCGCGCTGCGCATCATCAACCCGATGCGTTTCTGCCTGCTGATAATGCGTCCGTTGGTGTTTCTGTTTAATGGCCTGGCTAACGTCTTCTTCCGTATTTTCAAGCTGCCGATGGTGCGTAAAGATGACATCACCTCCGACGATATCTACGCGGTGGTTGAAGCGGGTGCGCTGGCTGGCGTGCTGCGTAAGCAGGAGCATGAGCTGATTGAAAACGTATTTGAGCTGGAGTCACGTACCGTTCCCTCCTCAATGACCTCACGTGAGAATATTGTCTGGTTTGATCTGCACGAAGATGAGACCAGCCTCAAAACCAAAATCGCCCAGCATCCTCACTCGAAGTTTCTGGTCTGCAGCGGCGATATCGACCATATCGTTGGCTATGTCGACTCCAAAGAGCTGCTGCTGCGCGTGCTGGGTAATCAGAGCATGGCGCTGAACAGCGGCCTGCAGATTCGCTCGGCGCTGATCGTGCCGGACACGCTGACCCTCTCTGAAGCGCTGGAAAGTTTTAAAACCGCCGGAGAAGATTTCGCGGTGATCATGAACGAATATGCGCTGGTTGTGGGCATTATTACCCTGAATGATGTAATGACCACGCTGATGGGCGATCTGGTTGGTCAGGGTATGGAAGAGCAGATTGTGGCGCGCGATGAGAATTCATGGCTGGTTGAAGGCGGTACGCCGATTGATGACGTGATGCGCGTGCTGGACATTGATGATTTCCCGCAGTCAGGCAACTACGAAACCATCGGCGGCTTTATGATGTATATGTTGCGTAAGATTCCGAAACGTACCGATTTTGTGAAGTTTGCTGGCTACAAGTTCGAGGTGGTGGATATTGATAGCTATCGCATCGATCAGCTGCTGGTCACCCGCATCGATGAACGACCGCCGGTGCTGAGCATGACGAAAAGCGAAGAAGAGTAGAATGACCAGCAGTCTGGACACGGACAGCGCGGAACAACCGGAATGTGACGTAGTCTGTGAGAATTGTTGGCACTGCTCAGGTTCAGAGTGACAAATAAAATGGCCTGACTGGCCAGACACTAAGGGCGCCATCGGCGCCCTTATGATTAGTTGAACTCAAGTTTGAGACGAACGACCTGGCGGTTAATTTCTGACATCACGCTCAGGTGCTGTTTGTCTTTAACGCGCGGGATTAATACTTTCCCTTTGTCGAACTCGAACGCGCCGACGTCCTTGATATACAACCTTCCTTTGAACAGCGTTTTTACATATTTCGCTATTTGTAGCGGATTATAGCGCTGGAAGATCTTCATACTGACTAACTCCTGTACATTTTTAAGCACGCTTCGCCGTTTCCAAATTTGGTTCCAGCCCATGAAGCGCGAATTCGCGATAACTATAGAACACTCAAACCTACTAATGTTCCTAAAAGTGATTTTTTTTACTGAATTGACACATCATTACAGAACACTCTGTTATCAGGCTCACACAACACAGTATAAACCTTCGTTGGTTAAGGAATTGTGGCGGCCATAACAAACCTGACACCTTTCCAGGACAGGCGCATCATCCCTGCTTACTATTGCAGTAAAATGACTAACTGGTCTGATCACTCAAGGAAATAGCAATGCGAATAATTCTGGCAGCTGTAGCGTTGTCTTTACTGATACCGGCAAGCGTGATGGCTCATGACCTCAGGCAGGATATGCGGGTACCGGCCGTTGGCGTGAACGACAAAGGCGAGCTGTTATTGCAGCAGGATAAGTTTAGCTACAAAAACTGGAATAGCGCGCAGCTCGGCGGAAAAGTTCGCGTGGTTCAGCACATCGCGGGTCGCTCATCCGCTAAAGAGATGAATGCCGCATTGATCGAGGCGATTAAGGCCGCGAAGCTGCCGCATGATCGCTATCAGACCACCACCATCGTGAATACAGATGATGCCATTCCCGGTACGGGCATGTTTGTGCGCAGCAGCGTCGAGACTAACAAGCAGCAATATCCGTGGTCGCAGTTTGTTGTCGACAGCAAGGGCAATGTGCAGCATGCCTGGCAGTTACAGCCGGGCGGTTCCGCCATTGTGGTGCTGGATAAGCAGGGTAAGGTGAAATTTGTGAAGGATGGATCGCTGACGCAGGATGAAGTGACAAAAGTGATTACGCTGGTCACCTCCCTGCTGAAGGATTAATCGCTGAAGCCCCGGTGGGGAGAGCATCGCCCGACGGGGTTTCAGCCTTCAGCAGGCTGAGCGCTCAGACAGCGTTAAAACAGTGAAACGCGGAAGCCAGGATTAAGGAAGGATTCGCGCGGCGCGTAGTCCAGAGTTTTACCCTGCCAGTCGTGCACATGCGCGCCCGCCGCCATCGCCACGGCATGACCCGCGCCGGTATCCCAGATGTTGGTGGGTCCGAAACGGGGATAGAGCTGCGCTTTTCCTTCTGCCACCAGGCAGAATTTCAGTGAGGATCCGGTCGCGACGGTCTGATGTTCACCTAACTGCTTCAGGTACTCTTTCATCTCATCGTCGTCGCCATGTGAACGACTTACCACCACCAGCGGAGGTCGCGCATCACGGACATGAATCTGTTCACGCTGACCGCCCTCCTCTTTCCACGCTTTGCCGTCTGCAGCGGAGTACATCACGCCCAGCACCGGCGCATAGACTACGCCCATTACCGGCTTGCCCGCTTCGATCAGCGCAACATTAACGGTAAATTCGCCGTTACGCTTGATGAACTCTTTGGTGCCATCCAGCGGATCGACCAGCCAGTAGCGCTGCCAGTGCTGACGCACTTCCCAGGCTGGCGGATCTTCTTCTGACAGCACGGGGAGATCAGGCGTTAACTTTTTGAGGCCCGCGAGGATCACCTCGTGTGCAGCGATATCCGCGGCGGTCACCGGCGAATCATCCGATTTGTGAGAAACGTCAAGCGGCGCGGCACCGTTATAGACCTGCATAATCGCGTCGCCTGCTTCGCGTGCCAGTTGGCAGATTTGCTCTAACATTTTTCACCTCATTGTGTCTGTCTGCTGCCGGATCAGCTCATCGTCAGATAGTGACATTTTAGCAGTTCCGCCTGAAGTACCCATTTACAGGCACTTTGGCGATTCAATTTATAGATATATCAATATCATAGTTACCCATTTATCGCCACGCCTGTGCCGCTACGCCTCCATCGTTTAAGAATCCGTCGCTGACCGATGCGCCAAAACGTTATACCCATCACGATTTAAAATGACTATCTGTCATGCTTTTACATTATTTTGAGATCCTTATTTATTTTGCAGCAGGAGCAAGCATGTTTAAGCCCGGAATGATGTTACTGGCACTGAGCGTTTCCGTCGCCACCCAGGCGGCGACGGTGGATTTGCGGATACTGGAAACCACCGATCTGCACAGCAATATGATGGATTTCGACTATTACAAAGACACGCCAACCGAGAAGTTTGGTTTGGTGCGAACCGCCACGCTGATCCACGCCGCACGCCAGGAGGTGAAAAACAGCCTGCTGGTCGATAACGGCGACATCATTCAGGGCAGCCCGCTGGGTGACTACATGGCGGCCAAAGGATTACGTGAGGGCGAGATCCATCCGGTCTACAAGGCGCTCAACACGCTGGATTACAGCGTCGGTAACCTCGGCAATCATGAATTCAATTATGGCCTGCCCTACCTGAAAAAAGCGCTGGCGGGCGCACGCTTCCCCTATGTGAACGCCAACGTGATTGATGTGAAGAGCGGCAAACCGCTGTTTACCCCATACCTCATCAAATCCACTACGGTGGTTGATCGCGAGGGCAAGACGCAGACCCTGAAGATAGGTTATATCGGCTTTGTGCCGCCGCAGATCATGGTGTGGGATAAAGCCAACCTGCAGGGCAAGGTACGCGTCGATGACATCACCGAAACGGCTCGCCGCTACGTGCCTGAGATGCGCGCGCAGGGCGCCGATCTGATTATCGCTATTCCCCACTCCGGCCTGAGCAGCGAGCCGTATCACACGATGGCGGAGAACTCGGTTTACTATCTCAGCCAGGTGGAAGGCATTAACGCCATCCTGTTTGGTCATGCGCATGCGGTCTTCCCCGGCAAGGAGTTTGCTGACATCAAGGGTGCAGATATCGCCAACGGCACCCTGAACGGTATTCCGGCGGTGATGCCAGGCATGTGGGGCGATCACCTTGGCGTGGTTGACCTGGTGCTGAACAATGAGGGAGGACGCTGGCAGGTCAGCAGCGGCAAAGCACAGGCGCGGCCCATCTACGATACCGCAGCGAAGAAATCGCTGGCGGCAGAGGATCCGGCGCTGGTGAAGGTACTGGCTGACGATCACCACGCCACGCGAGAGTTTGTGGCGAAGCCCATCGGCAAGTCCGCCGATGTGATGTACAGCTACCTGTCGCTGGTACAGGACGATCCGACGGTACAGATCGTCAATAATGCCCAGCGCGCCTACGTGGAGCATTTCATTCAGGGCGATCCGGATCTGGGCCGCCTGCCGGTGCTCTCTGCTGCTGCGCCGTTTAAAGCGGGCGGACGTAAAAACGATCCGGCCAGCTATGTCGAAGTGGAGAAAGGCGCGCTGACCTTCCGTAACGCGGCCGATCTCTATCTCTATCCCAATACCTTGGTGGTCATGAAAGTCACCGGTGCGCAGGTAAAAGAGTGGCTGGAGTGCTCAGCGGGCCAGTTTAATCAGATCGATCCCCACAGCACGAAAACGCAGTCGCTGATCAACTGGGATTTTCGCACCTATAACTTTGATGTGATTGACGGGGTTAATTATCAGATTGATGTGACCCAGCCCGCGCGCTACGACGCAGAGTGTCAGTTGATCCATCCTGAGGCCTCACGTATCCGTCAGCTTAGCTGGCAGGGTAAACCCGTCGATCCACAGGCGACCTTCCTGGTGGCGACCAATAACTATCGCGCTTACGGCGGTAAGTTTGCCGGCACCGGAGATAAATACATCGCCTTTGCCTCGCCGGATGAGAACCGTTCCGTGGTTGCCGCCTACATCAGCGCAGAAACCAAAGCGCACGGTGAAGTTCAGCCGAAGGCGGACAATAACTGGCGGCTGGCACCGATTACCTCATCCACCCCACTCGACATTCAGTTTGAAACGGCACCGGGTGATAAAGCGACCGGATTTATTAAGCAGCATGCGCAATATCCGCTTCAGCCCAAAGGGGCAGATGCGATCGGCTTTGCTCTGTGGCAGGTGAATTTACAGCAGAAATAAGGCGGAAGAAAACGCTGCAACCGGGGTGGTTGCAGCGTGCGGAATTACAGAATTTCCAGCAGTTCGACTTCGAAGATCAGGGTGCTGAATGGTGGGATAGAGGCACCCGCACCGCGCTCGCCATACGCGAGGTTCTGTGGGATCACCAGTTCCCATTTTGAGCCAACCGGCATCAGGGTCAGCGCTTCAATCCAGCCTGGAATTACGCCGCTTACCGGGAATTCCGCCGGTTCGCCACGGGCAACAGAGCTGTCGAATACGCTGCCGTCGATCAGTTTACCGGTGTAGTGAACGCGTACGCGATCCTGACGTGATGGGATTGGACCCTCGCCCTGCGTAATCACGCTGAATTGCAGGCCTGATTCGGTGCTGCTCACGCCTTCACGCTGCGCATGTTCCTGCAGGAACGCCTGACCTTCTGCGGCCATGGCTTCGGTGCGCTCACGACGCACGCCTTCAGCGCGTTCATGCACTTCACGCAGTGCGCGATGAACCACATCAACCGGTACGGCCGGCGAGTTCCCTTCCAGCGCGTCGCGCAGACCCGCGAGCAGTGCTTCTGGTTGCAGACCCTGCAGACCAGATTCCAGCAACTGCTGGCCAACCTGTAAACCAATACCGTAACTTGCTTGTGCTTCGACGCTGTCGAAAGAAGGGGTAGTCATCTTCGTTCCTTTCACTCTCGGATAAATTCGAACGGGCAGCATAGCAGCGCAGGCCGCTGGCGTAAAATGCCCTGCATCGCAGATGACTTTTGCCGGGGAAAGAGAAACAATAGAGCCGTCAATTTTATCAATGCTGGCAGGCACTTCGCGCCGGTATTGCCCATACTATAACTATCGGGGGGGATCACCCCCTCTGTAGCACACGAATAAGAGAGCAAACATGGGCCAGATAGCCCCACGACGCCGCAGGATGCGTGCAAAATATCTTGTATCCCGGCTGCAGACCTGGCTGGCCGCACGCAGGCTAAAGCAGCCTGCCGGAGAGGAGGAACCCCGAATGGCTTCAGACACGTCATCCCGCCTGCCGACATGGCTTCAGCGTATCTGGCATTTTACCGACCACATTCGCTGGATGGACCCGCTGCCTGCGCTGCACCGCCGTGGCATTGTGGCCGCACTGCTGGTGATGCTGGTGGCGTTTCTCTGGCCCGCCAGCACGCTGCGCTATCCGGTCGAGCAGCCGGTCGCACCCCAGACGGAGAAAGAGGTGCCGATGCAGGCGGATATTTATGAGAACAACAGTAGCCGCCAGCCGTCATCCTCACCGTCTCAGCAGACGCCAAAAGCCGATTCTCAGGGCGAGTGGCGCAATCTGACCATCGCTTCCGGTCAGACGCTGGCGCAGCTGTTTCGTGATAATAGTCTGCCGGTCAATGATGTGTTTGCGATGGCGCGGGTGGAAGGCAGCGATCAGCCACTCAGCTCACTGAAAAGTGGTCAGCAGGTGAAAATCCGTCAGGATGCGCAGGGGGCGGTAACAGGTCTGACGGTGGAGGGCGCAAACGGTCCGGTGCTGTTTACACGTCAGCCAGACGGCAGCTTTATTCGCGCGCAGTAACGCGAACAGCGGCGATTGAAAGGCACAAAAACAAAAACGCCGGCACTGGGCCGGCGTTTGTGTCGTGCTCAGTTAATAAAGATTAACCAGCAACTACTTTCACGTTCAGTTTCGCGAATACTTCGCTGTGAACCTGGAAGCTTACTTCATGCTCACCGGTAGTGCGCAGAACGCCGTTCGGCAGACGAACTTCGCTCTTAGCCACTTCAACGCCAGCTGCAGTCACTGCATCAGCGATGTCGCGGGCACCGATTGAACCGAACAGTTTACCTTCATCGCCCGCTTTAGACGTGATGGTTACAGTGCCCAGTTCATTGATTTTCTCAGCGCGTGCAGTTGCTGCAGACTGAACGTCAGCCAGTTTGGCTTCCAGTTCAGCACGGCGTGCTTCGAAGAACTCAACGTTTTTCTTGGTAGCAGGAACAGCTTTGCCCTGTGGTACCAGGAAGTTACGAGCGTAGCCCGCTTTAACGTTAACCTGATCACCCAGGGTGCCAAGGTTTGCTACTTTATCAAGCAGAATAACTTGCATTACCTTATCCTCTTAAAGTCGTTAATGGACAGTTGCCGATTACTGATGACGATCAGTGTACGGCAGCAGAGACAGGTAACGCGCACGCTTGATGCAGCGAGCCAACTGACGCTGGTATTTTGCACGAGTACCGGTGATACGGCTCGGGACAATTTTACCGCTTTCGGTAATGTAGTTTTTCAACGTTGCGATGTCTTTGTAATCGATCTCAACAACGCCTTCCGCGGTGAAACGGCAGAACTTGCGACGACGGAAATAACGTGCCATTAGGCTAGTCTCCAGAATCTATCAATTCAATCTGCTCGGCATGGAACACCACTTTGCTCTGGCCATTTCGTGCCTGATGGCAACTAATGAAACCGTCGAGTGTGAGTTGCGTGCCGACCGTTATATGTTGAGTAATCACCTGATGGGCGCTGCCGCTGATAATAACCGGCATACGACACCAGGCTTGCCGGTGAAACCCGGCCTCCTCCTGCACTGAGCGGTGCTCAAGCACGAACTGACAGTGAGGAATTCCTGACGGGCTAACTCTTCGAACCGGCGTCTTGCACACAGTGCCAGACAGGCGAAGTCGATTAACCGTCACGATGGATTACTCTTCAGAATCCCCAGCATCTGACTCATCAGCGGATTCGTTAGCAAAATCTTCGCGACGATCACGACGCTCATCTTTCGCTTTAACCATCGGCGATGCTTCAGTTACCGCGTTTTTAACGCGCATAACCATGCTACGGATAACGGCGTCGTTGAAGCGGAAGTTCGTTTCCAGCTCATCGATCGCTTCCTGCGGCGCTTCAACGTTCATCAGAACGTAATGCGCTTTGTGCAGTTTATTGATCGGGTAAGCCAGCTGACGGCGGCCCCAGTCTTCCAGACGGTGAATCGTGCCTTCTGCACCAGTGATAGCACCAGTGTAACGCTCGATCATGCCAGGAACCTGTTCGCTCTGGTCAGGATGAACCATAAATACGATTTCGTAATGACGCATCGAAATTGCTCCTTACGGATTATTCAGCCTCCTGTCGGGGTCAACCGCGGCCCATGGAAGCAAGGAACGTTATAGGCTGTGTCCCACAAAGGTTCGTTGTGACGAGCGTTTGTGGGACACAGCCTGAGAATGCGGCTGAAAAATTGACGCGTAATCATACTGGCGGCGACGGCTAAACTCAAGCGCACATTTCAACAAATGCCATCCGGCGTGCCATATACGGTAGCTTTTCGTGCTAATCATGTGAATACAGCGCGTTAAGCGGGAAAGGTTCAAAAAAGCTGATTAAGAGGTTCAGGCGGACGATCTGGCGATAATGTGCACAGTCGCTAAACTTAATGCAGACGCTACGGTTTGGCTTATCGGCGTCTAACAGAGTGTGTTCCCTGAAGTGAGGAGTCGGGCATGAAAACGTTCGTCATCGCCACTTTACTGGGTCTCTTCCTGTCTCCACCCGCTCTTGCCAGCAATGCTGACTGTGCGCAGCAGATAAGAAGTCACAGCAGCGAAGCGGCATCGGGTTATATCTACGTTAATCGGCTGGATGCGCCACAAAAGAACCCGGTCAACGCGCCTGCCAGAGCAGCAGAAAAATCGTCTGCGCACTGGTAAGTGCCGGTAAGTTTACGGGCGGCAGATCCACTCTCCGCCCGCTCATTTTTATAGCTGCTGTTTAAAAAAGCTGACCAGCGCCGTCAATGCTGATGGCGTGATCTTATGTCCAATCTGTTTTTCAGACAGCGAAGTCAGATGCTGCGCCAGCCCGTTGTCACGCAGCGCCCTCTCCAGCCGGACGCTCTCCGCCCAGGGCACCACCTCATCCGCCTCACCATGCCACAACAGCAGCGGACGGTTTGCCAGTGCCTCCAGCCGGTTGCAGGGATCGTAGTCCGCCAGCGGTGCCATGCGGGCAGCAAACTGCGCTTGCTGCTCAGGCGTATCGGCCACCAGCGGCGGAAAGAGCGACTGACTGAGCTGCATAAAATAGCCCGATCCCATCAGGCAGGCGACGCTCTGAATCTGCGGATAACGCGCCATCGCGCCCAGCGCCGTCATGCCGCCCATCGACGCGCCCGCCACCGCAAAGCGCTCGCCGGCGATCAGATCGTCAGCGCGCAGCGCCGATTCCAGCTGCGGCAGCTCATCAATGTTCTGTTTCAGAATCTCCCAGAAGCGACCAAGGCGTGCATCGGCATCGCCGTGATAGCGCGCGCCGTGCAGATCTGCATCCGGCATCACCGCCCGGAACCCCGCCTGTGCCAGCGCGACAGCGAAGTAGGCGTAGACCTCTTTTGAAGAGGTAAAGCCGTGATAAAACAGCACGGTGGGCAGTGGCTGATGCCGTTGTCCGGCAGGCGTGGCGTGCAGGCATTCGATACCGGCCAGCGTTTCTGTGGTGAGTTCAATCATGGTCTCTCCTGAGAAGGGGCAAGGCGTGCCGATTGAGTGTACGTCTGCGGGTTAATTTACGAAATCCCCTGCTGCGTTTAGTCGCCAGATTTCGGCCTAAACTTTTCCCGCGCTTTGCCGTTGATGTTGTGTCCCCCTAACTTGATCAAAGGTAATTTATGAAGCGTCTCTCTCTCAGCGGCCTGAGTCTTGGAGTTAAGCTGTCTGTACTGACGTCTCTCAGCGTAGCGTTATTGTTGCTGGTTCTGACGCTAACCCAGAGCCACACCGCTTCGCGGCAGCTGGAAAATCTCGCCATCGATGACATGCAAAACCAGGTGCAGGGCATCAGTGAAATGGCCACCATGTTCAACGCCACTCTCACCGAAGAGGTGGCTCACTACACCAGTCTGTTTACCAGTTTCCTGCCTAAGCGTTTTAGCCTGGATGAAGGCTCACGGGTGCAGGTCGGTGCCTTTTCGACGCCGGTGCTGCGCGCCGGGTTAAAAACGCTGAACCTCGACCAGACCGCGGTAGACGATTTCACCGAACGCACCGCCGCCGTGGCGACCATTTTTGTGCGCGACGGCGATGATTTTATCCGTATTTCCACCTCGCTGAAAAAGCAGGATGGCAGTCGCGCGATCGGTACGCAGCTTGACCGCAACGGCGCCGCCTGGAAAAGCGTCCGTCAGGGCGACGTCTATCAGGGGCTGGCGACGCTGTTCGGCCATCGCTACATCACACAATATCAGCCGGTAAAAGATGAGAGTGGCAAGGTTGTCGCCATCCTGTTTGTCGGCGTTGGCATTGATAAGCAGTATGCGCTGATGCGTGAAAAAATCCTGGCACGCAAGCTGGGTGATAGTGGTCATTTCTTTGTGCTCAACGGCACCCCCGGTAAGACGCAGGGAGAGTATCTGTTCGATCAGCACGACGAAGGAAAACGACCCGCATGGGATGACGCGACACTCCAGCCGCTGCTGACTCAGCCGCAGGGCATACTGCAGGCAGAGATCAACGGCGAGCACCAGATTCTGGCCTGGCAGCAGCTGCCGGGCTGGAACTGGGTGATCGCCGGCGAAGTTAACCGTGAAAGCCTGCTCGCCCCGATTACGCATAGCCGTAACCTGTTCCTGATAACAGGACTGATTCTGGTGGTGGTCTTTGCGCTGGGGTTTGTCTGGTACAGCCGTCGGGCGATTACCCGTCCGCTGCAGCAGGTGATCCATCTGGCGGAGCAGTATGCCGCCGGGAATCTGCAGGTCCATATGGATACCCAGCGTCGCGATGAAGTGGGCCAGTTGATCGTTGCGATCAACGGCATTGGCGATGGTCTGGAGAAAATCGTCAGCCAGGTGCGCGGCGCGGCGCAGGAGATCAGCGACGGCACGGACACCATCGCGGCCAGTAGTCATAACATCAGCGAGCAGATCGGGCGTCAGGCCAGCAGCGTGGAGCAGACCTCCGCCAGCATGGAGCAGTTTGGCGCGACGGTTGAACACACCGCAGACAGCCTGCGTCAGGCGATGTCACTGGTGGCCGAAGCCAGCGATATCGTCAGTCACGGCAGCCAGACGGTGGTGCGTTCGGTCAACACCATGTCGGCGATTAAGGTTTCATCACAAAGCATTGCGGATATCACCCACGTGATTGAGTCGATCGCCTTTCAGACCAATATCCTGGCGCTGAATGCCGCCGTTGAAGCGGCACGTGCCGGGGAACAGGGCCGTGGCTTTGCCGTGGTGGCCGCAGAAGTGCGTGCGCTGGCACAGCGTTCTGCGCAGGCTGCTAAAGAGATTGATGGACTGATTGCGACCTCCATCAGCAACGTGGCGGAGGGCCATCAGTTATCTGAGCAGACGCGCGATGCGATGAGCAACATTGTGACCCACATCGAGCAGGTGCAGGCGCTGATGGGCGAGATCAACGTCGCGGCGCAGCAGCAGGCGGCAGGCATCGGCCAGGTTAATCTGGCGATGAACCAGATCAGCCAGGCGACTCACCAGAACAGCGAACTGGTGACACAGGCGGAAAACAGCGCGCAGAACCTGAGTGATAAAGGGCATCACCTGACCCAGCTGGTCAGCGTATTCAGCCTTAAATCCTGACGCCATTCAGGGCGATGACATACACTTAATGCTTCGTCCTGAAAGAGGGTTTTGCTATGCGTTTCGCTTATTTACTGATGATAAGCCTGCTGCTGGCAGGCTGTTCCGCGCTTGATACCACGCCAAAAGCACCGCCCGCGCCGACGCAACAGGCGCAGGAGATTTCACGGGCGCAGAGTGGCGGTTTGCCGAAGCTGGGCAATATTACCGTTAACGTGCGCGGCTCACCGGATGATGCCGGGCGGGCCGTGGCCACCCGGGCTAACCAGGCCGGTGCGGCTTACTATCAGATCGTGGCGCTGAGTGAAACGGTAATGCCAGGTCTCTGGTACGCCAGCGCGATTCTTTACGGCGCATCACCTGCCACAGGCGCGGGCCAGTAAACGGTCTGTGATTGCTGTCTCAAGCGGGCGGGAGCCACGCCGATCGAGCCACTGCTGGCACCATGCATCCGCCAGCGGCGGTTCGCCATATTTCAGTAGCTGAGCGCCGGTCGCAAGCTGCAGCAGCGTGCGGGTCACCTCGCGCGCCTGCTCTTCGGGGACGTTGCTCATTCGCAGCCGTAACTGACGCCAGCGCGCATCGAAATGACGATTACTCCCTTTCACCGCTTCAAATTCCTGACTCAGCATCTCCGAAACCTCTGCCTGACGGGTGAGCACGCGCAGTACGTCAAGACACATCACGTTGCCCGACCCTTCCCAGATGCTGTTGACCGGTATGTCACGATAGAGGCGCGGCAGCTCGCTCGCTTCGCAGTAGCCGATGCCCCCCAGCACTTCCATCGACTCCGCGACGAACGGGGCACCCGCTTTGCAGATCTGATATTTTGCAGCCGGAGTGAATAAGCGGGCAAACGTGACCTCATGCGGTTTTGCCGGTTGTGACCAGGCGCGCGCCAGCCGCATCAGCAGCGCGGTTTGTCCCTCCAGCTGCAGCGCCTGCTGTGCCAGAACCTGACGCATCAGCGGCTGATCCACCAGGTTTTTCCCCATCACCTGGCGCTGATGTGCATGCCAGAGTGCCACCGAGAATGCACGCCGCATCTGACCATGACTGCCGAGTGCGCAGTCGAAGCGCGTCATACCGCCCATTTTAAGGATCAGCCGCACGCCTTCGCCCTCTTCTCCCAGCAGCCAGCCGGTCGCATCGCGAAACTCCACCTCACAACTGGCATTTGAGCGATTACCCAGCTTATCTTTAAGCTGCTCAAGCTGGATGGCGTTGCGTGACCCGTCAGGCAACAGGCGCGGCAGGAAGAAACAGCTTAATCCGGCGGGCGTCTGCGCCAGCACCAGATGCGCATCGCTCTGCGGCACCGAGAAGAACCATTTGTGGCCGGTCAGCCGGTAGGCTTCACCTGGGCCGCGCGCGCCCAGCGGCTCGGCCCGGGTGGTGCTGGTGAGCAGATCGCTGCCGCCCTGTTTTTCCGTCATGCCCATACCAATCAGCAGACCCCGTTTCTGGTCGCCGGGCTGCGCATGGGTGTCGTAACGATCGCTGAGCAGCGGATCGAGCCAGCCTTCGAACGCGGCGGGCAGAAAAGTCTGCAGCAGTGGAATGGCCGCGTGCGTCATGGTCACCGGGCAAAGCGTGCCCGCTTCAACCTGCGCATGCAGAATAAAGCGCGCAGCGCGCGCCACGCTGGCCTGTTCACGTACTGTGGGATGCCAGCTGAGATTATGCAGGCGGCTGGCGCAGACACCCTGCATCAGCAGGTGCCAGGCGGGGTGAAAACGGACTTCATCCATCCGTACGCCGCGGGCGTCGTAGCGCAGCAGTTCAGGTGGCTCCGCGTTGGCGAGCCGGCCCAGTTCCAGCGACTCGGCGCTGCCCAGCTGTCGGCCTACCGAAGCCAGCCACTCCCGATCCCATCCGGCGCCTTCGCGTGACAGTGCCTCGCCGAGCGGCGTATCAGACAGGAACAGGTTGCTGTTGCTCAGAGGATGGGGCTGATTAAAAACGGTGTGTGTTGTCCAGGTCATAACCACTCCTCGCGGATGTCACTCAGTAAGTATACCCGTCGTCTTTCAAGCTGCATTTTTGTTGGCTGCGTTCACTCACCCGAATCACTTACTCATGTAAGCTCATCGGGATTCGTTCTCTTGCCGCCTCAATGCAACCCGAAATCCTTTGGGTATATACGAATGACGCGCAGTTATGCCTGGTACAGAAACTAATTTGTGGCGAGGATCACATCGGGGATCAGGCGTTGCGCTGACGCACCGCTTCAAACAGGCAGACACCCGTAGCAACCGAGACATTCAGCGAAGAGACGCTGCCGGCCATCGGAATGCTGATCAGCTCATCGCAATGCTCACGGGTCAGACGACGCATGCCTTCCCCTTCCGCGCCCATCACCAGCGCCATCGGACCGGTCATTTTGCTCTGGAAGACGGTATGGTCAGCTTCACCTGCGGTACCGACAACCCAGATGTTGTACTCCTGCAGCAGACGCAGGGTACGTGCCAGGTTGGTGACGCGGATCAACGGCACATTTTCTGCCGCGCCGCTGGCCACTTTTTTGGCCGTTGCATTCAGGGGCGCAGAGCGATCTTTCGGCACGATAATCGCGTGCACACCGGCCGCATCGGCACTGCGCAGGCAGGCACCCAGATTGTGCGGATCGG
Organism: Pantoea sp. Ft-CA_14; assembly: GCF_024520875.1. Lineage (NCBI taxonomy): Bacteria > Pseudomonadati > Pseudomonadota > Gammaproteobacteria > Enterobacterales > Erwiniaceae > Pantoea > Pantoea sp. Ft-CA_14. The sequence continues at coordinate 17,593 of NZ_JALNPM010000005.1, read as the reverse complement.
TGACCCCGTCCAGCACCAGCAGGAAGGGTTTCTCCAGGCTCTGCAGCAGATCCGGCAGGTCGCCTTCCTGATACTGACGACCCGGTTTTACCCGCGCCACAATACCCTGATGCACACCGCCTTCAACCTGGCTGTCGAGCCACTTGCGCTCGGCCAGCTGAATCACGACCCCCTGAGCTTCCAGCGCGGCGACCACGGGTTGCAGGCGACGATCGTCGCGGCCTTTGAGGATAAAGACTTCCTGGAAACGTTGTGGATCACGTTCCAGCAGCGCCTGCACGGCATGGATACCAAAAATAATTTCGCTCATCGATCTGCTCAGTGTTTGGAAATGAATGAATGACCGCCCTTTCTCAGTGAGAAAGGGCGGGTGCGCGCATCAGTCAGGCTGCGCCTTTTTTCTGGCGCGCTTCGCCCGGGTGGCGGCGGCGATTTTACGGGTTTTTTCCGAGACGTTTTTACTTTTATTCTCGGTATTTGCAGCGGCGGGCTTACTCTTGTCGCCCCGGAAAGCGGCGTCCGGCTCGAAGTTGGACTTCTTGCTCGCATCACGACGGCGTTTCGCTGGCGCTTTGTCGTCACGCTTCGCCCGGTCGCGTGCGGTTTTGCCTTCACCACGTACCTGACGCTGGCTGGAGATCAGGGCAAAGTCGATTTTACGCTCATCCATATGGACGGCTTCAACACGCACTTCAACCGTGTCACCCAGACGATAGGTGCGACCGCCCGATTCACCGATCAGACGCTGACCTACCGGGTCAAAACGGTAGTAATCGTTGTCGAGCGTCGAAACGTGGACCAGACCATCAATGAACAGATCGCTTAAGCGTACAAAGAAGCCAAATCCGGTCACGCTGGAAATGACGCCGTTGAAGACGTTGCCAACCTGATCCTGCATGAAGTCACACTTGAGCCAGTCCGCGACGTCACGGGTCGCTTCATCGGCGCGGCGTTCGGTCAGGGAACAGTGCAGGCCCAGTTGCAGCATCTGCGGCATGTCGTAGTGATAGCCGCCGGTTGCTGTCGTCATATCTTTGGCGACGCTGCGATCTCTCGGCATCAGGTATTTAATGGCGCGCTGTACCAGGCCTTTACCTTCATCCTGCTCTTTTGCCAGCAGATATTTGATGGCGCGATGCAGCGTCAGATCCGGGTAACGACGGATTGGCGAGGTAAAGTGCGCATACGACGAGAGTGCCAGACCAAAGTGACCGCGGTTTTCCGGGTCGTAAACGGCCTGCTTCATCGAACGCAGCAGCATGGTTTGCAGCATTTCCGCATCAGGACGATCGGCAACCTGCTTCAGCAGCGCCGCATAGTCGATTGGCTGCGGTTTATTGCCACCAGGCAGGCTCAGTCCCAGCTCGTTGAGCACGGTACGGAAGCTCTTGATGCTTTCGTCGGTCGGACGATCGTGATCGCGGAACAGCGCCGGTTCCTGATTTTTCTCAACGAAGCGTGCCGAGGCGATGTTCGCCAGGATCATGCACTCTTCGATCAGCTTATGAGCGTCATTACGTGACACGCGCTCAACACGCTCAATACGGCGCTCGGCGTTGAAGATAAACTTCGCCTCTTCCGTTTCAAACGAGATACCGCCGCGCTCTTCACGAGCGGCTTCCAGCGCATGATAGAGGTTGTTCAGCTCTTCAAGGTCTTTAACCAGCGGCGCATACTGCTGACGCAGCTCTTTGTCGCCCTGCAGGATGTTCCAGACTTTGTTGTAGGTCAGACGCGCATGGGAGTTCATCACCGCTTCGTAGTGCTTGAAGCCGGTCAGTTTACCTTTGGTCGAGATGGTCATCTCGCACACCATACAGAGGCGATCAACCTGCGGGTTAAGCGAACATAAGCCATTCGACAGCACTTCCGGCAGCATCGGCACAACCTGCGACGGGAAGTAGACCGAGGTTCCGCGCTGATGCGCTTCGTCATCCAGAGGGGTGCCAGGACGGACGTAATAGCTGACATCCGCGATAGCTACCCACAGACGCCATCCGCCACCGCGCTTCTTCTCACAGTAAACAGCATCATCAAAGTCACGGGCATCTTCACCATCGATGGTGACCAGCGGCAGCTTACGCAGATCGACGCGGCCTTTTTTGGCCTCTTCCGGGACTTCTTCTTTCAGTTTGCTGACCTGAGCTTCCACTTCCGGCGGCCAGGTGTGCGGGATTTCATGCGTACGCAGCGCCATATCCACGGCCAGGCTGGTACCCATATCATCGCCCAGAATCTCGGCGATTTTACCGATCGCTTTGCTGCGACGGTTCGGACGCTGGACCAGCTCAACCACCACCACGGAACCCATGCGGGCATTCATCGTCTCTTCAGGCGGGATGAGGATGTCAAAACTCAGGCGACTGTCGTCCGGTACCACGAAGCCGGCACCGGCATCGGTAAAGTAACGGCCAACGATCTGATTGTTGCGGGGTTCCTGCACCCGGACCACGCGCGCTTCGCGGCGGCCTTTGCGATCGGCACCCAGCGGCTGCGCCAGGATCACGTCACCGTGCATACAGAATTTCATCTGTTCTGCGGAAAGGTAGAGGTCATCTTTCTGACCTTCTGCCCGCAGGAAGCCGTAGCCATCGCGGTGGCCAATGACTTTACCGCGCAGGAGATCAAGACGTTCTGGCAGGGCATAACACTGACGGCGGGTGAACACCAGCTGACCATCACGCTCCATGGCGCGAAGGCGGCGACGCAGCGCCTCAAGGTGTTCTTCTTCCTGCAGATTCATCTCTTCAGCCAGCTCTTCGCGGCTGGCCGGTTTTTCACGTTTTTCTAACAGAGCCAGAATAAATTCACGGCTCGGAATAGGGTTTTCGTATTTTTCAGCTTCTCTATCCTGAAAAGGATCTTTTGACATAGCGGTTCCTCCGATGTCATTTAATATTTATTTCCACCGGCGATCTGGACAAGATGATCTCATAAAGTGGTGTATTTCCTTCGACCAGATCTGCCAACGTATAGCTATCCAGCTCCTGCAAAAATCGCTGCACCGCATCATGTAACGCCTGCTTCAGACGACAGGCTGGCGTGATGGAACAGGACGCGCAATCCACTAATTGTAGTGGTTCCATCTTACGTACCACATCGCCAATGACAATCTGACGAGCTGGCATACCCAGACGAATGCCCCCGTTTTTACCACGCGTTGCGGCGACATAGCCCGCCCGGCTCAGCTGATTGATAATTTTGACCATATGATTACGGGACAAACCATAAGTGTTCGTCACTTCCGTAATATTGGTCTGCTGACCTTCCGGCAACGATGCCAGATAAATCAGTGCCCGTAAGCCATAATCAGTAAAACTCGTGAGCTGCACAGTAACCTCAGTGAACCTTCAGGCGCGGCATGACCTTATTCGCCCTGTGATTGATGCCAGGATTAAATCGGATCGCCATTCGATTAGCTACGATGATAAACCAGAGTCTGTCTGGCCGTGCGCTTTTTTAAGCCAGCAGAAGGTTTGACAAGCGAAGGGAGGTTAAGTGGCATCAAAGAATGGAAAAACAAGGGCCGGACAGCGTCCGGCCTGAATGATTACGCGTCGAACGGGTCGCGCAGAATCATTGTTTCACTACGATCAGGGCCGGTTGAGATGATATCAATCGGCACACCCGTTACCTCTTCCACACGCTTGATGTAGTCACGCGCAGCCTGAGGCAAACCTTCCAGCGTCTTGACGCCAAACGTTGTCTCGCTCCAGCCTGGCAGGGTTTCGTAGATCGGCTCAATGCCTTCCCAGTTCTCTGCCGCCAGTGGCGTGGTGGTCACTTCGCGGCCATCAGGCATACGATAAGCCACACAGATCTTCACCTCTTTCAGGCCATCCAGCACGTCCAGCTTGGTCATGCAGAAACCTGACAGGGAGTTGATCTGAACTGCGCGGCGAACCGCTACCGCATCCAGCCAGCCGGTACGACGACGACGACCGGTGGTCGCACCAAACTCATTACCCTGCGCACAGAGGAATTCGCCGGTTTCATCGAACAGCTCGGTCGGGAACGGGCCTGCGCCAACGCGGGTTGAGTAAGCTTTCACAATACCCAGCACGTAGTCGACATAACGCGGGCCAATGCCTGAACCGGTCGCTACGCCACCTGCGGTGGTGTTGGATGAGGTCACGTACGGATAGGTACCGTGATCGATATCCAGCAGCGTACCCTGCGCACCTTCAAACATAATCAGATCGCCACGCTTACGCGCGACGTCCAGCAGTTCAGAGACGTCAACGACCATGCCAGTGATGATGTCAGCGACTTCCATCACATCACTCAGCACTTTATCGAAGTCGACTGCCGGCTCTTTGTAGTACTCCACCAGCTGGAAGTTGTAGAAATCGACCACTTCTTTCAGCTTGGCAGCAAAGGTTTCTTTGTTAAACAGGTCGCTGACGCGCAGGGCACGGCGAGCGACTTTATCTTCGTAAGCCGGTCCGATGCCACGACCAGTAGTACCAATCGCTTTGGCGCCACGAGCACGTTCACGCGCCATATCCATCGCAACATGATATTGCAGGATCAGCGGACAGGCTTCAGAAATCAGCAGACGTTCGCGTACCGGAATCCCGCGCGCTTCCAGGCCTTTCATCTCTTTCATTAAGGCTTCAGGAGAGAGCACTACGCCGTTACCAATGATACTGGTGACGTTATCGCGCAGAATGCCAGAAGGGATCAGGTGGAGGACGGTTTTTTCACCGTTGATGACAAGCGTGTGGCCCGCATTGTGGCCGCCTTGATAACGCACAACGTAATTCGCGCGCTCAGTCAGAAGGTCTACAATCTTACCTTTACCTTCGTCACCCCATTGGGTGCCCAGTACGACGACGTTCTTACCCATTTCTCAAAATCACCGATTGCTTAAAAAAGGATTCTACCATCTGATCCCGTGGTTTTCAGCACTTTTAGCATACGATTGCGCGCTTTTTTGCCTGAGTTTTGATCACTACAACATGTTGGGGATAATAGCGTTGAAAGGCACAATTTAGCCGGTCTGAACGTCAGCCTCAGAGGTTGCCGTGCAGGCTGAGCATGCAGTAAATCACCATGCCAGCAACGACCAGTCCGCCACCAAAGCGGTGCAGCAGACGATCGGGCAACCGCGTCATCGTCAGGATCATGCGTCGCCAGGCGCGCGGCATAAACATTGGTCCCAACCCTTCCAGCACTAACACCAGCGCCAGCGCCATCCAGATGCTTGTTTTCATTCTGATACCCAAAAAAAAAGGGCCGACAACATTGTCGGCCCACAGGTTATATCAGTTCTTAGCGTGTCGCGTTAGAGGGCGCCTTCATATATCGGAAGAAGTCGCTATCCGGGCTTAATACCATCACATCCTGATCGCTATTGAAGCTGTTTTCATAGGCACGCAGGCTACGAATAAAGGCGTAGAAGTCAGGATCTTTGCTGAACGAATCGGCAAACAACCGCGCCGTTTCCGCATCACCGTCACCGCGTGTAATCAGCGCTTCACGCTGGGCTTCAGCCAGAGTACGGGTGACCTGGTAATCGGCCTGGGCGCGCAGTTTTTCCGCCTCTTCCTGACCCTGTGAACGCTGGCTACGCGCTACCGCTTCACGCTCAGCACGCATACGGTTAAAGATCGCATCAGACACTTCAGTCGGCAGGTTGATCTGCTTGATGCGAACATCCACCACCTGAATACCTAACGCCGCCATACTGTTCGGGTTTGGTGCTGGCTCGCTGCTGTTGGTTTCACGCTCGACACGGGCCGCTGCACTGGCAATCGCGTCATCAGCCGCAGGGGTTGCGATTTCATCATCGTTGCCTGCAGAGCCGGTATTCAGCGCGTCACGCACATCGGTAGTCAGACGACCACGGGAGTCCGTTACGATATCTTTCACATCCAGACGACCCATCTCAGAACGCAAGCGGTCACTGAACTTACGTTTCAGCAGCACTTCCGCCTGAGAGACATCACCGCCACCGGTGGCCAGGTAGTAGCGACTGAAGTCGCTGATACGCCACTTGATGTAGGAGTCCACGATCAGATCTTTCTTCTCTTTGGTGACGAAGCGATCGGCCTGGTTATCCATGGTCTGGATACGCGCATCCAGCGTTTTAACCGTTTCCAGGAATGGAATCTTGAAATGCAGACCCGGCTCAAACACCTGCGGTTTGTTTTCGCCGTCGCGCAGGACTTTACCGAAGCGCAGAACAATGCCTCGCTGCCCTTCCTGCACCACAAACAGGGACGCATAGAGCGCCACCAGCACGACAATGATTAAAAATACTATTGGCTTACGCATCGATTACTCTCTCCCTTCGCGCTGGCTGTCGCTGCGCTGAGCATTTGCCCGACGCTGATCCATGATATTGTCCGGACTGTATGACGACGTGTCATTGCGGCTGGCACTGCTATCGGAGCGCGCAGGCAGCGAAGAACCATTCGCGCCTTTCTGACCATTCTGGCCCGATGAAGTCTGACCGCCACGCATCAGTTGATCCAGCGGCAGCACCATCAGGTTATTACTCCGATCGTTAACCAGTACTTTGCGGGTATGGCTCAGCACACGTTCCATGGTCTCGATATAGAGGCGCTCTTTGGTGATTTCGGGTGCAGCTTTATACTCAGGCAGGATCTTGGCGAAACGCGCCACCTCACCCTGCGCTTCCAGAACGGTACGCTCTTTGTAAGCGCGTGCCTCTTCCAGAATACGTTGCGCCTGGCCGTTAGCACGAGGCTGAACTTCGTTGGCGTAAGCTTCGGCTTCGCGAACATACTGCTCGCGGTTTTCGCGTGCGGCAATCGCGTCATCAAATGCAGACTTCACCTCTTCCGGCGGACGTGCAGCCTGGAAGTTGACGTCCAGCACCGCGATCCCCATGTTATAAGGGCGAATCGTCTCGTCGATTTCACGCTGGGTATCGCTACGCACCACAGTACGACCTTCGGTCAGAATGCGGTCCATGGTAGAGCGACCAATCACGCCGCGCAGTGCGCTGTCGGTAGCCTGACGCAGGCTGTCGTCCGCGCTGGTCACAGCATAAAGATAACGTTCCGGATCGGTCACGCGGTACTGCACGTTCATCTCCACGCGTACCACGTTCTCATCTGAAGTCAGCATGACGCCAGAAGCAGCCAGTTCGCGCACCGATTCAACGTTAACCGCACGCACCTGATCAACGAATGTCGGCTTCCAGTTCAGGCCGGGTTCGACCAGATGACTGAATTTACCGAAGCGCGTCACCACGCCACGTTCCGCTTCTTTGATGGTGTAGAAACCGCTTGCAGCCCAGATGACTACAGCAGCAACAGCCACGATACCAACAATTTTGCCACCGCTGCCGGAGCCGCGCTGACCGTTGTCGTTCTGTTTGCCACCGCCCAGTCCACCAAGCTTCTTGCTCAGCTTACGGAAGATATCATCCAGATCAGGAGGCCCGGATTCCCGTCCTCCCTTATTCCCCCCAGAGTTGCCGCCTTGATTATTGCTGCTTCCCCACGGGTCGCGGTCCTGTCCGTTATTTCCGGGCTGATTCCACGCCATGTTTCTACTCCATTTATTGTAATTACGATTTTTACCCTTCAGCTTTCGGATTGCAGCGGTGTTGGCTGCCTTCGCTCACCCCGGTCACTTACCTGCGTAAGCTCCCGGGGATTCACTCAGTTGCCGCCTTGCTGAAATCCAAAATACTCGGGTAACGCCAGCGTATTCGGGTCTGCAAAGAAAGTGCGACAATCTTCAATTTTTAAGGTAAATGCGTTTGGGCAACATCAAACAATGTAACTGGTCAGCGACGGTTCCTGCTTACATAAACGCATCCACTCAATAATGGGCATACGTATCTGCAATCCTACACTGCCGTCTTCTTCATTCCACTCTTTCTCAATCGCCTGCAGCTGATAGAAACGGCTGCGAAGTCGCCCCGCTTCCGGTGGCAGACGTAATGCGTGCTGGGCTATTTCACCCGCCAGACGCTCAGACAGCGCCTGCCATAGCAACGGAATGCCTGCGCCTGTCTGGGCGGAAAGCCAGACGCGGATTGGCAGGTTCTCTTCGTTACGATCGATACGTGGTTCGAATCCGTCGAGCATATCGATTTTATTCATCACCAGTAACGTCGGGATTTCGTCCGCTTCAATCTCTTCCAGTACGGCATCGACGGCGGCGATATTTTCCGTGACGCGAAGGTCAGCCCCATCAATCACGTGCATTAACAGCGTCGCCTGACGAGTCTCCTGCAGCGTGGCTTTAAAAGCGGCAACCAAATCGTGAGGAAGATGGCGAATAAAGCCTACCGTGTCCGCCAGTACCACGTCCCCGACATCAGCAACATTCAGACGGCGCAGTGTGGGGTCGAGCGTCGCAAACAGCTGGTCTGCGGCAAAGACATTGGCGGAAGTCATGGCGTTAAAGAGGGTCGACTTGCCGGCGTTGGTGTAACCCACCAGCGAAACCGTTGGCACATCCGCTTTGGCGCGTGACTGACGTCCCTGTTCACGCTGTTTTTCAACTCGCTCAAGACGAGACAAAATCTGACTGATACGGCCGCGCAACAGCCGGCGGTCCGTTTCTAACTGCGTTTCACCCGGGCCACGTAAACCAATCCCGCCTTTCTGGCGTTCAAGGTGGGTCCAGCCGCGCACCAGACGTGTCGCAAGATGGCGCAGCTGTGCCAGCTCAACCTGCAATTTACCTTCGTGGGTACGTGCGCGTTGGGCAAAGATATCCAGAATTAAACCGGTGCGATCAATGACCCGGCATTCGCACAGGCGCTCGAGGTTTCTTTCCTGAGCGGGCGTAAGGGCATGATCGAATAATACGACCGATGCTCCTGTTGTTTTTACCGCATCGGCAATTTCAACGGCCTTTCCTTCACCGACAAAATACTTGGGGTGTGGCGCTTTGCGGCTGCCAGTAACCACTTGCAGCGCCTCAACGCCAGCAGAAGAGACCAGGGTTTCAAACTCCTGCAAATCTTCTACTTCTTTGTCTTGGGAGAACCAGATGTGTACCAGTACGGCCTGCTCACCGGCTTCATAACGGTCAAACAAGCTATAACCTCGCTAAATAAAAGACCAGGACGGAAAACCGCTGTTCTCCGTTCCTGGCTGTACGGTGACGCGTTATTCTGCGTTATCACCGTCTTGTTGTGGCTGTGGCTGCGCAGTTGTGTTGCTGCCGCCATGATGGTAATTGTTGCTGCCGCCACCGGTATTATTGCTATGGTGAGAAACCGGGCGTGAAGGAACAACGGTAGAAATGGCGTGCTTATACACCATCTGACTCACCGTGTTTTTCAACAAAATGACGAACTGATCAAATGACTCAATCTGACCCTGCAACTTAATACCGTTAACCAGATAAATCGAAACCGGAACACGTTCACGACGCAGTGCGTTCAAAAACGGGTCTTGTAATGATTGCCCCTTAGCCATTCTATCTTTTCCTTATATGCTTGTTGTTTGTTGCAAGTAGAACCTATGGTTCTGAAAAAACTGCGTAAAAATTTGCGCACGATAACCCATCAATTGTACACAATCACCCATGCTTCGCACTAAGAACCTGTAACACTGTATCACGCGCCAGCCGGGGCTCGTCACTGTCAAGCCAGTGAACATTTTCCCAACCGCGTAACCAGGTCATCTGTCGCTTAGCAAGCTGCCGGGTTGCGCAAATTCCCCGATAAACCATCTCGCTGTAATCGATTTCGCCCGATAAATAAGACCACATCTGACGATAGCCAACACAACGAATGGAAGGCATGTCCGTATGCAAATCACCTCGTGCAAAAAGGGCCCGAGACTCCGCTTCAAATCCTGACGCCAACATCTGCTCAAAACGCAACGCGATGCGCTGGTGCAGCAATTCACGGCTCGCGGGGGCGATGGCAAACTGTTGCACGTCGTAGGGTAACGCTTCACCGGATGTTTTTGTCAGTTCCGTTAAAGTTTTACCCGAAATAAAAAAAACTTCCAGTGCTCGCGAAAGTCTCTGCGGATCATTCGGATGAATACGACTGCCGGCAACCGGGTCGATTTCACACAGCTGGCGGTGTAAAGCTTCCCAGCCTTTTTCACGCGCCGTTTGCTCTATCCGCTGACGAACGTCGGGATCGGCCGAGGGCAACGGCGACAATCCTTCAAGTAACGCCTTGAAGTAGAGCATGGTTCCACCAACAAGCAACGGTATTCGTCCGGCTTCAACGATATCCGCCATTTCTGCTAAAGCATCCCGCCGGAACTCCGCTGCCGAATAGGCTTCAGCGGGATCGCGAATGTCGAGCAGACGATGGGGGGCCACTGCTAACTCCTCAGCCGACGGTTTCGCCGTACCAATATCCATCTGACGATAGATTAAGGCAGAGTCTACGCTGATTAGTTCCACTGGTAACCGCTTACGCAATTCAATTGCTAAAGCAGTCTTGCCAGAAGCCGTGGGTCCCATCAAAAAAATAGCCTTTGGCCGGCCAGCCTGGTTTAATTCACTCATGCTTCAACGCGTTGATCGCGCTCTCAATCTCTATGGGCTGTAATAAGCCTGAAGGCGGCGATTTCAGCAGCTGTGGGCAAAGCCGTTCAAGCTCTGCCAGCAGGTTGATCGCCTGTGAGTGATTCCAGTCGGAGGACTCTGTATCCTGACGCCGCGCCAGCCACTGGGCCAGTTGCGTCGCAGAGATCTCCTGCTGCCGGGCGAGATAGCCTAACAGCTCAGGAATCAAGATTTGTAAATTTTGTGTTCGTAACGGTAAAGGCACCGCGCGTAAGGTCACGTGGTCGCCTTCGGGCTGAAGATCAATACCCATCTGATTGAGCAGGCTGCTCTTTTCTTTTGCGGCCTGCCGTTCATCCAGGGCGATTTTGAGCCGCACCGGAATCAGCAGGGGTTGCGGTTTAAGCCCATCTTCACCCGGTTCAAGCTGCGCCTGTTTCAGCCAGCGCGCCGCGACCGGCAGCGCCATCAGCATTAACTTCTGATCCTGCTCCAGCAGCGCATAGTGGTTTTGTAACACGGTCAGTACCCGGCCAAAACTCTGGGCATGCGCGGCCAGCGGCGAGAGTTTTTCGGCCGTACGCGGTGCCGGTTCACGGTTTTTTGGCGGCGGCGTGGCGCTGACAGGCGTTTTCAGCAACTGCTGATAAACCGCGCCTTCACGCTGACGATACGCGTTCTCTTTGTTTTGCCAGGCCGGCGCCGCTGCGGGCGGTGTTTGCCGCGTGGAGGCTGAAGATTGATTCTCGCTGGCGGGGGCTGAAGGCTGCGCAAAATGATTCCCTCCCGCCGCCTGACGGTTTTCCGGCTGCCAGCGCGGTGCGGTTTCTTCTGCCTGCAGCGCAGGCAAAATGGGTGACGCTATCGCCTGTAATGCGCTGACCACGCCCTGATAAATAAAATCATGCACCAGGCGTGACTGATGAAAACGCACTTCATGCTTGGCCGGGTGAACGTTGACATCCACCTGATGCGGATCGATCTCCAGATAGAGCACATAAGCGGGCTGCTGGTCATCCTGGAGCTGGGTCTGGAAAGCCTGGCGGATAGCGTGATTAATCAGCTTGTCGCGCATCATCCGGCCATTGACGTAGCAATATTGTAACTCGGTGACCTGGCGCGAACCGGCGGGATCGGCGACCCAGCCGCGCAGCGAGAGATCATCATGCTGCCAGTCAATTCGCAGCGCATGCTGAATAAACGTGGTGCCGCAGATAGCTGCCAGTCGCCGTTCGCGCTGGCTCTCCTCGCTGACGGCCCGATACTGACGCATCATTTTGCCGTTGTGGCTCAGTGAAAGCGCGACATCAAAACGCGCCAGTGCAATACGACGGATCACTTCGTCGATATGACCGAACTCGGTTTTCTCTGTGCGCATAAATTTGCGGCGCGCCGGGGTGTTATAAAACAGATCCAGCACTTCGAGCGTGGTCCCACAGGGATGCGCAGCCGGTTTAACCGTTACCGTCATATCACGCCCTTCCGCATAGGCCTGCCAGGCTTCGGTTTGATCGGCGGTACGTGAGGTTAAGGTCAGGCGGGAGACAGAACTGATACTGGCGAGCGCTTCACCGCGAAAACCCAGGCTCATGATCGCTTCCAGGTCATCCAGTGAGGCGATTTTACTGGTGGCGTGTCGGGCCAGCGCCATCGACAGCTCGCTTTTCACGATGCCGCAGCCGTTGTCACGAATGCGGATAAGCTTTGCGCCCCCCTTTTCAATATCAACGTCAATGCGCGTTGCACCAGCATCCAGGCTGTTCTCCACCAGCTCTTTTACAACCGATGCAGGACGTTCAACCACTTCACCCGCCGCAATCTGGTTTGCCAGTTGGGGCGGTAAAATTTGTATCGGCATGGTTTTCCTTTTAGCTGGTCGCCCGGCGCAGCGGCCGGGCAAACAATCAGGATGCAGGGATTTTCAGGTTCTGCCCCAACATGACGTTGGTCGATTTCAGATTATTGGTCTGCATTATCGCTTTCGGGCTGACGCCATAATGTGCGGCAATGCCGGTCAGTGAATCCCCCACAACCACTTTATGACGCACAACGCCGCGTGGCGTGGCGCGCGTGGTGCGGCTGGCGGCCGCACTGGCCGGCACTTTCAACCGCTGTCCGACCCATACCACATCCCGCTTCAGGGTGTTCATTTCACGCAGGGTCGACATGCTGACGCCATACTTCGCGGCAATCCCGGAGAGTGTCTCACCGCGCGTTACCGTATGGCGCTGAGTTACGCCGGTATATTGCGTCACCCCGGTCGCCGGGTTACTGGCGACGTTAACCGCTGGCGACGAGCCCAGCGGCCGGTTTTCCTCCTTTGGGATGGATTGCAGCGGGTGCGCCAGGAAATAAGTGCGCAGACCTTTATAGATCGACTGCGCAATCTTATCCTGGTGTGCGCTACTGCCAAGCAGTCGCTCCTCCGAGGAATTACTGATAAAGCCGGTTTCCACCAGCAAAGAAGGAATATCGGGTGAACGCAGCACGCCAAGACTGGCATGCTCAGGCAGACGTTTATGCAGCGACGTCACGCTACGCATCTGCTGCAACACTTTCTGGGCGATGTCATAACCGACCCGCTGCGAGTGACCGAATTGCAGGTCAAGTACTGCCTGGCTGAGGTAGGGGTCGGCCTGACTGTTAGCCAGCAGGTCACCTGCGCCGCCCAGCAGCTCAGACTGTTTCTCTTTCTGCTCCAGCCAGTTAGCCATCTCGTTATTGGCCCGGCGGTTTGATAATACCCAGACCGATGCACCGGTCGCCGCATGGCTCGGCGCAGCGTCAGCATGAATTGAAACCAGCACGTTGGCGTTGGCTTTACGCGCCACGTCGGAGCGGCCCATAACCGAGATAAAATAGTCGCCATCACGTGTCAGGACGCCTTTAAACATCGGATCGTTATTCAGCAACACCCGCAGTTTACGTGCAATTGCGATTGTGACGTTCTTCTCTTTCAGTCCGCGCTGCCCGATAGCGCCGGGATCCTGACCGCCATGTCCGGCATCAATCGCCACAATCACGGTATCGTTCTGGCTGACGGCCCGGCCAGGACTCACGGTGCTGGCTGTGCTGGTCACGGACGTCACCGGATTCGAATTAAAGGGGTTCGCCGCTGCGGCACTCTGGGTGGGCACGCGCGTCGGGGCCGTTACCGGCGCAGGCACACTGCGCGTAACAGCAGGCGGCTTACCGGTAATGGTGAAGACCACGCTGTAGCTGTTGCCATTGCGCTGGGTGACCGCCCGGGTTTTACCCGCCTGCGTCAGCTCAAACACCAGCCGCACGCTCTGTTTATCTTTCGGGGTGCTGGTGCGAATTCGCTTTACGATGTTTTCGCCGCTGAAATTTAACGGCAGCCCCTGAACCACGCCGCTCTGGCGCACATCAAGCACCACACGGTCAGGATTGCGCAGCGGGAAGAAGCCATAGACAGGTTGTCCGGCAAAGTTCAGGGTGATGGTTGCCTGGCTGTCGCCATTGGCGACTTTGATATCCGACAGGGTGGCAGCAAACAGGGGTGTACAGACCAGCAGCAACAGTGTCACCAGCGCTATTTTCATCCGTGACATCATGCCTGATCCCTGCCCTGACCAAATTGTTCAAGCCATTGCTGGCCCGACGAGGATTGTGCCGTCAGTTCCGCTTCACGCGCCTCACCCACGTAACGCAGCGTTAGCGTGAGATCGGGCGGCGGCAGAAAACCGGCGCCCTGCTGCGGCCATTCAACCAGGCAGATAGCATCGCCGCTGAAATAGTCGCGGATGCCCATGAATTCAAGCTCTTCAGGATCGGCAAGACGATAGAGGTCGAAGTGATAAAGTGTGCGGTCGTCCAGCGTGTAAGGCTCAACCAGCGTGTAAGTAGGGCTTTTGACGTTGCCCTGATGGCCCAGCGCCTGCAGAAAGCCGCGGCTGAAGGTGGTTTTACCCGCCCCCAGATCGCCATAGAGATAAATCACTGCCGCGCTGCCACAGGCGCGCGCCAGCTGAGCGCCCAAACTGAGCGTAGCCGCCTCATCGGGCAAAGAGATAACACAGGTCTTCATGCTTCTTTATTCATCTCAGGATTAACAAACTGCCACAGCAGATCCAGTAAATCAGTTGCCAGCATACCGCGCGTACCACGTTCCGCAGCGACCGCATCGGCCGCGGCACCATGTGCAACGCAGCCGGCGCAGGCCGCATCAAACAGCGTCAGTTTCTGGCCCACCAGCGAGGCGATGATTCCACTCAGGAGATCGCCCATACCGCCGGAGGCCATTCCGGCATTGCCCACGTCAGCAAAGGCCATTTCACCCTGCTCGCTGGCAATCAGCGTACCGGCGCCTTTCAGTACCACTACGCCACCATAACGCTGCGCCAATGTCTGCGCTGCATGTAAGCGGTCACTCTCAATTTCACTGGTCTCGGTATTCAGCAAACGCGCCGCTTCTCCAGGATGCGGCGTAATAATGCGATTCTGACGTTTCTCCGCACTGATTGCCAGCAGGTTAAGTGCATCCGCGTCCCAAAGCATCGGCTTTTCACTGCTCGCTACCCGCTTCAGCGCCCGCTTTCCCCAGTCGCGCTGACCCAGACCGGGCCCTATCGCAATGACATCGGCCCACTCCAGCGCCTCCGTCAGGCGCTCATCGGTCAGTTCATCGACCATAATTTCGGGCCGGGCGGTCAGGATCGGAATAATATTATCTTTGTGAGTAAGTACTCGCACCAACCCACTACCGCTGCGCAACGCCGCTTCGGCCGTCATCCGTACCGCGCCAGCGGTACCGGCATCGCCCCCCACTACCAGCAGCCGGCCGTGACTGCCCTTGTGCGAGGTTGGTTTGCGCGGCTTGAGCCAGCGGGTTAATGCGCTGGCATCATAACGCGCGATGGGAGCCCCTTCGCCCGCCAGAAAAGCGGCCAGGCCGAGATCGGCATAGTAAAGCTCTCCAATGTAATCTCGCGCTTTGCCAGTGATCTGGCCCGGTTTAAGAGCAACCACACTCAGCGTATGGCTGGCATTAATTACCTCACCGGGCGCGGTGCCATTGCGGGCTGATAAGCCGGAAGGCATATCAATGGCAAGTTTCGGCGCCGCATGAGCGTTCGCCTGCTGGATCAGCGTGGCATAGGGTTCTTCGGGCGCACGATGACTGCCGGTTCCCAGCAGCGCATCCACAATCACATCGATCTGCTCTGGCCAGACCGCATCGGCCGCATGAATTTCACCGCCCGCATCCAGCCACGCGTCCCGTGCACGCTGCGCCTCTTCCGGCAACGCTTTTTCACTTTCGCACGCCAGCAGCGTAACGGTTTTGCCCGCCGCCTGTCCCAGTCGCGCCAGCACATAACCATCGCCACCGTTATTGCCGTGACCACACAGAATCAGCCAGTGGCTGGCCTCTGGCCAGTGCGCAGTCAGATGCTCGTAAGCGGCCTGTCCGGCACGCAGCATCAGCTCATACAGCGTAATGCCGAGCGCATCGGCCCCCTGTTGCTCAAGCCGGGCCACAGCCTGCGCAGGCCAGACAGAATATGGTAAACTGCGGCTGTTTTTCTTCGAATCCTGGTTACTCATGTCATACCCTCTCGATCTTCATCAATTCGCACAACAGATTAAACAGTGGGGATTGGATCTCGGCTTTCAGCAGGTCGGCATCACCGATACCGATCTCAGTGCGGAAGAGCCGCGCCTGCAGGCGTGGCTGGATAAGCAGTATCATGGCGAGATGGCGTGGATGGCGCGACACGGCATGATGCGGGCGCG
This sequence comes from Pantoea sp. Ft-CA_14, assembly GCF_024520875.1. Taxonomy (NCBI): domain Bacteria; kingdom Pseudomonadati; phylum Pseudomonadota; class Gammaproteobacteria; order Enterobacterales; family Erwiniaceae; genus Pantoea; species Pantoea sp. Ft-CA_14. The sequence continues at coordinate 1,372 of NZ_JALNPM010000005.1, read as the reverse complement.
TCCTCATGAACTGCTGCCCGGCACGCTGCGCGTTATCAGCGTTCGCATGAACTACCTTCCGGCCAAAGCCGCCTTTGCCAGCACGTTGAAAAATCCCCAACTGGGCTATGTCAGCCGTTATGCATTAGGTCGTGATTACCACAAAGTATTGCGCAATCGACTGAAAAAGCTCGGAGAAATGATCCAGCAGCATTGTGGCGAGCTTAATTTTCGCCCGTTTGTGGATTCGGCCCCGCTGCTTGAGCGGCCGCTGGCAGCCAAAGCGGGACTCGGCTGGACCGGCAAACATTCGCTGATACTGAATCGGGAAGCAGGCTCATGGTTTTTCCTCGGCGAACTGCTGATCGATATTCCGCTGCCGATAGATACACCGCAGCAGGAGCAGTGTGGCCGCTGTGTCGCCTGCTTGACCATCTGCCCTACCAGCGCGATCGTTGAGCCCTACGTCGTGGATGCCAGGCGCTGTATTTCCTATCTCACCATTGAGCTGGAAGGCGCGATCCCGGAAGAGTTTCGCCCGCTGATGGGCAACCGGATATATGGCTGTGATGACTGCCAGCTGATCTGTCCGTGGAATCGCTATGGACAACTCAGTGACGAAAGCGATTTTTCACCGCGAGCGGCGCTACACGCCCCTGAGCTGATCGATCTGTTTCAATGGGATGAAGCGAAGTTTTTACGCATCACTGAAGGCTCAGCGATTCGCCGCATTGGTCATTTACGCTGGCTGCGTAATATTGCAGTGGCGCTGGGTAACGCGCCCTGGTCGCCCGAAATCGTTCAGGTACTGGAACAACGACTCGGTGAAAGTGACCTGCTGGATGAACATATTCTGTGGGCAATCACGCAGCAGCAGCAGAAACGCGAGCAACTCGTGGTTGAAGTGCAACCTGCCCAGCAGAAGCGCCTGGTTCGTGCAGTAGAGAAGGGTTTACCGCGTGATGCGTGATTGAACAGCTTGATCGCGAATTATCGTTTTCCACATGCTGTGAATAAAAATAAAAAGCTGTTGTCATTCAACTGCAACAACGCTGATTTTGCTGTTAAATAACAAATTGAAATATTTTCATAATGATAAATATCAACAACTTATATAAAAGTTGTGTTTATTTAATAATGAGGCTATCGCTTCGGTTAACCTGCAAGGTTGTGGATAACTCTGTTCAAAAGCCATTTACAGATCGCCGTAACAGGCGCAGATGATGGGGTGCAGTGCTGTGGATAACCTTCATGAAACAATCAAAATCACGCGACGTAAAACAGTCGGCTAACGGACTGAAATGAGGGTGATGTTAAATCTGGAGCGGGAAACGAGACTCGAACTCGCGACCCCGACCTTGGCAAGGTCGTGCTCTACCAACTGAGCTATTCC
>NZ_JALNPM010000056.1:0-241 GCF_024520875.1 Pantoea sp. Ft-CA_14 | reverse complement strand
AAACCACTGCGGCGTGGCACGGAAAATAATCGGGGTTTTGTGACGCCAGCAGTGCGGGTAGCTGTGCAGCAGTTTTTCAACATGCAGCAGGGCACCCTTCTCTTTCAGCAGTTCAACGATCATGTCGTTGGCTTTAAAGACGTTGATGCCGTCAAGACCGGGATAAGTCCCTGGCAGGTAGGCGCCATCGGGGCCGACAGGATTCGCCGTCTCCAGACCATATTTCTGACCAATCACGTAG
>NZ_JALNPM010000055.1:0-242 GCF_024520875.1 Pantoea sp. Ft-CA_14 | reverse complement strand
AAACTGGACCTTGGGGTGATGCGTAACACGCCGCTTCCGGCGGATCTGCATCATCAGCTTTTGCTGCGAGAGCCGCTGTGTGCCGTGGTGCATAAAGCGCATCCGCTGGCCGCAGCAGGGCAGATTTCGCTACAGGCACTGGCCAGCGAACCTTTTGTGTTTTTTGATCCCCAGGTGGGGACAGCGCTTTATAGCGAAATTCTTGATCTCCTGCAGCGCTATCAGATCCGGCCCTATATCAC
>NZ_JALNPM010000054.1:0-243 GCF_024520875.1 Pantoea sp. Ft-CA_14 | reverse complement strand
GGTGACGGAAGAGCGTCGTTCTACCGGTATTTATGCTTTTTTGGATATTGGCTTTAATTCTCTTATATCCAATATCAAAAAATATAAGAACAGTATTGGCCTGCTGGATAATAAACGCATGAAAAGCGATACCCAATGGGTGATCGATTCCATGCGGGTAAAAACCCCTGGGCATCATACGCAAATTGGTTCACTTTCTGGTGGTAACCAACAGAAAGTGATTATTGGACGCTGGTTGCTGAC
>NZ_JALNPM010000053.1:0-243 GCF_024520875.1 Pantoea sp. Ft-CA_14 | reverse complement strand
CCACGTAACGCAGAACCAGCCCCATTTCCTGCGCGGCTTCAAACCGTTGCAGCATCTGTTCGTTCAGCTCATCCGCATTCTCGAAAAAGTGATCGACTGATTCACCTTCGCAATTCTGTGGGACCAGCGATTCGACGCGCACCTGATCCGGCTCGATGTTATACCCGGCCTCACGGGCCAGAATAACCAGTTTACGCATCACGTCCTGACCCGACAGATCGACGCGCGGGTCCGGCTCTGTTA
>NZ_JALNPM010000052.1:0-245 GCF_024520875.1 Pantoea sp. Ft-CA_14 | reverse complement strand
CCTCCTTGCTGAGGTCGTTCTCCTTGTCCTTCATCAGGAAGTGGATCGCTTCCGAGGCGAGATACATGTCGTTGCGGGTGTTGCCGACGGCTTCCGCCGGCACGCGGTCGAGCGTGCCATAGGTGCGGACCTGGTTGCCGACATCGGCCACCAATACGGCGAGCGACGGATAGGTGCCTTCCGAGATGTGGTGCAGCGACACGTATTGCGTCACCGCGGGGCGGGGATCGCCGAGCACGCTATAG
>NZ_JALNPM010000051.1:0-246 GCF_024520875.1 Pantoea sp. Ft-CA_14 | reverse complement strand
AAATTGCCCCTTCGGGTTTATGTATCAGGCAGCGATCCGCAGTTAAGTAACGACGAATAATGGCGATCGTCTGCCTAACCTTGTCCTGATAGAAAGGCTTGATCACCGCTTCAGACAGTCGCAGCAAATCGCCACGCTGGATCATTTCACAGGCGATGGCCGGGCCAATACTGCCTGGTGCCAGGCTGATAATGCCGTTCATGTTGCCAATCGCCGCAATGGTGCTTTCATCAGCGATAATAATGC
>NZ_JALNPM010000050.1:0-249 GCF_024520875.1 Pantoea sp. Ft-CA_14 | reverse complement strand
CTGTTAGGTAAAGAAGCCAATGCGATTGCGGTAGGTGAAGTGATTACTGCCGTGGATGAGTCCGTGGACGCGACCAAGTGCCAGGGTAAAGAAGGCTGCCAGGGCGGCGAACGCTGCCTGACTCACGTCTTATGGCGCGATCTGAGCGTGCGCATCAGTGAGTTCCTGAACAACATTACGCTGGCCGAGCTGGTGAATAATCAGGAAATCCTGGACGTGGCCGATCGCCAAAATGCCAACGACAACCGC
>NZ_JALNPM010000049.1:0-253 GCF_024520875.1 Pantoea sp. Ft-CA_14 | reverse complement strand
CGCAAATAACGAGCTTTTTAATTTCTCAGCGTTATAGTTAGTAAACCGGTTTACCAGAAATTAACATTTAAACGTGTTTAAAAACAAATGGTTAAACCGCGTGTGTAATGCCTGTGTTGCAGGCTGGCACGGATGCTGCAATAGCGTATCTGGCAAGCAAATATCGTTACAGCGGTTGTTCAGAGGTTATGCATAAAGGCTTTATCTGGCAGGTAAACCGGTTTACAAGGGCGTAAACCGTGCAGGATAACGC
>NZ_JALNPM010000048.1:0-253 GCF_024520875.1 Pantoea sp. Ft-CA_14 | reverse complement strand
ATTCAAAGCCGTGGTGAAAGTTCCGGGGCCATGGAACTTTTGTCCGGATGGAGCGTAAACATGCGCATCGGGGGCCGGGGCTTAGATTCCGCCGCCTGGTGCTTTGACTCAGACAGGATGGAGTGGGGATGTCCCGATCACAGCTCGTAGCTGAACATTTACCGTTGTTGCGTCGGTATGCCCGTGCCTTGACCGGCAATCAGGCCTCCGGAGACGCTTATGTCGGCGCCATGCTGGAAGCCCTGTTGCAGGA
>NZ_JALNPM010000047.1:0-258 GCF_024520875.1 Pantoea sp. Ft-CA_14 | reverse complement strand
AGTCTGGAGTGCGTGGAGTATGCAGAGCTGGGAATGGAAGCCATCTGGAAAATTGAGGTAGAGAATTTCCCGGCCTTCATTCTGGTTGATGACAAAGGAAATGACTTCTTCCAGCATATTGAACGTGAACACTGCTCGCGCTGTGTGAAATAAACTTACGCAGTCAGCAATACGAAACGGCCCCTGTTACGGGGCCGTTTTTTTTAATCGCGCTGCAGGCGATGCATTGCGTCGCTTATCCTTTCATCACCTTCGGTC
>NZ_JALNPM010000004.1:0-348451 GCF_024520875.1 Pantoea sp. Ft-CA_14 | reverse complement strand
GCTGTGAGCTCGATGAGTAAGGCGGGACACGTGGTATCCTGTCTGAATATGGGGGGACCATCCTCCAAGGCTAAATACTCCTGACTGACCGATAGTGAACCAGTACCGTGAGGGAAAGGCGAAAAGAACCCCGGCGAGGGGAGTGAAACAGAACCTGAAACCGTGTACGTACAAGCAGTGGGAGCCTTCTTTATGGGGGTGACTGCGTACCTTTTGTATAATGGGTCAGCGACTTATATTCTGTAGCAAGGTTAACCGTATAGGGGAGCCGCAGGGAAACCGAGTCTTAACTGGGCGTTAAGTTGCAGGGTATAGACCCGAAACCCGGTGATCTAGCCATGGGCAGGTTGAAGGTTGGGTAACACTAACTGGAGGACCGAACCGACTAATGTTGAAAAATTAGCGGATGACCTGTGGCTGGGGGTGAAAGGCCAATCAAACCGGGAGATAGCTGGTTCTCCCCGAAAGCTATTTAGGTAGCGCCTCGTGAACTCATCTTCGGGGGTAGAGCACTGTTTCGGCTAGGGGGCCATCCCGGCTTACCAACCCGATGCAAACTGCGAATACCGAAGAATGTTATCACGGGAGACACACGGCGGGTGCTAACGTCCGTCGTGAAGAGGGAAACAACCCAGACCGCCAGCTAAGGTCCCAAAGTCATGGTTAAGTGGGAAACGATGTGGGAAGGCACAGACAGCCAGGATGTTGGCTTAGAAGCAGCCATCATTTAAAGAAAGCGTAATAGCTCACTGGTCGAGTCGGCCTGCGCGGAAGATGTAACGGGGCTAAACCATGCACCGAAGCTGCGGCAGCGACGCTTAGGCGTTGTTGGGTAGGGGAGCGTTCTGTAAGCCGTCGAAGGTGTGCTGTGAGGCATGCTGGAGGTATCAGAAGTGCGAATGCTGACATAAGTAACGATAAAGCGGGTGAAAAGCCCGCTCGCCGGAAGACCAAGGGTTCCTGTTCAACGTTAATCGGAGCAGGGTGAGTCGACCCCTAAGGCGAGGCCGAAAGGCGTAGTCGATGGGAAACAGGTTAATATTCCTGTACTCGGTGTTACTGCGAAGGGGGGACGGAGAAGGCTATATCAGCCGGGCGACGGTTGTCCCGGTTTAAGCGTGTAGGCGGAGTGTCCAGGTAAATCCGGACGCTTGTTAACGCTGAGGCGTGACGACGAGGCACTACGGTGCTGAAGTGATAAATGCCCAGCTTCCAGGAAAAGCCTCTAAGCATCAGGTAACACAGAATCGTACCCCAAACCGACACAGGTGGTCAGGTAGAGAATACCAAGGCGCTTGAGAGAACTCGGGTGAAGGAACTAGGCAAAATGGTGCCGTAACTTCGGGAGAAGGCACGCTGGCGCGTAGGTGGAGGGACTTGCTCCCCGAGCCGAAGCCAGTCGAAGATACCAGCTGGCTGCAACTGTTTATTAAAAACACAGCACTGTGCAAACACGAAAGTGGACGTATACGGTGTGACGCCTGCCCGGTGCCGGAAGGTTAATTGATGGGGTTATCCGTAAGGAGAAGCTCTTGATCGAAGCCCCGGTAAACGGCGGCCGTAACTATAACGGTCCTAAGGTAGCGAAATTCCTTGTCGGGTAAGTTCCGACCTGCACGAATGGCGTAATGATGGCCAGGCTGTCTCCACCCGAGACTCAGTGAAATTGAACTCGCTGTGAAGATGCAGTGTACCCGCGGCAAGACGGAAAGACCCCGTGAACCTTTACTACAGCTTGACACTGAACATTGAGCCTTGATGTGTAGGATAGGTGGGAGGCTTTGAAGCGCGGACGCCAGTCTGCGTGGAGCCAACCTTGAAATACCACCCTTTAATGTTTGATGTTCTAACGTAGGCCCGTAATCCGGGCTGCGGACAGTGTCTGGTGGGTAGTTTGACTGGGGCGGTCTCCTCCTAAAGAGTAACGGAGGAGCACGAAGGTCAGCTAATCACGGTCGGACATCGTGAGGTTAGTGCAATGGCATAAGCTGGCTTGACTGCGAGAGTGACGGCTCGAGCAGGTGCGAAAGCAGGTCATAGTGATCCGGTGGTTCTGAATGGAAGGGCCATCGCTCAACGGATAAAAGGTACTCCGGGGATAACAGGCTGATACCGCCCAAGAGTTCATATCGACGGCGGTGTTTGGCACCTCGATGTCGGCTCATCACATCCTGGGGCTGAAGTAGGTCCCAAGGGTACGGCTGTTCGCCGTTTAAAGTGGTACGCGAGCTGGGTTTAGAACGTCGTGAGACAGTTCGGTCCCTATCTGCCGTGGGCGCTGGAGAATTGAGGGGGGTTGCTCCTAGTACGAGAGGACCGGAGTGAACGCACCACTGGTGTTCGGGTTGTCATGCCAATGGCATTGCCCGGTAGCTAAGTGCGGAAAAGATAAGTGCTGAAAGCATCTAAGCACGAAACTTGCCCCGAGATGAGTTCTCCCTGACTCCTTGAGAGTCCTGAAGGGACGTTGAAGACTACGACGTTGATAGGCCGGGTGTGTAAGCGCAGCGATGCGTTGAGCTAACCGGTACTAATGACCCGTGAGGCTTAACCTTACAACGCCAGAGGCGTTTTTGAGAGACAGATTTTCAGCTTGTTAACCGGATACAGTTGTGTCCTGCGGACTGAAGTCCGAAGGATTTTGCGCTGAGGCAAGGCGGCAACCGGGCGATACGAAGGAGCATACTGAAGTATGTGACGGAGTAGCGCGAGGGCGGCCAACGCAGCATCAGCACAAAAGACACAGGACAGAGCACAAAGAATTTGCCTGGCGGCTTTAGCGCGGTGGTCCCACCTGACCCCATGCCGAACTCAGAAGTGAAACGCCGTAGCGCCGATGGTAGTGTGGGGTCTCCCCATGCGAGAGTAGGGAACTGCCAGGCATTAAATAAGTGAAGAAGCCCCGCACGAAAGTGCGGGGCTTTTTTACGTCTGCGCTTTGCCACGTTAAGCTGAAACATTTTCATTTTCTGCATCAAACCTCGACATCTTACAACGATCAGGCTAATGTTGGGCATCCAGATGTCTAAACGTTTATATGGTTGTAAGAGGTGAGCAGGTTATGCCAATCAGGGTTCCCGACGAATTACCGGCAGTGAATTTTTTGCGTGACGAAAATGTCTTTGTGATGACATCGTCGCGCGCCAGTGTTCAGGAGATCCGCCCGCTTAAAGTGCTCATACTGAATCTGATGCCGAAAAAGATCGAAACGGAGAATCAGTTTCTGCGTCTGCTTTCCAACTCGCCCTTACAGATCGATATTCAGCTGCTGCGCATCGACAGCCGCGAGTCACGCAATACGCCCACTGAGCACCTCAACAACTTCTACTGCAATTTTGAAGATATCCAGCATGATAACTACGATGGCTTAATCGTGACAGGTGCACCACTCGGGCTGGTTGATTTTAATGATGTCGCTTACTGGCCACAGATTCAGCGCGTTCTGCACTGGGCAAATGAGCATGTCACCTCAACCCTGTTTGTCTGTTGGGCGGTTCAGGCCGCGCTTAACATTCTGTATGGCATTCCCAAGCAAACCCGGCATAACAAACTGTCTGGCGTCTATGAGCATCAGATACTGCATCCCCATGCGTTACTGACCCGCGGTTTTGATGATAATTTCCTCGCACCGCACTCACGCTATGCTGATTTTCCCACTCATTTGATAACGGATTACACCGATCTTGAGCTGTTTGCTGAATCGGAACAAACCGGTGCCTATCTGATGGCGAGTAAAGACAAACGTCTGGTGTTTGTTACCGGTCACCCGGAATATGATGCCCTGACGTTGTCTGGTGAGTACCATCGCGATTATGAAGCGGGGGTGAATCCGGAAGTCCCTTATAACTATTTCCCGCAGGATAATCCGGTATTGCCACCCCGCGCCACCTGGCGCAGTCACGGCAATCTGCTGTTCTCGAACTGGCTCAACTACTACGTTTACCAGATCACGCCGTTCGATCTGCGTCACATGAACCCAACGCTGGAATAGTCCTGTCTGAAGATCAACTGAACCGTGTTAGCCGATGGCAACACGGTTTTTTTTCGCCTTTAAAACGTTAAATGAAAGCAATTCCTTTAATGGATTAAAGTTTTATTGCAGATAAAACATAAGGATAGGTTAATTTATATTTAAAAATGGAAATAGTTTTTGATTTAAAAAAATAACTGCTTATGCTCTGATCCTGTAGCTCACAAAATAAACACCGTGTGGATCCGCTGCTTTCGATCCTTTGAATACAGGAGAACGCCAGCATGACAGACTCAGTGATCAGACATACCCTGATTTTCGGCCAGCCCTTTAGCCATGCAGAACAGCAACTGTTAACGCCCGAGGCTGTTTCTTTTTTAGAGTCTCTGGTCGCACGCTTTGCACCGCAACGCGAAGAGCTGTTATCGGCTCGCCAGCAGCGTCAGCAGCAATATGACCAGGGCTATCTGCCAGACTTCGATATGGAAACGGCTTCCATAAGAGCCAGTGAATGGCGTATTCAATCTATTCCGGCAGATTTAGAAGATCGTCGGGTCGAGATCACCGGTCCACCCGATCGGAAAATGGTGATTAACGCCCTGAACTCAAACGTTAAAGTCTTTATGGCCGACTTTGAGGATTCGCTCTCTCCGGAGTGGTCAACGTTGATTGAAGGGCAGCTGACACTGCGCGAAGCAGTACAGGGCACCCTGAGTTATACCAGCGACAAAGGCAAAATTTATCAGCTCGGCGCTACCCCTGCGGTACTGATGTGCCGGGTGCGTGGTCTGCATCTGTCAGAAAAACATGTCAGCTGGCAGGGGAAGGCAATTCCGGGCGGGCTGTTTGATTTCGCGCTCTATTTCTTCCACAACGTCCGGCCGTTACTGGCCAAAGGCAGCGGGCCTTATTTCTATCTGCCGAAAACCGAGAGCTGGCAGGAGATCGCCTGGTGGCGTGAGATCTTCAGTTTCAGCGAGGATCAGTTTGATCTGCCGCGTGGCACGATCAAAGCCACTGTCCTGATCGAAACCTTACCCGCCGTGTTTCAGATGGATGAGATCCTGTGGAATCTGCGCGATCACATTGTTGGCCTCAACTGTGGCCGCTGGGATTACATCTTCAGCTATATCAAAACCCTGAAACAGCATGCGGATCGCGTGCTGCCGGATCGCCAGTCCGTCACCATGTCTCAGCCGTTTCTGGACGCTTATTCGCGACTGCTGATTAAAACCTGTCATCGGCGGGGTGCTTTTGCGATGGGCGGGATGTCAGCGCTGATCCCCGCTAAAGATCCCACGCGCAATGCCTGGGTACTGCAGCGCGTGACGGAAGATAAGCAGCGGGAGGCAGGTAACGGGCATGACGGCACCTGGATTGCTCATCCTGGTCTGGCAGAGACCGCGATGGCGGTCTTCAACGCTGCGCTGGGCGACCGGCCAAACCAGCTGCAGGTCATGCGGGAAGAGGATGCGCCGATCACTGCGGAGCAGCTGCTGGCGCCCTGTCAGGGTGAGCGCACCGAAGCCGGTATGCGCGCCAACATCCGTGTTGCGCTGCAATATCTGGAAGCGTGGATCAGCGGTAACGGCTGTGTCCCGATTGACGGACTGATGGAGGATGCCGCCACCGCTGAGATCGCACGCACCTCAATCTGGCAATGGATTCATCATCAGCAAATGCTGAACAACGGCCAGCAGGTCACAGCTGAACTGTTTCTGCGCTGGCTTAACGAAGAGCTGCATCTGCTGCAAAACGCGCTGGGCGAAGCCCACTTCAGCGCCGGTCGCTATGACGACGCGGCGCAGTTGATGGCTCAGATCACCACCGAGCGCGAGCTGGTTTCCTTTCTTACCCTGCCAGGCTATCGCCTGATCCCCTGAACAGAGGAGTTATTGCCATGACACGTACTCAACAGATCGATCAACTGGAACAACTCTGGCAGACCGCACGCTGGCAGGGCATTACCCGCCCTTACAGCGCAGCAGAGGTCGTCAATCTGCGCGGCTCGGTCTTGCCCGCCTGTACGCTGGCAGAGCGCGGTGCGGAAAAATTATGGGCGTTGCTGAATGGCGAGGCGAAGAAAGGGTATATCAATAGCCTGGGTGCGCTGAGCGGCGGGCAGGCACTGCAGCAGGCCAAAGCGGGCATCGAAGCGATCTACCTTTCTGGCTGGCAGGTAGCGGCGGATGCCAACGTGGCGGGGCAGATGTATCCCGATCAGTCCCTCTACCCGGTGAACTCGGTGCCGGAAGTGGTGACGCGCATTAATCAGACCTTTCAGCGCGCCGATCAGATTCAGTGGTCCAGCGGCATTGAAGCGGGGGACAGCCGGCACACCGATTTCTTCCTGCCGATTGTGGCCGATGCTGAAGCTGGTTTTGGCGGCGTGCTGAATGCGTATGAGCTGATGAAGGCGATGATTCAGGCGGGCGCGGCGGCCGTCCACTTCGAAGATCAGCTGGCGGCGGTAAAAAAATGCGGTCACATGGGCGGCAAAGTTCTGGTACCGACTCAGGAAGCCATTCAGAAACTGGTAGCGGCACGGCTGGCTGCCGATGTGATGGGCGTGCCAACCGTGCTGCTGGCACGAACTGATGCCGACGCTGCTGACCTGATTACATCAGATTGCGATGAATACGATCGTCCCTTTATCCAGGGCGACCGGACGGCAGAAGGCTTCTTCCGCACCCACGCCGGCATTGAACAGGCGATCAGTCGCGGGCTGGCCTATGCACCTTATGCTGACATCCTGTGGTGTGAAACCTCAACGCCGGATCTGGCGATGGCGCAGCGCTTTGCCGACGCCATTCATGCGCGTTTCCCCGGCAAGCTGCTGGCCTACAACTGTTCACCGTCGTTCAACTGGAAGAAGAACCTCGATGACCGCACCATCGCGAAGTTTCAGCAGGCGCTCAGCGACATGGGCTATCGCTTCCAGTTCATCACGCTGGCGGGCATCCACAGCATGTGGTTCAACATGTTCGATCTGGCCCACGCCTACGCCCAGGGCGAAGGGATGCGTCACTATGTTGAAAAGGTTCAGCAGCCTGAGTTCGCTGCCCGCGATCGCGGTTACAGCTTCTCTTCGCATCAGCAGGAGGTGGGCACCGGCTATTTTGATCAGGTGACTAATATCATTCAGGGCGGTAAGTCCTCGGTCACCGCGCTCACCGGTTCGACCGAAGAGCATCAGTTCTGACCCTTTTCCTCTGACTGATTTCCCGTCCGCAAACCGCGGGCGGGCGTTTACCGGAGCTGATTATGCCGCCACGCGAATCATTGATCGCCCACACTATCCTGCAGGGTTTTGATGCACAGTATGGTCGCTTTCTCGACATCACTGCTGGCGCGCAGCAGCGATTTGAGCAGGCGGAATGGCAGGCGGTGCAGCATGCCATGAAGGCCCGTATTCACCTCTATGACCATCACGTCAGCCTGGTTGCCGATCAATTGCGGGTGCTGAACGGCGCGGACAGCTGGGATGAGATGTTCTGGCTGCGGGTTAAGGACCACTATCAAAGCCTGCTGCCCGGCTATCCACGGCATGAAATTGCCGAAAGCTTCTTTAATTCCGTCTACTGCCGGTTACATGGACATGCCGATCTGCAGCCGGACCGGCTGTTTATCTTCAGCTCTCAATCCCTGACCGCGCCGGTCACACCTTTGCGCCCGTTATCGCGCCGTTATCAGCCGGAGCGGGGCTGGCTGGCACTGGTGGATCAGGTGTTGAGCGATTTACCGCTGACGTTGCCGTGGCAGCAGCGCGCTCGCGACGTCGGCTGGATTGTCCGCCACCTGCAGTCGCATTTTCCCCGGCTGAACCAGGGCTGGCTCGAGGTTAACAGTGAACTCTTCTATCGTAACAAAACTGCCTGGCTGGTGGCGCGCCTGCATCTGCCGGAGGGCATCTTGCCCTGTCTGCTGCCGATCCAGCGCAGTGAAACGGGCGAACTGTGGATCGACACCTGTCTGACCGATGTGAATGACGCCAGCATTGTGTTTGGTTTTGCCCGCGCCTATTTCATGGTTTATGCGCCGGTGCCTGCGGCGCTGGTTGCCTGGCTGCAACCGATACTGCCTGGCAAAACCCTGGCGGAGCGCTATATGGCGATTGGCTGCCAGAAGCACGGTAAAACCGAGAGCTATCGCGAATATCTTCAGGCGTTGGCAGAAAATGAGACGGCCTTTGAGATCGCACCCGGCGTGCGCGGCATGGTGATGCTGGTCTTCACGCTGCCGGGCTTTGACTGGGTGTTCAAGGTCATCAGGGATCGCTTCGCGCCGCAAAAAGAGGTGACGGAAGCACAGGTCCGCGCCTGTTATCAGCAGGTCAAAGAGCACGATCGCGTGGGACGTATGGCGGATACGCAGGAGTTCGAACAGTTTGCGCTGCCGCTGTCGCGCATCTCTCCGGCGCTGCTGGCAGAACTCCACGCCTGCGTGGCGGAGAAGCTGCATATCGAAGGCGATCGCCTGATTATTCGTCACCTGTGGCTGGAGCGCCGTATGCAGCCGCTCAATCTCTACCTGGCCCAGGCGAATGCCGCAGAGCGACGTCACGCGATTGAAGAGTATGGCAATGCCATCCGACAGCTGGCGGCGGCCAATATCTTTCCCGGAGACATGCTGTTTAAAAACTTCGGCATCACCCGCCATGGCCGGGTGATTTTTTACGATTACGATGAGATTCGCCCGATGCAGGAGCTGCACTTCCGGGATGTGCCCGCGGCGCGCTATGAGGAGGATGAACTCAGCGCCGAGCCCTGGTACAGCGTCGGGCCGGACGATGTCTTCCCGGAAACCTTCCGCTATGCGTTATGCAGTGAAGCCGCTACCGGCGCATTGCTGTTGCAACTGCATCCGGAGATATTCGACGCCCGCTGGTGGCGCGCGCAGCAGCAGCGCATCGCCCAGGGTCATGTGGAAGAGGTGATCGCCTGGCGGCAGACGCAGCGTTTCAGCGTCTGCTACGGCGCAGATAAAGTTAACGACCGCTGTACGCCAGCGTAACCTGGCGCGCTTCGCGGATGACCAGTGCACCTAATTCAGTAATCCGATCGTCTGTCATGCGGGCGATGGGGCCGGAGATGGAGAGCGCGGCAAACGCCTCGCCATGTTCGTCATAGATTGGCGCGGCGACACAGCGTAGTCCAAGCGCATGCTCTTCATCATCAAATGAGAAGCCCGCTTTGCGCACCAGCGCCAGATTCTCTTTCAGACTCTGCGGCGACATCAGGGTTTTCGGCGTGTAGTAATGCAATCCTTTCTGATGCAGCAGGGCGGTGACCTGCTCATCGCCCAGATGGGCCAGAAACGCTTTGCCTGCGCCAGACGCATGCATCGGCAGCTTGCCGCCAATCGGCGCGGACATTCGCATCAGCTGGGTACACTGCACCTGATCAATGATCACCGCCTGGTGATCGCTGAGATCCAGCACCGCCAGATTCACCGTTTCACCGGACTGCTCCATCAGGCTACGCAGCACCGGGTGTACCAGCGCCAGCAGGTTACGGCTCTGCAGGAAACTGCTGCCGACCACGAAGGCGTGTGCGCCGATCGTCCACAGCCCGAGATCGCCCACCTGCCGGACAAAACCCTGCTGCTGCATGGTGCTGAGCAGGCGATGCGTGGTGGAGTTAGGCAAACCTGCCTGCTGCGCCAGCTCGGTCAGCGCTACGCTGCCATGTGAGTCAGCAATCAGCTCCAGCAGCGTCAGGCCGCGGGTCAGCGATTGCACCTGACCGCCCGCGGGTGCGGCGACAGGGGTGCCACGGGGTTTCTTGCCGCGCTTAACAGGAACCGGGGTTGCCATCATTGTTCTCCTTTTACATTGTGGAAATCATTTTCGTTTTAATCGCGCGCTTTGCAAACGCTGGTTTTCTGGTCAGACCTGTACAGCCGTGACCTGAAAATCTCTCAGTCGAGGTTACTTTGTCGCCTGACCAGCTTGTGCCAGAATGAAAAACGGGCTTTTCCGCCAGCAGACTGACGTGAATGGGGCAACAGTGAGCAATAAAATCGACGCGTTAAAACAGCAGCTCGCACAACGCATTATGGTGCTGGATGGGGGGATGGGCACCATGATCCAGAGCTATAAGCTGGAAGAAGAGGATTATCGCGGCAGCCGTTTTGCTGACTGGCCTTGCGATCTCAAAGGCAATAACGATCTGCTGGTGCTGAGTAAACCGGCGGTGATCCGCGAGATCCACGACGCCTATCTGGCGGCGGGTGCGGATATCCTCGAAACCAACACCTTTAACGCCACGTCGATTGCGATGGCGGACTACCAGATGGAACGTTTATCGGCGGAGATCAATTTTGAAGCGGCCCGCCTGGCGCGAGCCTGCGCCGATGCGTGGACGGCGAAAACGCCGGATCGTCCGCGTTATGTTGCGGGTGTGCTCGGCCCGACCAACCGCACCTGCTCGATCTCACCCGACGTCAACGATCCTGCCTACCGTAACGTTACTTTTAATCAGCTGGTGGAGGCGTACCGCGAATCGACCCGCGCGCTGGTGGAGGGCGGTTCCGACATCATCATGATTGAAACGGTGTTCGATACGCTGAATGCCAAGGCGGCTATCTATGCGGTGCAGACCGAGATGGAAGCGCTTGGCGTGGCGCTGCCGCTGATGATCTCCGGCACTATCACCGACGCCTCCGGCCGAACGCTCTCCGGCCAGACCACCGAAGCTTTTTACAACTCGCTGCGTCACGCCGAACCGCTCTCTTTTGGCCTGAACTGCGCACTGGGACCCGACGAACTTCGTCAGTATGTGGCGGAACTGTCGCGCATCGCTGAAGGCTACGTGACCGCCCATCCCAACGCCGGTCTGCCCAATGCCTTTGGCGAATATGATCTGGATGCGGAAGTGATGGCGCAGCAGATTGGTGAATGGGCCACCGCCGGATTCCTGAACATTATCGGCGGCTGCTGTGGCACCACACCGCAACATATCGCTGCCATGGTGGCGGCGGTTGAAGGCGTTGCACCGCGTCAGTTGCCGACGATCCCGGTGGCCTGCCGTCTCTCCGGTCTGGAGCCGCTTAACATCACCGCAGAGTCACTGTTTGTTAACGTCGGTGAGCGCACCAACGTCACCGGCTCGGCAAAATTTAAACGGCTGATCAAAGAAGAGAAGTATAACGAAGCGCTGGAAGTGGCGCTGCAGCAGGTGCAGAGCGGCGCGCAGATCATCGATATCAACATGGATGAAGGCATGCTCGACGCCGAGGCGGCGATGGTACGCTTTCTGAATCTGATTGCTGGCGAACCCGATATTGCCCGCGTGCCGATCATGATCGACTCCTCAAAATGGGAGGTGATTGAGAAAGGGTTGCAGTGCATTCAGGGCAAAGGGATCGTGAACTCAATTTCGATGAAAGAGGGTGAAGCGGCCTTTATTCATCATGCGCGTCAGGTCCGGCGTTACGGCGCGGCGATGGTGGTCATGGCGTTTGACGAAGTGGGTCAGGCGGATACCCGCGCCCGAAAAATTGAGATCTGCCGCCGTGCTTACCGGATCCTCACCGAACAGGTCGGCTTCCCGCCGGAAGATATAATCTTTGACCCCAACATCTTTGCGGTCGCCACCGGCATCGACGAACACAACAACTACGCCATGGATTTCATTGGTGCCTGCGAAGATATCAAGCGCGAGCTGCCCCATGCGATGATCTCCGGCGGCGTCTCAAACGTATCGTTTTCATTCCGTGGCAACGATCCGGTGCGTGAAGCGATACATGCCGTCTTTCTCTATTACGCCATCCGTAAAGGCATGGATATGGGCATCGTCAACGCAGGCCAGCTGGCGATTTATGATGATTTGCCGGCAGAACTGCGCGAGGCGGTAGAGGATGTGATTCTTAACCGGCGGGATGATGGCACCGAGCGGCTGCTGGCGCTGGCGGAGAAATACCGTGGCGGCAAAAGCGATGGCTCGCAGGAAAAACAGCTCGCGGAATGGCGCAGCTGGGACGTGGTGAAACGGCTGGAGTATTCGCTGGTCAAGGGGATCACCGAGTTTATTGAGCAGGATACCGAAGAGGCGCGCCAGCAGGTACCACGGCCGATAGAGGTGATTGAAGGCCCGCTGATGTCCGGCATGAACGTCGTCGGTGACCTGTTCGGTGAGGGCAAGATGTTCCTGCCGCAGGTGGTGAAATCGGCGCGCGTGATGAAGCAGGCGGTGGCGTATCTGGAGCCCTTTATCGAAGCCAGCAAAGAGGCGGGGCGCAGCAACGGTAAAATCGTGCTGGCCACGGTCAAAGGCGACGTACACGACATCGGGAAAAATATTGTCGGCGTGGTGCTGCAGTGTAATAACTACGAAATCATTGACCTTGGCGTGATGGTGCCGGGTGAAAAAATTCTTAAAACGGCGCGCGAAGTGAATGCGGACATCATCGGCTTATCAGGCCTGATTACGCCGTCGCTGGATGAGATGGTCAACATGGCGAAAGAGATGGAGCGTCAGGGCTTTACCTTACCGCTGCTGATTGGCGGCGCGACCACCTCGAAGGCGCATACCGCTGTCAAAATTGAGCAGCATTACAGTGGCCCGACGGTCTACGTGCAGAACGCCTCACGCACCGTTGGCGTGGTGTCGTCGCTGCTTTCCGCCACGTTAAAAGAGGATTTCGTCGCCCGAACCCGCAAAGAGTACGAGACCGTGCGCATTCAGCATGCACGCAAAAAGCCGCGCACGCCGCCGGTCTCGCTGCAGGCGGCGCGCGATAACGCCACCTCAATTGACTGGGAGAGTTACACGCCACCCGTGCCGCATCGTCCCGGGGTCAGTCAGGTGGAGGCCAGCATTGAAACGCTGCGCAACTACATCGACTGGACGCCATTCTTTATGACCTGGTCGCTGGCGGGCAAATATCCCCGCATCATGGAAGATGAGGTGGTGGGTGAAGAGGCGCAGCGTCTGTTTGCCGATGCCAATGCGATGCTCGACAAATTAAGCCAGCAGTCGCTGCTGAAGCCACGTGGCGTGGTCGGTATTTTTCCGGCTAACCGGGTCGGCGATGATATTCATCTCTACAGTGATGAGCGGCGTGATGAGATTTTGTGTGTGAGTCATCACTTACGCCAGCAGACCGAAAAAACCGACTTCGCCAACTACTGTCTGGCGGATTTTGTGGCCCCGAAATTGAGCGGCAAAGCGGACTATCTCGGTGCCTTCGCGGTGACCGGCGGGCTGGAAGAGGATGCGCTGGCGGAGGCGTACGATCGTCAGCATGACGACTACAACAAGATCATGGTGAAAGCGCTGGCTGACCGTCTGGCGGAAGCCTTTGCCGAATATCTGCACGAGCGGGTACGTAAGGTGATCTGGGGCTTCGCGCCTAACGAAAATCTCAGCAATGAAGAGCTGATTCGGGAAAATTATCAGGGGATACGTCCGGCGCCAGGCTATCCGGCCTGCCCGGAGCACACTGAGAAAGCCGCCATCTGGCGTCTGCTGGCGGTGGAAGAACAGACCGGCATGAAGCTCACCGAATCCTTTGCCATGTGGCCGGGCGCGTCAGTCTCTGGCTGGTACTTCAGCCATCCTGACAGCCGCTATTTCGCCGTAGCGCAGATCCAGCGTGACCAGGTGGAAGATTATGCGGTACGCAAAGGGATGTCGTTAACGGAAGTTGAGCGCTGGCTGGCGCCGAATCTCGGCTACGACGCGGACTAAATAAAAAAGCGGCCTGAGGGCCGCTTCAGACTGCTGACAAATCCAGCTCCGGTTAAATCTGGCAGCAATGAAGAAACTCAACGCGCAGGGAACCCGGTCAGAGGAGGAAAGCGTCCCGCGCCAGGGACGGCGCGGGCCGAGCGGCCAGGGATGGCATTAGCGCCTTTCCGATCTGACCGGGTTCCCTGAGCAGGCGCGATCTCATTGCTATGCTTTGCTTCAGGCGTATGCTCCCTGAGCCTGCTTTCTGTTAACCGCATGAAACGGCCCTGAGGCCGCCATCTGCTTAGTTAAAGCGAGCGTCGCGATCGGACGTCAGATCATACAGCTGGTACTTGCGACCCAGCATCTGACCGCCATCACGCGTCAGCGGCACCCAGTTCACCTGCGCGCGACCGCGCGTTGGCGTCACGGTGAACAGATCCATTGGGATGGAGATATAGAAGCCTTTGGTGAAGTCGCCTTCGCCATACTCTTCAGACGAGACGTTGGTTTTGGTGGCATAGACACCCACCATCACGCCGCTGTCGAAGCGCTTCGACACATCGACCGTCACACCTTTATCTTTCGCCAGATACTGACCGACGCTGGTTTTCACCAGTACATCCTGCATGAACCATGGACGCCAGTAACCCGTCAGGTTGCCGGTTGAGGCTTTATAGCGATTGAACTGCATCATGTTGTCCCAGTCACGCTGACGGACATAGTTGGCATCGACGCCCACCGCCCAGTTCGCATCGACCGGACGATAGAGCAGCTCGCCGCCCACGCCGCCGTACATCGTCTCCAGGTACCCGCCGTAAACCTGACCATAGAAGCCGTTACCGAGGTGGCCCATATAGTTTGCCTGCAGATCGTTGACGTAGACGTTGTTCTCAACGTAGTCGCGGATATGGGTACGCACGCGCGGCAGCGAAGAATCCGCCGGTGCGCCGTTGTAGTTGAACTTGTCGTAGTTGTTGGCGAGGTTACCAAACAGACTACCGCCCACCAGCAGGTGATCCGTCAGCCAGTAATCAGCGTTAGCCATTACGCCGACCTGATACATATAGAAGCTTTCCGGGCCGCCCACCGACTGATTCAGTACCGGAGAGAGGCTGTAGTTCAGGCGATCCTGACGGATAAACATACCCTGCTCGGTGCTACCCGGATCGACCGGTTCTTTGCGGGTCTGTTGCAGTGGCTGCTCATGGCCCAGCGGATAGCCTTCCAGATTGTTACGCAGGCTGGCGACCTGTGTCTCAGTCGTCACCTGTGGCATGTTAAAGCGCGACTCGGTGACATTGATGGTGTCGATGCCGTCAGGCAGGTGGTTCATGATGATGCGGTTCGCGCGATCCACCCCTTCACGGGTATCGCGATACTTCGTCTGCTCGCCTGACACATAGATCGTGTGACCCTGAGTCTGAATACGCGGACCATCGAGACCGGCATTGTATTTCAGATCGGTCAGCTGAGTGCCCACCACCGTCGGCTCCAGCAACTTAGGTTGCGGCTGCGGATTGTAGGAAGGCTTCTCGCTGTCGATGTGCGCCTGACGCAGATCGTTGAAGTTGGTGCGAATGGTGACACCAAACATAAAGGTGTTACCGCGTTCGTAGCTGGCGTTGATGTCAGCCCAGTCGGTTACGCGATAAATAGCGCCGACGTTGAGCTTGCTGCGCTGCTCAAGGCGGCCAGCAAAGTCATTCTGGTAGTCGTTGCCCTCATACTCCATTTTAAGGCGCAGCGGCTGCCAGGGCGTCTGATACTCCACGCCGCCAAACAGCGCCGTCGGACCGTGGAACATCTGCGAGCCGTTGATTGAACCCGCTTCGCCCACCTGCGGACGCTGGCAATAGCTGTCGCTGTATGAGCAGAAGGGGTTCTTCACGGTGCCGCTGTTGCCGAGATAGCCCCAGCCAAGCCCCAGGGTAAAGTCGAACGGTCCCCATGCTTTGGTCGCCACCAGGTATTCGCTGTCGAACAGACCGGTACCGCCCAGATCGCGGGTTCCCACCGCCACTTCCGGCAGCCAGAAGCCCTCCTGCCACAGACGGAGTTTCAGGTCGAAGGCTTTATCTTTATAGCTCTGCGTGCCGCTGAATTCTGAGACCGCACTGTACTGACGGGTGCGCACGTCGGTATACCGCACAGTGGTCTCCAGCCAGGGAAAGAGCTGCAGTGACGCGGAGTAGTATCGGTACTGATCGTTGTCGCGCGCGTTGAGGCTGAACTCGCCCTCTTTGGCCATGCGCGCCGTCGGCACCTGCATCAGACCCACGCCGCCGAAATCGGATTGTGAAGGGCCCACCGGCTCGGGCCAGGTGTCAGCCTGCGCCTGACAGGCTGCCGCCACGGAAACAGCCAACAGGCTGAAGAGATAACGTTTTTTCATCAGTCTGGTATCCGGTGAGTCAGTACGGAAAGGATGCGTTCATTAAGGTCTTCATAGCTGCCTGGCAGGCTCCATGACGAAAAGCCGAGCCAGATAATGCTGCCTGGCTCCACTTCCGCGTGGCGATGATTCCAGTAGGCAACCGGCACCTGCTGTGTGGCGCCTGAAGGTGCAATCACGGTGACAAAATTGCGTTCTGCCCCGGAGAGTGCGTCATGACCATCCAGATAGTCGCGTACTGATTTACCCGGCTGCCAGCTCACTTTGCCTGCGCCGCTCAGCGCGCCGAGCAGCAGCACAGAATCTGAGGGGGCCTGCAGATAGAGGTCATAGCTGCCTTCCAGCCGACGGTTGTCAGCCGGATGCAGACGGATCCAGTCCGGTTCGAGCGACGTGAACTGGCGACCTGCTACTTTGATGGCGCTCAGCTGGCGGATCACTTCATCAATGGCCGCCGCCCGATCGCCGCTGCTGTCGGCACGCCACGCACGTAACGCGCCCAGCGTCTGTTGATAGTGCTGCTGTGCCACTGCGCTGGCGCCGCGCTCGGCAATAAAGGTCGCACGCCAGTCAGTGTTGACCTGCAGTGGAGGCAGAGTCACCAGCTGGGAGAGATCCGCGACCTGGCTCAGCTCAGCCTGACCGCCGTTGTGCGGTGCATGAACGATAACCTGCGCAGTTGCCTGCGCTTCTGCGGCGCTGAACAGGCTCAGCCCGGCCAGCAAAAAAGTGATTTTTTTCATGATTTCGCCGGCTTCAGAATAGTGATATCTACAGGGAAGGCGTCTGCCGCCAGCATCTGATGGGCCTGCACCACATCGCCGCTGCTGTTATCGATCCAGAAGGTGTTTTCCCACTCGCGGTTACTGCTGTCGATGCTCACCTGCTCATGCCAGACGCGGCACGGAATGCGGTTGCCCGCCACGGTCAGGACTTCGTCGGTGCCGCGCTGGAAGGTTGAACGCACAGTCGCGCCGCGAACCTTGCCCTGTTCGGTCCACTGCACGATGCGGGTCCAGCCTGCACCGTTGCTGATATGCAGGCTGTCAGCGAGCGGATCCTGTTGCAGATTGCTGACGCTCAGCAGGTTATCCGGCAAGCCCAGGGTTTTAACCAGGCGGCCATGCTGTGTCACCAGCATCGCCTGATCCTGTGTCACCCATTTTTGCTGACCTTTCTCGTTGTAGCCGAGCACTACAAAAATGCGCGGACCTTCATTCAGGCGAGCATAGAGACTGGCATAGGGAAGATTGTTGACCTGTTGATCGGTAACGGTCACGTCGTCCGGACCGTTAACCGCAAGCAGCAGAGTCTGTTCAAGACCTTTTTGCGTTTGTGTACAGGCCTGCAGCAGCAGGCAAGCGAGCAGCAGAGGAAGTTGGCGCACTGTGTGTCCCTGATAAGTCATGCCAAAGTAAAAAATAACCACACAGGCGTGTGGTTATGTTTAAAGGTGCTCTGCCCGTCCCGTTCCGGCTGCAGAAATACAGGTTACGTGGCTCAGCGTCCTCACTCACCGAAGTCAGTGGTTCAGCCTCTGCCCGTTTGCTGCAGATCAGCAATCAGACGGGGGTCGGGCATCCATCAACGAGTGGTGCTCGTCGTGGTCGTGGTTGTTGT
Organism: Pantoea sp. Ft-CA_14; assembly: GCF_024520875.1. Classification (NCBI taxonomy): domain Bacteria; kingdom Pseudomonadati; phylum Pseudomonadota; class Gammaproteobacteria; order Enterobacterales; family Erwiniaceae; genus Pantoea; species Pantoea sp. Ft-CA_14. The sequence goes on along the minus strand of NZ_JALNPM010000004.1, from coordinate 330,792 downwards.
ACCGGTATTTGCACCGTCACCACCGCCAGAAGCGGCAATGCCGAGCCCGACCAGCGCGCCAAGTGCACCGATACCCACAGCGGTCGACGTGCCAGCAGAGATTGCTCCCGCCTGCGCGCCAGCTGCGGTACCAGCTTCTTCCGGCGCAGCAAATGCGCTGGAAGAGACGGCAACCAAGATCAAGGCTGCACCGGCAACCATAGTTTTTTTCATAACAGCGTTTCCTGCATTGAGTGAATGAAGGATCTCTGTCCGCTGAGGTTGCAACGCAGTCAGACTGCGGCAAAATCGACGGACAGTCCCATTGCGGGCGCGTTCAGTATAGGGCAACAAAATACCAGAGTTCAGCACCGGAAAAACCAGGGTGAATAGCGGGGTGGGCGCGTGATTTAATTAGCTGGATTGGGGATAACTACTTTTTATATCGGAATATTTCGGGCTGATGCCAGATATTTCGCTGCTGGCGAATCAATTGCAAAGCGGAATGTTCTTTTTTATTAATATCTGGTACGGAATAAGAATAATCAGAATTTACTCAGGATTGCTGAAACTGAATATGATTATGAATCAATAGCTAACAATAGAGATTGCCCCATTTCAGGACCATTTTATACTTTATGCTGGCCCGTTCAGCGCATCGATGTTCAGAATTATCTTAGGTTGTTTTAAGACTTTTCCCTGACAACCCATGCTCTCCGACGATATAAACAGCCCATTCAGATGTAAAAACAGACAAAAAAAGGGCGGCAAAGTGGCCGCCCGATGAAATTAACGCCGATTAACGCCAGGCTTTATAGCGGTTAATTAAGGCATTAGTGGAGCTGTCGTGAGTGGTCACTTCGTCCTCGTTTTCCAGTTCCGGCAGAATACGGTTCGCCAGCTGCTTACCTAATTCCACACCCCACTGATCGAAAGTGAAGATATTCAGGATGGCACCCTGAGTGAAGATTTTGTGCTCATACAGGGCAATCAGCGCGCCCAGGCTGTAAGGGGTAATCTCACGCAGCAGGATGGAGTTAGTCGGGCGGTTACCTTCAAACACCTTGAACGGCACGATATGGGCCACAGACTCTGCAGATTTACCGGCATCGGTAAACTCTTTCTCTACGACGTCGCGTGACTTACCAAACGCCAGCGCTTCAGTCTGGGCAAAGAAGTTAGAGAGCAGCTTCGGATGGTGATCCGCGAGCGCATTATGGGTAATAGCCGGCGCAATAAAGTCGCACGGAACCAGCTTGGTACCCTGGTGGATCAGCTGATAAAACGCGTGCTGACCGTTGGTGCCGGGTTCGCCCCAGATGATGGGGCCAGTCTGGTAGTCCACCGGATGACCGGCACGATCCACATACTTGCCGTTTGACTCCATATTGCCCTGCTGGAAATAGGCGGCAAAGCGGTGCATGTACTGGTCGTAAGGCAGAATCGCTTCGGTTTCAGCACCAAAGAAATTGTTGTACCAGATGCCAATCAGCGCCAGCAGTACCGGCAGGTTCTGCTCAGCCGGCGCAGAGGCGAAGTGCTGGTCCATGGCATGTGCGCCGCTCAGCAGCTGCTCGAAGTTATCGAAACCAATCGAGAGAATGATCGACAGGCCGATCGCTGACCACAGTGAATAACGGCCGCCAACCCAGTCCCAGAATTCAAACATGTTGTTGGTGTCGATACCAAATTCGCCCACCGCTTTGGCGTTGGTCGACAGCGCAGCAAAGTGTTTCGCTACGTGCTGCTGGTCGCCCGCCGTTTTCAGGAACCAGTCGCGCGCGCTGTGGGCGTTGGTCATGGTTTCCTGGGTGGTGAAGGTTTTCGATGCCACCAGGAACAGCGTGGTTTCCGGGCTGAGGTCTTTCAGCGTTTCGGCGATGTGGGTGCCGTCAACGTTAGAGACAAAATGCATGTTCAGATGGTTTTTGTACGGGCGCAGCGCTTCAGTCACCATAAACGGGCCGAGGTCAGAGCCGCCGATACCGATATTCACCACGTCGGTGATCGCTTTACCGGTATAGCCTTTCCATTCGCCGCTGATGATGCGCTCAGAGAAGCCTTTCATCTTATCCAGCACCGCGTTGACCTCTGGCATCACATCTTTGCCATCCACCAGAATCGGCGTGTTACTCCGGTTACGCAGCGCGACGTGCAGCACCGCACGATCTTCGGTGCGGTTAATCTTCTCACCCGAGAACATAGACTTAATAGCACCGCTCAGGTCGGTCTCTTTGGCCAGCGCCTGTAACTTATCGAGGGTTTCCTGGGTGATGCGGTTTTTAGAGAAATCCACCAGCATCTGATCATCAAAGGTGGCAGAGAATTTGGCAAAACGATCGGCATCCTGGGCGAACAGATCGGCAATTTCTACCGACTTCATCTGCTCAAAATGCTGTTGCAGCGCTTTCCAGGCTGCGGTTTGTGTCGGATTGATATTTTTCATGGCAACACTCTTGTTGATATTAAGAACCGTCATTCCATCGGAGGCACATCATGCCCGTTTAGCGTTTCAGTATGACCACAGTTGTAACTGAAAGGAAAAATTTTGTCAGCGCGCGCCGGAGAGGCGATCTGAACGCCGCTGTTTATCGCCAGCATTCACTGGCGCGAACAGCCAGCGGACCGCAGAGGCAACGCGCGGTAAAGTGTGACGCGAAAGTCTGCGCAAAACGTTGTGCCGTATCAGGGATTGCTGCATGGGCTGAACCCATTAAGCACTGTAGCCGCTGCGACGCAGAGTCATTTGTTTTCTGATGCGGCGCTCCGGGCATCGCTGACATTGACAGCAGGTCCAGAAAAGGCTAGATCTATGCGCCTACTTGCGCACCTGTGCGCAAGCCAGAAGAGGCGCGTCGCCCAGGCAGTGTGTTGGAGGAACCGTATCCGGTGAAAACACATGATGGGGAGCGACGCCGAGGTGGGTCAGCACGCGGTGTGCTGCCTGTCGGCTACAGGGGCTGAATCCTCTGGGTTGTCACCAGAAACGTCTGCAGTCGACGTTTCGCAAGGTGGGGCGCTTCTGGGTGACTCGTCTATCCGATCTTGTCCGCCCGTTTCTGCTCTTTCCTTGTGCCTGGCTGAAAGAATGTTTCTCGACCCTTTCATCGGCGAGAACAAGATAACCTGACACGAGGTCCTACATGTCTCAAACACTGATAGTGGCAAAATTCGGCGGCACCAGCGTAGCCGATTTTGAAGCGATGAACCGCAGCGCCGATGTGGTGTTGCAGGACGCCAGCACGCGTCTGGTGGTGCTCTCTGCTTCGGCGGGCATTACTAATCTGCTGGTTGCGCTGGCTGAAGGCCAGCAGGCTCCCCAGCGCGCTGTGCTGCTTGATGATATCCGCCGTATCCAGTACGCCATTGTTGATCGCCTGCAGCGTCCGGAAGTGATCCGCGATGAAATTGATCGGATGATTGACAATATCAGCATGCTTTCCGAAGCCGCCTCACTGGCCACCTCGAATGCCCTGACCGATGAACTGGTCAGCCACGGTGAGCTGATGTCATCACTGCTGTTTGTGGAAATTCTGCGTGAACGCCAGGTTAACGCGGAGTGGTTCGATGTCCGCAAGGTAATGCGTACCGACGATCATTTTGGCCGGGCAGTACCGGATGTACAGGTGCTGGCGGAGCAGGCGACGGCGCAGTTACAGCCGCGCATTGAGCAGGCATTGGTCATTACTCAGGGTTTCATCGGCAGTGAAAGCGAAGGGCGCACCACCACCCTGGGTCGCGGCGGCAGTGATTACACCGCCGCGCTGCTGGGCGAAGCGCTGAACGCGGCGCGTGTGGATATCTGGACGGATGTGCCGGGCATCTACACCACCGACCCGCGCGTGGTGCCGACGGCGAAGCGTATTGATGAAATCACTTTTGAAGAAGCCGCTGAAATGGCGACGTTCGGTGCGAAAGTGCTGCACCCGGCGACGCTGCTTCCCGCTGTACGCCGGGGTATTCCGGTATTTGTCGGTTCCAGTAAGGATCCGGCAGCCGGTGGGACCCGCGTCTGCAATGAAACCCGCAACCCGCCGCTGTTTCGGGCGCTTGCGCTACGCCGTAAGCAGACGCTGTTAACGCTGCACAGCCTTAACATGCTGCATACGTTTGGTTTCCTTGCCGAACTCTTCAATATTCTGGCGCGTCATAACGTCTCGGTTGACCTGATCACCACCTCCGAAGTGAGCGTGGCACTGACGCTCGACACCACCGGATCGACCTCAACCAGTGCCAGCCTGCTGACCCAGGCTTTACTGACTGAACTCTCGTCGCTGTGCCGGGTTGAAGTGGAAGAAGATCTGGCGCTGGTGGCGATTATCGGTAACCAGCTGTCAAAAGCGTGCGGCGTCGGCAAAGAGGTGTTTGGTGTGCTCGACCCGTTCAACCTGCGGATGATTTGCTACGGTGCCAGCAGCTACAATCTCTGCTTCCTGGTGCCGGGCAACGATGCGGAAAGCGTGGTACGTACGCTGCATCGCAATCTGTTCGAGTAGGCTTCTGTGGCATTCAGGCCGCGTCAGCGCGGCCTGAAAAGCGGCAAAAAAGGTTCATATCTCCCTCATTACTCCCCGGCACGCGACTTCCGATAAATCCCATTAATACAGAAAGTTACAGCCTGTTATTGCCAAATGGCAATCCCTTTCTCTGCGCATTTCGTGCACCTGCATTGCGCTCCCTTTCTACAGATTTATAATCCCGCCGCTGAATCAATTCACCCAAATTTAGGAAATATCATGAAAAGGTTAGTCGCAGAGGCGCTGGGTACCTTCGTGCTGGTGGCCGGCGGTTGTGGAAGTGCCGTGCTGTCAGCTGCGTTCCCGGAGCTGGGAATTGGCTTCATGGGCGTGGCGCTGGCTTTCGGGCTGAGCGTGCTGGTCATGGCGTATGCGGTCGGTCACATCTCAGGCGGGCACTTTAACCCGGCGGTGACCCTGGGATTAGTGGCAGGCGGACGTTTTCCCGCGTCTCAGGCTATCCCTTACATCATCGCGCAACTGGCTGGCGGCATTGCCGCTGGCGCGGTGCTCTATCTGATCGCCAGCGGTAAAGGCGACTTCAGTGCAGCGGCCAGCGGATTTGCGGCGAATGGCTACGGTGAACACTCGCCGGGCGGCTTCAGCCTGCAGTCAGGTATGATCGCCGAAGGGGTGATGACCGCTATCTTCCTGATTGTGATCATGGGTGCCACCAGCGAGCGCGCGCCGAAAGGCTTTGCACCTATTGCGATTGGCCTGGCGTTAACCCTGATTCATCTGATCAGCATTCCGGTGACGAATACCTCGGTTAACCCGGCACGCAGCACCGCGGCAGCCCTGTTCCAGGGTGACTGGGCGATCTCTCAGCTGTGGATGTTCTGGTTAGTGCCGATTATCGGTGCCGTGATTGGTGGTTTGATCTACCGCGGTTTAGAGGAAAAAGCAGCGTAATTTCGTCAATAATCAGCGGATCGGCAGCAGTCGATCCGCATTTTCCCGCCTCGCCCCATCTTCGCCTTACGCCATGATAATGAAATGTTATGATCCGGCCTTCATCACGGCAGTCGTTCCTGCATGATGACTCTCTATGGCAAATCTGCATAAAACATAACATTCTTATAAGGAAGTCTGGCTATGCTCGCCACGTTAACCCGCCTGTTCCCGCTCTGGGCCGTGCTGTTGTCTGTCGCCGCTTATTACACTCCAGGTACGTTTCTCGGCATCGGACCCTGGGTCACTTATCTGCTGATGCTGATTATGTTCGGCATGGGTGTGACCCTGAATATCGACGATTTTAAACGGGTCCTGACCCGACCTGCGCCGGTGATTGCCGGAACCTTTCTGCACTATCTGGTGATGCCGTTAGCCGCCTGGGGGCTGGCAAAACTGTTTCATATGCCGCCAGATCTGGCTGCCGGTATGATTCTGGTCGGCTCAGTTGCCAGCGGCACCGCCAGCAACGTCATGATCTATCTGGCGAAGGGGGATGTGGCGCTGTCGGTGACCATCTCGTCAGTCTCTGCGCTGGTGGGTGTGTTCGCCACGCCGCTGTTAACCCGCTTTTATGTTGATACCCACATTCAGGTTGACGTGGCTGGCATGCTGCTGAGCATCGTGAAGATCGTCGTGATCCCCATCTCCCTGGGACTGATCATTCATCACAGTATGAACAGCGTGGTTCGCCGGGTGGAACCCTGGCTGCCTGCGTTTTCGATGGTCTGTATTCTGCTGATCATCAGTGCGGTGGTGGCGGGCAGTCAGGCCTTTATTGGATCGGTGGGTCTGATGGTGATCGCGGCGGTGATCCTGCATAACGCGATTGGCCTGCTTGGCGGCTACTGGGGCGGTAAGCTGTTTGGCTTCGATGAGTCAACCTGCCGTACCCTGGCGCTGGAGGTCGGCATGCAAAACTCCGGTCTGGCGGCGACGCTGGGCAAACTCTACTTCTCACCGCTGGCGGCATTGCCAGGCGCGCTGTTCTCGGTGTGGCACAACCTGTCAGGTTCACTGCTGGCGGGTTACTGGTCAGGAAAGCCGATTAAGAAGAAGTAACAGTGGCGGCGCATTATTACACTGCGCCGCATCTCACTGCTGCCGCGCCGGACGATCGCCGCTCCGGCGCGGCAGGTTATTCACTCCGCTCAGTTTTATTCATAGTCACGTTCATCGTCGGGCTGTTCCAGCACCGTGTAGGCCACACTACAAAACAGTGAATTCAGGCGCTTCATGTCGCCCAGTAAACCGAGATGCAGCGAACTGGTCTCAATACTCTGCACGTTCTTCTGGTGCAGGCGGTCAACATGCGCATGAGAGTAGCGGCGGATCATCAGACGGAAGCGATGTTTAGCGCGACGCAGACGTTTAGCGCTGGTGATATCGTGTGACAGAAACACCGACAGACTCATTCTGAGGTTAGCGATCAGCAGCTCATGCAGCTCCTGCAGCTCTTTTAATCCCTCGGCAGAGAACGCGCGGCCCGCTGCCAGCGATTTGTCAGCGACATCGCCGCTCATCCGCTCGATGATGTCCCCGGCCTGCTCCAGATTTAGTGACATTTCAATGATTTCACCCCAGCGACGAGAGTCCTCTTCGGGGAGGTCCTCTTTTGGCATCCGCGCCAGATAGAGTTTGATGGCGGTATAGAGCACATCGACATCATCATCCAGCCTGCGCACCGTGCGTTCCTCGCGGGATTCGCCATGTACCACCTTATTAAACGCCTCCAGCATCTGCTCCAGCACGTCACCCATGCGCAACGCTTCGCGGGCGGCATTCACCAGCGCCAGCGCCGGCGTATCCAGCGCGCTGCGATCGAGGTGCTTCGGCTTGAGGTGCAGCGCGTTATCCACGTCGTCGGCAATCATACGGCGACAGAGGCGCGCCATCAGGTCAGCAAACGGCACCATCGCCACGCAGCGGATCAGGTTGTAAAACACATGGAAGAAAATCACTAACTCTTCATCGTTGACCGGCAGCTTATCCAGCCACTCCGCCACAATATCGACAAACGGCAGGATGAACACGCAGCCGATCAGCTTGAACAGCAGGCTGCCGAGCGCCACGCGCTTGCCCGCGGCATTCGAGCCGCTGGCGTTGATCATCGCCAGCAGGCCGCTACCGAGATTGGCACCAATCACCAGACAGAGCGCCACCTTGAACGAAATCACGCCGGTGGCGGTGAGCGTCGCGGTGATCAGCACCGCGGCCAGGCTGGAGTAACTGATGATGGCGAACACCGCACCCAGCAGCGCATCGAGCATCACGTCGCCGGTCAGGCTGGAGAAAAGCACCTGGACACCGGCGGCCTGGGTAATCGGGCGAGCCGCTTCGACAATCAGCTGCAGCGCCAGCAATATCAGGCCCAGGCCGATACTGGCCCGGCCTAACTGACCCGCACGGGTCTGCTTGCGGCTGAGGAAGAACACCACGCCAAAGAAGATAAACAGCGGTGAGAGCCAGGAGAGATCAAACGTCAGGATACGCGCCATAATCGCGGTGCCGACATCCGCGCCAAGAATCACCACCAGCGCGGGCGTCAGGCTGACCAGATTCTGCGCCACAAAAGAGGTCACCAGCAGCGTGGTGGCGTTGCTGCTCTGCACCAGCGTGGTCACGCCAATGCCCGCCAGAAACGCCATCGGTTTTTTTTCTATGCTGCGACTCAGGACGCGGCGCAGATCGGCACCGTAGACCCGCATGATGCCGGTTCGTACGATATGCGTGCCCCAGACCAGCAGGGCCACCGCAGAGAGTAAATTAAGCAGGGTTAACACGTGGTGTCGCTCCTCGAATGTCAGGCTCAAAGCACAGACTGCCAGCCTGACGGAAGAGAGCAATCTGTGAAGGGGATTGCCGTGCTATGCGTGATTTTTTCCTGTGTTTTAAGCCACCTGGCGCAAAGTCGACATCTCCAATTGTAGACCAATCTTCCTGCCAGCGGGATGCAAATCCGCCGCCGATCGGTTAAGCACATCAACCGAAAGTTCCACATCATGCGCCCGGATACGATAGCGGATCACGTTGCCCAGCAGGCTGTGGCTGAGGATTTCCGCAGGAATGCCCTGGCCCGGCGCGGTGAACAGCATTGATTCCGGGCGAATGGCCACCTGGCTGTGGAAATGCTGACCGGTCAGTCGCGTCGCCTGCTCAGCGCTCAGCAGGTTGTAGTTGCCAATAAATCCGGCGGCGAAGAGATCGACCGGTTGGGTATAGAGCGCTTCGGCATCGCCATTCTGCACGATTTTGCCCCGGTTCATCAGCACGATACGATCGGATAGCGTCAGCGCCTCCTCCTGATCGTGGGTGACGAACAGGGTGGTGAGATTCAGCTCGCGCTGGATGCGCCGGATTTGATCGCGCAGATGGCGGCGAATACGCGCATCCAGCGCCGACAGCGGTTCATCCAGCAGCAGCAGACGCGGACGCGTCACCAGCGAACGTGCCAGTGCCACGCGCTGACACTGCCCGCCTGACAACTGGTGCGGATAACGGCGTGCATAATCATTGAGTTCAACCAGCTCCAGCACCTCCAGCACCCGCTGGCGAATCTGCGCTTCGGGCAGTTTCTGCATCTTCAGGCCAAATGCGACGTTCTTCTCTACCGTCATGTTGGGAAACAGCGCATAGCTCTGAAACACCATACCGATGGCGCGCTTCTGCGGGGCCAGCGGCACGATATCTTTGCCCTCCAGCCTGATTTCACCGCTGTCGACGCCGGTTAATCCCGCCAGACAACGCAGCAGCGTCGATTTACCGCAGCCGCTGGGGCCGAGCAGGGTGACAAATTCCCCTTCAGCGGCGCTGAAATCGATCTGCTCAAAAATGGGCGTGGGTCCATAGGACTTGTTCAGCTCTCTGACCTCAAGGTAACTCATATTCAGCCTCGTTCGGGATTCAGGGCGTTGGCCAGCCAGGTAACCAGCAGCACCACAAAGAAGTAGGAGATCACCAGCGCGCTGGTGAAGTGACCGCTGCCGTTACGCATGTTGAAGAGGTAAACCTGCAGGGTTTCATAGCGGTTGCCGACCAGCAGGTTAGCGAAGACAAATTCGCCAATCAGGAAGGAGAAAGAGAGCAGCACGGCAATCAGCATCCCTTTGCGCAGGTTGGGCAGCACGACCCACAGCGCCGCCTGCCAGGTGCTGGCACCCAGCAACTGCGCGGCATCAATCAGCTCTTTGAGGTTGATCGCCTGCATATTGTTCGCCAGCGCCCGGTAGATAAAGGGTAACGCGATAGTGAAATAACAGCCGATTAAGATCCACGGCGTGCCGGTCAGCATCAGCGGTGACGAAGAGTAGAGTTGCAGTAATCCTACTGACGACACCACCGGTGGCACGGCGAAAGGCATCAGGATCAGGACGTTCATCACCGCATCCAGTCGAGGAAAATAGTAAGCGATTACAAACATGGCAGGCAGCACCAGCACCAGCGAGAACAGCAGCGCACCCAGGCAAATCAGCAGCGAATGGCCCAGCGCCGTCAGAAATCGCGGGTCGCTCCAGAGCTGGATGAACCACTTCAGGCTATAGCCCTGTGGCAGAATGGTGTTACTCCAGTCGGACGACAGTGCATAAAGCAGTGTGGCCAGTAAAGGCAGTGCCAGCAGGGTAAAGAGTAACCCGACCATTATCCGGTGATAGAGGTGCTCAGCACGTGACATGGCGGCTCCTTTCATGGCTGTTTCGCATTGAGATAGCTACGGCGCACCAGATACTGCTGCACCAGGGTGATCAGCGCCATAATCGCCACCAGCAGCATCGCCAGCGCACTACCGGTGTTGGGATCCAGCGAGATATCGCCGGAGACCAGCGCGGCAATGCGCACCGGCACCACGTTGAAATTACCTGTGGTCAGGGCATAAATCGTGGCGTAAGCGCCCAGCGCATTCGCCAGCAGGATCACAAAGGTCCCGAGCAGCGCCGGAAACAGAATCGGCAGGCCGATGTGCCACCAGTAGTGCCAGCGGCTGGCACCCAGCAGCGCAGCGGACTCCTGCCACTCTTTTTTCAGCCCGTCGAACGCCGGGTAGAGCAGCAGCACGCCCAGCGGGATCTGGAACCAGGTGTAGACCAGCACCATGCCATTGCGCGAGAAGAGTCTGAAGCTCTCAACCAGACCATAATGGCGCAACAGCAATGTCAGGCAGCCGTTCAGCCCCAGCAGAATCACAAAGGCAAACGCCAGCGGGACACCGGCAAAGTTGCTGGTCATATTGGTAAAAGCGATGAGAAAGCGCTGCAGTCGCCCGCCCCCGAGCTGATGCAGTGAATAGCCGGTGACCAGTGCAATCAGTAAGCCGTAGACGCTTGACCAGAGTGAGATATCCAGCGAAAAACGAAACGCCTGCTGGTAGAAGGGCGAGGTGAGAATGTCCTGATAGTTATCCCAGCCCCACTGGCTGTTCATCTCACTCCAGAAGCTGTTAATGGCGATCCACAACAGCGGTGCCAGCTGAAAGGCGACCCAGAACAGGGTGAACGGTAACAGCAGCAGCAGCGCGACTCCTTTTCCTCTCATCTCTTCGACTCCGCCAGCAGGCCGCGACAGACCGGCTTGTCATGTGCCACCTCAAGCAGTTCACACAGCGTGCCGCACAGATCGGTCTGCTGCGGTGCCAGGTCAGGCTGCAGCGAGAAAGCCCGGCCAAAGACAAACAGCGGCACCGTGGTCTCTTCCGGCAGAATACCGCCGTGGGAGCGATCGTCATTCATGCCGTGATCGGCGGTCACCATCACCTGATAGCCCTCAGCCAGCCACAAGGGCATCCACTGCGACAGCAGGCCGTCTGCGATGCGTGCCCGGTTGCGGTACTGTGGCGAAGAGAGGCCCGATTTATGACCGGCATCGTCGATATTCATCGGGTGGATTAGCAGAAAATCGGGATCGTGACGCAGCCGCAGGCTCTCTGCATCTTCAAACAGATGCGAGTCGGGATAGCTATCGTCAGAATAAAAATGGCCATACTGAATGGGCAGGTCCGGCGCGTCAGTGTGACGATCGCGCGCCGGAACGAACGGCGTTCGGTTATAAAGCTCACTCACCCAGTGGTAGGCCGCCGCCGCAGTCGTCAGTCCCGCCGCTCGCGCAAAGTGAAAGATGCTACGCTCGCGGCTTAACCGGCTGACGCCATTATGAATAATGCCGCTTCTGACCGGCGGAATACCGGTCAGAATGCACTCATAAAGCGGGCGTGACAGCGAGGGTAATTCACAGGTCATACGGTAATAAAACCCGTTGCCCTGCGAACATTCGGCATGCAGGTAACCCATTGCATGTTGTGCGACCTGATTGCTCAGGCCGTCCAGCACTACCAGAATGGTCTTCATTCCGTTCTCCCTGCCGCGAATTACTGCTGCATGTTGATGATGACGTTTTCCTGCCACAGGCGCGGCAGCATTTTCGACGATTTATCCCAGGCAGCCTGATCCTTCACCGGACGGGCATTTTTATATTCAGATTGCGGCAGCAGGCGAGCCTGAACGTCCGCTGGCAGCGTCAGATGTTCAGCACGGATCGGACGGGCATAGCCCTTCGCCAGATTGATCTGTCCCTGGTCTGAGAAGATATATTCGCGCGTCAGTTTTGCGGCGTTAGGGTGTTTCGCATATTTGTTGATGACGGTGGTGTAGCCGGAGGTCACGGAGCCATCAGACGGGATCACCACTTCGTAGCGGTTTTTGTCGATCTGGTCCCGGTAGTTAAGGGCGTTAAAGTCCCACACCACCGCCATCTGCACTTCGCCTTTTTCGATATTGGCAATCACCGGATCGGTAACGCCAAGACGACCCTGTTTGGCCAGATCGGCAAAGAAAGCCAGCGCCGGTTTCAGGTTCTTCTCATCGCCACCTAAGGCGTAGTTTGCCGCCAGTACGCCGTTAGCCGCCTGAGCTGCCACGCCGACGTCACCGATAGTAACCACATACTTACCTTTTTTCAGATCGGCCCAGCTGTGGGGGATATCTTTAACCTGCTGCTTGTCGATCAGGAAGGCGATGGTGCCGGTATAGGCCAGCGCCCAGTGGCCATCTTTATCTTTTGCCCAGGCCGGAATCTGATCCCAGTGAGTGGGTTTATAGGGCTGGGTCACACCTTTAGCGACAGCGATCGGGCCAAAGGCGGCACCCACGTCACCGATGTCAGCGCTGGCGTTCTCTTTTTCTGCATCGAATTTCGCCAGCTCCTGCGCCGATGACATATCGGTATCGCTGTGCTTAAGGCCATATTTGCTGCTGATGTCGTTCCAGGTATCTTTCCAGTTAGCCCAGCTATCCGGCATCCCGACGCTGTTGACCTGGCCTTCACTGCGTGCCGCTTTTTCCAGTGCGGCAAGGTCGTTATCGGCGGCCTGCGCAACGGGCAGGGTGAGCACTACAGCACTGGCTACTACAGAGGCGATAAACGCTTTCATCTCAGTTGCTCCGGGTGTAAGTTGATGGGCCTGGCTGGTCTAGTCCAGCAAGAACCGAGCCAATGTAGCCCCTGTATATGAACGATTTATGACAGGGCGGCGCTGTGCGGGGGATGGGCGATGAAAGATGTGACCCGTTCGCCTGTCACAGGCGCGTTTACCTGAACAGTAAGAGTGCGGAGTCGCACCAAAATGAGGCTACTGTTGTGGAGTCGATAGCACTCAAAACGGCGGATGCGATCGCCAGCGTCCTGCTGACGCGTATTCAGGCCGGAGAGTTCAGCGCCGGGCGACTGCCGGCGGAGCGTGCCTTAAGCGAAGCGTTCAGCACGACCCGGATTACCCTTCGGGAAGCACTGGGCAAGCTGGAAGCCCAGGGGATGATCTACCGGGAACTGCGTCGCGGCTGGTTTATCGCACCGCCGCGGCTGATCTATAACCCGCTGCATCACAGCCACTTTCATGCCATGGCAATGGAGCAGGGACGGCAGGCGGCTACCGAGGTCATCGCCGCCGAACAGGTCGCGGCGCACGACAGCGTGGCGACGGCGCTGCGGCTGGCATCCGGTTCGGCGGTGTACTGCATCCGCCGTTTGCGGCGCATCGACGGGCGTGCGGTGCTCTATGTTGAACACTACCTCAATCCGCGTTTTTTCCCTGGTCTGCTTGATGAAGATTTGACCCGCTCACTGACCGATCTCTATGACCAGCGCTACGGCATTCGTTACGGCGGCGCGCGCTTCACCATCCTGCCCGGCCCGCTGCCGGAGGTCGCCGCACCCATGCTGAATGTGGCACCGGGCAGCCCTGGTTTGTTGATCACCCGCATCAATCGCAACCAGCAAAAAGAGGTGATTGATTGCGACTGTGAATACTGGCGTTACGATGCGCTCTGTGTTGATGTGGAGGCCTGAGGAGTTATTGTGATTTGCGTCACACTCGCGCATGATACCGCGCGCTAACAACTCCTTTTTTAAGGCGCAACATGAGTGACAAAAATCCTTTGGCCCGCCACCTTGCAACGGTACTGCAATGGGTGCTGAATCTGGGTCTGCTGAGTCTGGCGATCATCCTGATCGTCTTTTTAGGCAAAGAAACTATCCATCTGGCAAACGTACTGTTTAACACCAGCGAGCAGTCATCCTCCTATCTGTTGATTGAGGGGATTGTCATTTATTTCCTCTACTTCGAATTTATTGCGTTGATTGTTAAGTACTTTCAGTCGGGATATCACTTTCCGCTGCGCTATTTTGTCTATATCGGTATCACGGCAATTATCCGCCTGATTATCGTCGACCATAAAAATCCCTTCGATACGCTCTGTTACTCTGCGGCGATTCTGATTCTGGTAATCACTCTGTGGCTGGCAAACAGCAACCGCCTGAAACGCGAGTAATCCTCCTGCCGTCTGTCATGACGGCAGGTGTTCGCATCGCGTCTCTGCGCTAAACTAGCGTCCTGAAAATTATTGGGAGTGGTGCTATGTCGCAAGACGCGCTCAGCTTATTACGTGCGCTCAACTGGCTTTCTCCGTCGCAGGCAACCCTTGCGCCGCCATTGCTCGACTGGCTGATGGAGGAGGATTCAATGACGCGCCGTTTTGAACAACATTGCCAGCGGGTCACGGTTCAGCCGCTGCGTGAAGGCTTTATCGACGCCAGCGAGTTGGGTGATGAAAAGGGCTTGTTGCCAGACGATCAACGCTTCTGGCTGCGTGAAGTGTTGCTGTTCGGCGACGATAAGCCCTGGCTGGCTGGCCGTACGCTGGTGCCGGAAAGCACCCTCAACGGGCCAGAAGCGATGCTGCAGCAGCTGGGCACCCGGCCGCTGGGCCGCTATCTCTTCTCATCTTCAACGCTGACCCGCGATTTTATTGAGCCGGGGCAGGTGGAGGGATTGTGGGGACGACGTTCACGGCTGCGTCTCTCGGGCAAACCGCTGCTGCTGACTGAACTGTTTTTACCGGCATCGCCGCTCTATCGCGATCTGGTCTGAGGATCCTGTGGTGCAAAATAGCTTAAGTATAAATAAATGGCGGGCCTACACGCGCCTGATGCGTATCGATAAGCCGATCGGTACGCTGCTGCTGATGTGGCCAACGCTCTGGGCATTATGGCTGGCTGACATGGCGATCCCGCCGCTGCCGGTGCTGGCGGTGTTTGTTGCCGGTGTCATCGTGATGCGTGCGGCCGGTTGTGTGATCAATGACTACGCCGATCGCAAAGTAGACGGTCATGTCGAACGCACGAAGCATCGGCCACTGGCCAGCGGCGCGGTGAGTGCAAAAGAGGCTAAGCTGCTGTTCGTGATACTGGCTCTGGCGGCTTTTGCGCTGGTGCTGACCATGAACATGATGACGATTATGCTCTCAGTGGTGGGGCTGGCGCTGGCCTGGGTCTATCCCTTTATGAAGCGTTATACCCACCTGCCGCAGGTAGTGCTGGGTGCCGCCTTTGGCTGGGCCATTCCCATGGCATGGTCCGCAGTTAGTGAGTCCTTACCTCTGGTCTGCTGGCTGGTATTCATCGCCAACATCTGCTGGACGGTCGCCTATGACACTCAGTATGCGATGGTGGATCGGGATGATGACCTGAAGATTGGCGTGAAGTCGACCGCGATTCTCTTTGGCCGTTTCGACAAGCTAATCATTGGTCTGCTGCAACTGGCGACGCTGCTACTGATGGCGCTGGTTGGCCTCATGCTGCATCTGAACAGCGCCTTCTACTGGACGCTATTACTGGCCGCCGCGCTGTTTGTTAATCAGCAGAAGCTGATCGCCGGGCGCGAGCGGCAACCCTGTTTCCAGGCTTTTCTCAATAATAACTATGTCGGGATGGTGCTGTTCCTCGGTGTACTGATGAACACCCCGCCGTTCAGCCAGCTGTTCTGACAGGGGATTCAGGCACAAAAAAGGCGACCCCATGAGGTCGCCTTTTTACTATGCGCGCTGGGGTCAGTCGTGCGCCACAGCGGTTTCAATCGTCATACGGACATCGCTGGTGACCAGGTCTGCCAGCATATGCCAGGTCGCCAGGGTCTGCGCAACATCGGCATCACCGCTGTCGCTGATATACCCTTCATCGCGCAGGGTCAGGACCAGTGAGGTAAAGACCGCTTTGTCGAAGAATTCCGGGGCATTGATACCGTGCAGCACCGACAGACGCTGTGCCAGCGTCCGGCTCTCTTTCTCCAGCGTGCCGCGGTTAATCGTCGGCTTGGCGCTGAGAATGGAGAACGTAATGGCATAACGCTGCAGCGTTTCACGCACACCGGCGGCCAGCAGTTGTAGCGTGCGATAGCGCGCTGAGGAAAAGCGTAATTCACCGGCTTCGAACGTAATCAGGCCCTGACGCGCCAGCTCCTGACTCAGTTCGGTCAGCAGTTGCGGCAGTTCATCGGTCTGCCAGCGCAGGAACAGCTCACTCTTCAGCATCGGGTAGATCAGACTCACCTGACGCAGCAGTTCTGCTTCGCTCAGCGTTTGATGCTGCTGAACAATGGCGGCAATCAGCGACGGCATCACCAGCATGTGATGAATATTGTTGCGATAGTAGGTCATCAGTACCGCCTGCTCACGCGGCAGAATGATGATGTCGCCAATGCTGTCCTTTTCACTCTCAAACTTATTCATACCCATGGCGTGATCCAGCAGCGCTTCCGCTGAAAGATCGGGTACGGTCGCATTTGGCGAGTAAGGCACGTTGCGCAGCAACTGGGTATAGCACTCCAGTTGTTCAATCAGCTGTTCACGGGTTAGTGAGCGCTGACGTGACGCCAGTAGGGCGGTGACACAGAGGTTCATGGCGTTAGCGGCGCCCGCTTCATTGATACGCACCATCAGGCTGGCAGCAATATCGTTGACGGTTGGGGTTAACCAGCTGGGACGCTGCGGCTCAATCGGATCGATGGCATCGCGCCATTCCGGCACCCGCTTATTGAGATAGTTGACCAGCGGCAGGGGTTCGCCAAAGTTCACGTAACCCTGACCGAGATTGCGCAGCTTGCGTAAGCCGCGCACCATCTGCATGAAGCCCTCTTTCTCTTTCGCCGCGCCGCGCAGTTCTTTAGCGTAAGTGCCCACTTCCATCACGTGCTCATAGCCGATGTAAATCGGCACCAGCGTGATGGGGCGATTTCCGCCGCGCAGCATCGCCTGCAGCGTCATGGCTAAGGTGCCGGTTTTAGGGTCCAGCAGGCGACCGGTTCGTGAACGGCCTCCTTCGACAAAGTACTCAACCGAATAGCCGCGGGTGAACAGCTCGCCGAGATATTCGCGGAATACCGTGGCGTAGAGCTTGTTGCCTTTAAAGGTACGACGAATAAAGAAAGCGCCCAGGCGACGGAAAATCGGGCCGGCTGGCCAGAAGTTGAGATTGATACCGGCTGCGATGTGCGGCGGCACCAGACCCTGATGATAGAGCACATAGGAGAGCAGCAGATAATCCATGTGGCTGCGATGGCACGGCACATAGACAATCTCGTGGCCATCCTGCGCCAGCTGGCGAACTTTTTCTCCGCCATTGACGTTGATGCCCTGATAGAGCCGACTCCAGAGCCAGCCCATCACGCGGTCAGTTACGCGGATGGCTTCATAGGAGAAGTTTGCCGCAATCTCCTCCATCATCTCGACGGCATTCTGCTGCGCTTTCTCATGGGAGATTTTTTTGCTGCGAGCTTCATCTTCTACTGCTTTTTCAATCGCTTTGGATTGCAGCAGACGAGTAAACAGATCCTGACGCGCCGGCAAGCGCGGGCCAATCGCCGCCAGCCGCTGGCGGGCAAAATGAATGCGCGCCACGCGAGCCAGCTTCTGGGCGATCGACTGATCCGTACCGTGTTCAGTTGCCATGCGGCGCAGCGACACAGTCGGCGAGAAGCGGACAAAACTGTCGCGCCCGTGCCAGATAACGGCAAAGAACTTCTGCACCCCGTTCAGCACCCGCAGGTGTGGCGTTGCTTCGCCCTGGACTTCACGTCCTGGTGCGCGGCCAAACATCACCGTGACCGGCAGCATCTGAATATCCAGCTTAGGGTTATTGCGATGCAGGTCCAGGTAATCGTGAAAAATTTTCACGGATTCAACGCTGGGCACAAAATAGGGGAAGACGCGAGGGCCATTGTGGATAAAGACGTGGCGCGGCAGCAGAGAACCATCAATCTCCAGCGGAGTGAGCGGGTCGGGCAGATGATGCCGCAGACACTGTGCGCGTAAAGTCAGTAAGTCGGCCTTCGAATCGTAAGGCAAAACATACATAATAGGTCGGGTCGGATCCAGACCATGTTCAGACACGGGATCGGCCGGAATGGCCTTACTTTTTACCAAAAACGACAGTGGTAAATTAAGCAGTTTGTAATAGAGTTTACGCCAACCTGACATAGACAACATGAAGCCTCTTGTTAGCAAAGCGCCGCAAGCATACCAGAAAGCGCAGCGAAGATCTGTGGTGGTGCCAATTGCACGCAGCCCAGACATTGACGTCAATCCGATGAAAGGGTTCCCACATCATGGCAAATAATGCCACCGGACTTATCAGAATAGTAAAAGCTGCAGGTTACTCATGGCAGGGACTGCGTGCCGCCTGGCAACATGAAGCGGCGTTTCGGCAGGAAGCGCTGGCTGCGCTGGCCGCTATTGTTATCGCGTGCTGGCTGGATGTCGATGTGGTCTCCCGCATCCTCATGATTGGGGCGGTGGTGCTGGTGGTCATTGTTGAAATCCTCAATAGCGCCATTGAGGCAGTGGTCGACCGCATCGGTCAGGAGCATCATCCGCTGGCGGGCCGGGCAAAAGACATGGGCTCGGCGGCGGTGCTGATCAGCATCTTACTGGCACTCTTCGTCTGGATCGCGCTGCTCTGGACACATTTGCGATAAGCCTTCCATAACGCGTCTGAGGGCGCGTTTTCCCTGACAATCGGTTTCCATTTCACCAATACCTGTATATACTCACAGCGACTGTATAAACAACCAGGGGGCGGGATGAAAGCATTAACCAGCAGGCAGCAGCAGGTCTATGACCTGATTCGCGACCATATTTCTTCAACGGGCATGCCGCCTACGCGTGCCGAGATCGCCGCGCAGCTGGGCTTCCGTTCGCCGAACGCGGCAGAAGAGCATCTGAAAGCGCTGGCGCGCAAAGGCGTCATCGAGATCGTTTCCGGTGCATCGCGCGGCATTCGACTGTTAATGGAAGAAGAAGCCTCAGAAGGGCTACCGCTGATTGGCCGGGTTGCTGCCGGTGAGCCGATCATGGCGCAGGAACATATCGAAACCCACTACAAGGTCGATCCGGGCCTGTTTAAGCCGTCTGCTGACTTCCTGCTGCGCGTCAGCGGAATGTCGATGAAAGATATCGGGATTATGGATGGCGACCTGCTCGCGGTGCATAAAACCCAGGATGTGCGTAACGGCCAGGTTGTGGTTGCCCGCATTGATGATGAAGTCACCGTTAAGCGCTGGAAAAAGCAGGGTGCTATCGTGCATCTGCTGCCGGAAAACAGCGATTTTGACCCGATTGTTGTCGATACCCGTGCGCAGTCACTGACCATAGAAGGTCTGGCTGTTGGCGTGGTGCGCAACGGTGAGTGGCTCTGATTCTTCTGCCAGCGTGCATTCGCCTTCTCTGATGCTATTCTGTCTGCCCTAATTTTGTCGCTGCCTCTTTTGCGCAGCGACACTGAGCACGGAACGGCGAATGCGCTTTATTACGGCAACCGATAAAAATCTCTGGCGGCTTGCGCTGCCGATGATCCTTTCAAATATCACCGTTCCCTTACTGGGAGTGGTCGATACTGCAGTAATTGGTCATCTCGACAGCCCTGTCTATCTTGGCGGGGTTGCGGTCGGGACTACAGTGACCAGCTTCCTCTTTATGCTGCTGCTTTTCCTTCGAATGAGTACCACTGGCCTTACGGCGCAGGCATTTGGCGCTGGCGATAAAATGGCGCTGGCACGCGCGCTGACTCAGCCGCTGATCATTGCGCTGCTGGCGGGCGTACTGTTCATCGCTTTGCGTTATCCGATTATTCAGCTGTCGACCCATCTGGTTGGCGGCAATCCCGATGTACTCGAACAGGCGGCACTGTTTATTCAGATTCGCTGGCTCAGTGCGCCTGCCACGCTGGCAAACCTGGTCATTCTGGGCTGGCTGCTGGGCGTGCAGTATGCACGCGCGCCGGTGATCCTGCTGGTGGTGGGCAACCTGGTTAACATCGTGCTCGATCTCTGGCTGGTGATGGGGCTGCACTGGGGTGTCGCGGGGGCGGCAACCGCCACGGCGCTGGCGGAATACATTACGCTGGTTGTCGGCAGCATCATGGTCTGGCGGGTGTTAAAACTGCGCGGAATTACGCTTAGCCTGCTGAAGCAGAGCTGGCGCGGTGACAGCGGCCGGCTGCTGCGACTGAACCGGGACATCATGCTGCGCTCTCTGATGCTGCAGCTCTGTTTCGCCTCGCTGACCGTACTGGGTGCCCGGCTGGGCCCGGATGTGGTGGCGGTTAACGCAGTATTACTGATGTTCATCACTTTTACGGCTTACGCGCTGGATGGCTTTGCCTATGCGGTTGAAGCTTTTGCGGGTGAGGCGCATGGTGCAAAAGATGGCAGCAAGCTCCTGCGCGTCTGGCACTCTGCCTGTCGGCAGGCGGTAGTGGTGGCGCTGTTCTTCTCGCTGATCTATGCCATTTTTGGCCCGCAGATCGTTACCCTGCTGACCTCTCTTCAGTCACTCCAGCAGACAGCGGACCGCTATCTGGTCTGGCAGATGATAATGCCGCTGATCGGCGTCTGGTGTTATCTGCTGGATGGCATGTTCATCGGAGCGACGCGCGGGCGTGAGATGCGTAACAGTATGGTAGTTGCCGCAGCAGGCTATTTTCTGACGCTGCTTAGCGTACCGGTGCTGGGTAACCATGGTCTGTGGCTGGCGGTCACGGTTTTCCTGGCGCTGCGCGGCCTGTCGCTGTGGCTCATCTGGCGTAAGCACTGGCGTCAGAACAGCTGGTTCGATGCCTGAGTCAGCCGTGGCTGCACGCAAGCCGATACGGATTATTCTGTATTATTCCACGGTTAATAAATTGGCTACTACAATTAACTCTATGCAGCGCAGTTAACCAGCGCTTTGTATCGTTATTTTGTTAAGTAGCAAGATAATCATTAAAACCCGAGGATTGGAGGTCTGCCATGAATAAAGACGAAGCAAGCGGCAACTGGAAGCAGTTCAAAGGCAAAATGAAAGAGAAATGGGGCAAGCTGACCGACGATGATATGCAGGTTATCGAAGGTAAACGCGATCAGCTGGTCGGTAAAATCCAGGAGCGTTACGGCTCTACCAAAGATGAAGCCGAGCGCGAAGTAAGCGACTGGGAAGGTCAGAACAAAGATCACCGCTGGTAATCAGACAATAGCTTGATAATCAGCTGAATGTGTTCCGGTGGGCCCTCACCGGAACCGCACAAGGATGTGCCGATTACCCGCGTTTCCCCCGCTTTTTACCCTCATCCTGATGGTCATGCTCGCAGCTTTCATGGTGCGTACAGGCTTCAACCGCAGCACAATTTTCACATAAACCATGCGCTTCAATCACGCTATGGCGTAATGCAAACTGCGCTTCACCTGCCAGACCAGCAATAATCTTCTCTACGCCCTGCGCCTGCTTCTCTGTAACGGCGGCACAGCGGTCACAGACCAGCATCACCGATGTATGTGCTGGTGCCTCAAAATGGTGACACATGACGTAGCTGTTGTTGGATTCCACCCGATGAATGAAACCCTGCTCCAGCAGGAAATCGAGCGCCCGGTAAACCGTGGGTGGCTTGGCCTGCGGCTCGCTGACCCGGAGTTGATCCAGCAGATCGTAGGCGCTGATCGAGCCAGGCTGCTCGGCCATCAGGCGCAACACTTCAGCACGCTGCGAAGTCAGACGCACACCGCGCTGCAGGCACATCTTTTCGGCCTGAATCAAAATTTGCTGCGACGTCATGTTTGTCATGAAAATTCTCCGCTGGATAAGTGATGTTATTTTATCACACATAGTTTCGCGGCGCTGAGGTTGGTTTTCGTCTGAAAAAACAGCATCATTTGCCTGATAAAGCAGCAGAATCAGAATTTAAGCCGTCTTCTATCTCAAATCTGACGACAAATCAGATCCATTCCGAATCAACCTGAAGCGGAATTTGTTGGCATTTTGCTTTGCATCTCACTGAGTTAAGAAGTAATGTTCAGAAAGACTTAAGAAAATTCTGGCATTATTTGAAATATCCCAATGCAGTTTGAACAATTACAACGGTTTTTTGATTGGAAAACGTCCAATCCTTTGAATTAAGACACTGTTTCCTTTGAATTCACAGCAATAACGCGTTAGCCAGGGTTCACAATAGGGCTAACAAACTATTCAGTCATTGAATGTTTCAATGACAATTTCTCAGGTGATGGCAGGCAAATGGTGAAAAAATCCGCTCAACGTTCAGCGCTAATCTACACAGCTGTAACGACCGCGCTTTTCCTTTCTTCTTCCGCCATGGCGGCAGGGACCTGGTATGATGCACGTAATGACGCCATGGGCGGCACCGGCGTAGCATCTTCTCTTTATGGCTCCGCAGTGCTGGCGAACCCGGCATTAATGACGCGCGCCAAACCCGACGATAGCGTCAGCATTATTTTCCCTTCAGCCGGTATTCAGGTCACCGACAAAGATAAGCTGATCGATAAAGTCGATGATATTACGGACACCGTTGATCGCTATCGCACGGTGCTGGGTAACCTCACACCAGCGGATTTCTTCCGTGCTAACTCTGAATTGCGCGCGGCCTCAGGTGATGTGGCAAATAAGCTAAGCGATTTGCGCGGTAACAAAGCAGACGGTTCTGCCGGCGCGGCTGTTGCCGTTACCATCCCTAACGAAACTCTGCCTTTCGCCTTTATCACCAAAGCCTACGGGACAGCGCACGTCCGCGCTAACGTGGTACAGAGTGATATTGACTACCTGCGCAGTATAGAAAACGGGGCGTTTCCTCGTCCTGGCGATCAAAATAACCTGCGCTCCAGCGCGAATGGCTTAGCGGCGCTGGTCACCGATTATGGTGTTGCGGTGGCGCATGAGTTCACCATCGCTGGTCAGCCAGTATCGGTAGGCGTCACACCGAAAGTGCAGAAAACCTGGCTCTATAACTACACCGCCAGCATTTACAACTACGACAAAAGTGACATCAATAACAGCCAGTATCGCAGCACCGACACCGGCTTTAACGTTGATGCCGGTCTGGCGACCACCTTTGCTGAAAACTGGACGCTGGGTGTAACCGGACAGAACCTGGTTTCACGCGATCTGCAGACCAAAGAGGTCAATGGTTTCCGCGACACCTACCAGATTCGCCCGCTGGTCACCACCGGTCTGGCCTGGGATAAAGGTCCGTTTACCGTGACGGGCGATGTGGATCTGACTGAAACCAAACGCTTCAAAACTCAGGATAACAGCCAGTATGCGGCAGTGGGCGCGGAATACCGCGTACTTGACTGGCTGCAGCTGCGTGCAGGTTATCGTGCGGACATGCGTTCTAACGACGAAAATGTCGCTACGGCCGGTTTTGGTCTGTCACCGTTTAACAAAGCCGTACATCTGGATCTGGCGGGCTCTGTAGGTGCTAACAACACCTGGGGCGCGATGATGCAGCTGGGCTTTAACTTCTAAGCGCGTTATTCAGACTGTTCGGGGGCGGGCGATGCACTATCGCCCGCCCTTGTGTTATCCTTGCACAGAATTCCATCACCCCTTAATTACCGGATTGTCTGCGCTTCATGCCTAATTTCTCTTCGCAACGTTTCTCAATCGCCCCTATGCTCGACTGGACCGATCGTCACTGTCGCTATTTTCATCGTCAGCTGACCGGTGACACGCTGCTCTACACCGAAATGGTGACTACGGGCGCAATCATTCATGGCAAAGGGGATTACCTGGCTTACAGTGAGGCTGAGCATCCGGTCGCGTTGCAGCTTGGCGGTAGCGATCCGGCGGCACTGGCGCAGTGCGCGAAGCTGGCAGAGCAGCGCGGTTACGATGAAGTGAATCTTAATGTCGGCTGTCCCTCTGATCGGGTGCAGAATGGCCGTTTCGGCGCCTGCCTGATGGCCGAGGCGAATCTGGTCGCAGATGCCGTTAAAGCGATGCGCGACGTGGTTTCAATTCCGGTCACGGTGAAAACCCGCATTGGTATCGATGAGCTGGACAGCTATGAATTCCTGACCGATTTTATCGGCACGGTGGCGGGACGCGGTGAGTGTGAGACATTTATCATTCATGCGCGTAAAGCCTGGCTCTCCGGCCTCAGCCCGAAAGAGAACCGCGAGATTCCACCGCTGGACTATCCCCGCGTCTATCAGCTGAAACGCGATTTTCCGCAACTGACTATCGCCCTCAATGGCGGCGTGAAAACCCTGGAAGAGGCACAGATCCATCTGCAACACCTTGACGGCGTGATGATGGGACGTGAAGCCTACCAAAACCCCGGCATTCTGGCGCAGGTCGATCAGACATTGTTTGGTCGCCAGCATCCGGCGGCTAACCCGGTTGAAGTGGTGCGCGCCATGTATCCCTATATTGAAGCGGAACTGGCGAAGGGGACGTATCTGGGACATGTCACGCGCCATATGCTGGGTCTGTTCCAGGGGATCCCGGGCGCCCGCCAGTGGCGACGCCATCTGAGTGAAAATGCCCACAAACCCGGTGCCGATGTCCGTGTGCTGGAGGCGGCGCTTGCGCTGGTCGCCGATAAAATCCCGCAGGAAGCCTGACGCCTCATCTGAACCCGAAAAAACCAGCTCTGTTTGCTGGTTTTTTTACGCCACTATGTGGTTTTTCTCACCAGGTTGCGCTCTTCTGTTTATCTCTTATCAGAATAAAATCAATGAGTTAACTGTTGGCACGTTTTTTGTAATAGCTATAACAATCAATCTCAAAAAGGAGCGCTGACGTGGAAATTTTATTCGTATTGGGGTTTTTCCTGATGCTGTTGCTGACCGGCGTTTCGCTGTTAGGCGTGCTGGCGGCACTGGTGGTCGCAACCATCGTGATGTTTGTCGGTGGACTGTTTGCAATTGTTATTAAAGTGTTGCCGTGGCTGGTGCTGGCGGTGATTGCGGTCTGGCTGCATCGTGCCTTTTTTGGCGACAGCGATGAGCGAGCACGTCGCAAGCTGCGGCGTAAGATCAACAGGTTAGACCGCAAAGGCTGGCGCTAAATGCGGTGAAGATCACAGTGTGAGAGATTGGTCAGGGCTGATCTGCAATTAAACATATTTTTTACTTATGTTTTCTGGCAGGATGCCTGTCGTCAAATCGATGTGCCATCGACTCGACACGAATTCATCGCCGCTGTCCCTACACCAGCGCGAACAAAAAATAAAAAAAGAGAAGGGCTTCCCGCGGGAGGCCCTTTTTGTTGCTCACTATTATGGAATTAAGAGGCAGGATCCCTGCGTGGCGCGGCTCTCCAGCATCTGGTGCGCTTTGCTGGCCTCTTTCAGCGCAAACTTCTGCTGCTCCGGTACATCAACTTTAATTGCGCCACTCGCCAGCAGCGAGAAAAGCTCGGCACTGGCGGTTTCCAGCTCCTGGCGGTTGGTGATATAGCCAAACAGTGAAGGGCGGGTCACAAACAGCGAGCCTTTCTTATTCAGAATGCCGAGATCTATCCCGGTAACCGGACCCGAAGCATTGCCAAAACTGACCATCAGCCCATGACGGCGCAATGAGTCCAGCGATGCTTCCCAGGTATCTTTGCCCACGGAGTCATAAACTACGCCCACTTTTTTCCCATCGGTCAGTTCGCTGACGCGTTGCGCAATATTCTCTTCGCGGTAGTTAATCGTCGCCCAGGCGCCGGCGTTTTTCGCCATCGCTGCCTTTTCTGCTGACCCGACTGTGCCAATCAAATGGGCACCCAGCGCTTTTGCCCACTGACAGGCAATTAACCCGACGCCGCCCGCTGCGGCATGAAACAGAAAGGTCTCACCGGCGCTGATTTTATAGGTCTGGCGCAGCAGATATTGTGTGGTCAGCCCTTTCAGGTAGCTGGCTGCGCCCTGCTCAAAGCTGATCGCCTCCGGGAGATGCATCAGGCGATCTTCCGCCACGTTGTGCACTTCGCTATAGGCCCCCATCGACGCCAGACAGTAGACCACGCGATCGCCGGGCTTAAATAATGTCACGCCACGTCCAACCCGCGACACCACGCCTGCGGCTTCTGTACCCAGGCCAGAGGGAAAAGCGGCGACCGGATAAAGCCCGCTGCGAACATAGGTATCGATGTAATTAATCCCGATAGCGCGATGTTCTACCTGCACTTCATGTTCGGCCGGGTCAGCAGGTTTAAAATCTGTCCACTCTAAAACGTCCGGGCCGCCATGTGCGCTGAACTGAATACGCTTTGCCATTCTGACTCCTGTGATTGTTTCATCATGAGGGTGAGGCACGCACCCCAACTAAGGTATACTTGCGCGTCCCCACAGAAGATCGGTAATGCATTCACTATGGCAGGAAATAAACCCACCAACAAATCGAACGAAACGCAGGATCGCCAGCTCGCAGGCGTGAAAATGCCCCCGCATTCGCTGGAAGCGGAGCAGTCGGTGCTCGGTGGGTTAATGCTGGATAACGAGCGCTGGGACAATGTCTCTGAGCGCGTCGTCGCGAATGATTTTTTCAACCGCTCGCATCGGCTGATTTTTTCAGAGATGCAGCGGCTGCTGGAAAACAGCAAACCTATTGACCTGATTACGCTCTCCGAATCGCTGGAAACCCGTGGCGAGCTGGAGATGGCGGGCGGCTTCGCCTATCTGGCGGAACTGGCGAAAAACACCCCGAGCGCGGCGAACATCGGCGCCTATGCTGACATCGTGCGCGAACGTGCGGTGGTGCGTGAGATGATCGCCGTCGCTAACCAGATTGCCGATGCCGGTTATGATCCGCAGGGGCGTAACAGCGAAGAGCTGCTCGACTTCGCGGAGTCGAACGTCTTTAAAATTGCGGAAGCCCGCGCGGATAAGGATGCTGGCCCGAAAAACATCGAGCAGATTCTGGAATCGACCGTTTCCCGTATCGAATCGCTCTATCAGACACCGCACGATGGCGTCACCGGCGTCGATACCGGCTATCAGGATCTGAATAAAAAGACCGCGGGCCTGCAGGGTTCTGATCTGATTATTGTTGCCGCACGTCCTTCGATGGGTAAAACCACCTTTGCGATGAACCTGTGCGAAAACGCCGCCATGCTGCAGGAAAAACCGGTGCTGATCTTCAGTCTGGAGATGCCCAGCGAGCAGATCATGATGCGTATGCTGGCGTCACTCTCCCGCGTCGATCAGACCCGCATCCGTACCGGGCAGCTGGATGATGAGGACTGGGCGCGTATTTCCGGCACCATGGGTATCCTGCTGGAGAAGAAGAACATGTACATTGATGACTCTTCCGGCCTGACGCCCACCGAAGTGCGTTCGCGCGCCCGCCGCATCTACCGTGAAAACGGTGGATTAAGCATGATCATGATCGACTATCTGCAGCTGATGCGCGTGCCGTCGCTGTCGGACAACCGTACGCTGGAAATTGCTGAGATCTCCCGCTCGCTGAAAGCACTGGCCAAAGAGCTGAACGTGCCGGTTGTGGCGCTGTCGCAGCTTAACCGCTCGCTGGAGCAGCGAGCCGATAAACGTCCGGTCAACTCGGATCTGCGTGAATCGGGCTCGATCGAGCAGGATGCGGATTTGATCATGTTTATCTATCGCGATGAGGTTTACCACGAAAACAGCGATCTTAAAGGGATCGCGGAGATCATTCTGGGTAAACAGCGTAACGGCCCGATCGGTACAGTACGCCTGACCTTTAACGGTCAGTGGTCACGCTTCGACAACTACGCTGGCCCGCAATACGACGACGAATAATCCCCGGTTTGTGCTGTCATGCACGATCTGTGCATGACAGCACCCATCATCACAAAATAGTGTTGGACAACCTCTCGGGTTATCGGGTTATCTGTAACAAAGCGACGCCCATCACGCTGTGGAAACGGAATGACTCACGTAGACGATTACGACCTTAAAATCCTGACTTTATTACAATCCAACGGCCGTCTGACCAATCAGGAACTCAGCGATCTGGTCGGCCTTTCTGCCTCACAATGTTCCCGCCGTCGTATCAATCTGGAACAGGCTAATCTGATCCTGGGTTATCATGCCCGGCTGTCGCCCGATGCCATCGGGCTTGGCATGGTGGGATTGATTGAGGTGCGTTTAATTAACCACACCGCAGAATATGTTGAGAGCTTTCACCGGATGGTGGAGCAGGAACAGGCGATCGTGGATGCCTATAAAACCACCGGCGATGCGGACTATCTGCTCAAAGTGGCGGTGGCCGATCTTAATTCCCTTAGTGCGTTAATCAGCCAGTTAGTCGCGGGCCACCAGAGCGTTTCCCATGTGAAAACCTCGGTAGTGCTGGGACGCATGAAAGAGAACGGGCTGATGATGCTGCCTGAGCAGAAGACGCGCTAAAAAGGTGCGCGCTGTGCGCTTTTGGTGCACACTTGCGGCAATTAATGCGAAGAGCGCGCATAGAGTCAGAATTTAACGCATAGGTTGACGGTATCAGCCGGCATTTATGCACAAAGTTCTTTTTTAAAGCGCCTTAGATATCAATGGGATATCGCTGGCACCCGGTTTACAGCAGTTCAGTGCTGTGGCGATGGTGCGTTTTTTGCATCGAAACCGCATCCTTTGCACTGAGAAAACCCCATGGATAACATCGCAGAACCCTCCCGCGTCCCGCATTCGCGCATTGAAGATGCGCTGGCGATGGTGCTTGGCACCCTGATGGTCTCGTTCGGCGTCATTATGCTGAAACAGGCGGGGGCGCTGACCGGCAGCACCGCAGGCATCGCCTTTCTGATCAGCTACCTGTCGCCGCTTTCGTTCGGCAGCGCGTTCTTCCTGATCAATATCCCTTTTTACTGGCTGGCGGTAAAACGCATGGGCTGGGAATTTACGCTGAAAACCTTCTGCGCCGTCGGTCTGGTGTCGCTGTTTACCCAGCTGCACCCGCTGTTCGTCCACTTTTCTGACCTTAACCCCTTCTATGCGACACTGTTCGGTAACGTCATCATGGGAATCGGGTTTATAGTGTTATTTCGTCATAAGGCGAGCCTGGGCGGCATCAATATTCTGGCGCTGTGGCTACAGGATCGCTTTGGGATCCGCGCGGGGAAACTGCAAATGGCCGTCGATACCTGCGTCGTGCTGGCGTCACTGTTTGTGGTGAGTGGCCCCATCCTGCTCGCGTCGATTGCGGGTGCGGTGATCCTGAATCTGATTATTGCAATGAACCACCGTCCGGGACGCTATCGGGTTTAATCCGCATCTTTCCTCTGGACCAATCATGGAGACCTACACCGTGTTTCAAAACGTTGATGCCTATGCTGGCGATCCGATTCTGTCGTTGATGGAAGCCTTCAAACAAGACCCACGCGAACACAAAGTTAACCTGAGTATCGGCCTCTATTACGACGAAAAGGGCATCATCCCGCAGCTGAAGGCTGTAGCCGCTGCCGAAGAGCAGATCTATGCTGAGCCGCATCAGGCATCACTCTATCTGCCAATGGAAGGGCTGAACAGCTACCGTAGTGCGATTGCACCGCTGCTGTTTGGTGCCGATCATCCGGTGTTAAACGCGGGCCGTATCGCCTCTATTCAGACGCTGGGCGGTTCTGGCGCGCTGAAAGTGGGCGCGGATTTCCTTAAGCGCTACTTCCCGCAGTCTGCGGTCTGGGTCAGCGATCCGACCTGGGAAAACCACGTCGCGATTTTTAATGGTGCAGGTTTTGAGGTAAATACCTATCCCTGGTATGACGCAGAGACCCACGGCGTGCGGTTTGATGCCTTTATCAGCACCCTGAAAACCCTGCCAGCGCAGAGCGTCGTGCTGCTGCATCCCTGCTGTCATAACCCGACCGGTGCTGACCTGACCGATGCGCAGTGGGATCAGACCGTTGAGGTGCTGAAAGCACAGCAGCTGATTCCTTTCCTGGATATCGCCTATCAGGGCTTTGGGGCCGGCATGCAGCAGGATGCCTATGCGCTGCGTGCAGTCGCGGCGGCGGGCCTGCCAGCCCTGGTGAGCAACTCCTTCTCCAAAATTTTCTCGCTCTATGGCGAGCGCGTGGGCGGTCTCTCTATCGTCTGTGACAGCGCCGAAGAGTCAGCGCGTGTGCTGGGCCAGTTAAAAGCCACGGTTCGCCGCAACTACTCCAGCCCGCCGAATTTCGGTGCGCAGGTTGTCGCGCGCGTACTCAACGATGACGAGTTGAAAGCCAGCTGGCTGGCTGAAGTGGAAGCGATGCGCTTACGCATTCTGGACATGCGTCAGTCGCTGGTGGACGTGCTGAGCACTGCACTGCCAGGTAAAAACTTCGACTACCTGCTGAAGCAGCGTGGCATGTTCAGCTACACCGGCCTGAGTGCGCAGCAGGTCGATCGTCTGCGCAACGAATTTGGCATCTATCTGGTGGGCAGCGGCCGCATGTGTGTGGCCGGTCTGAACAGCAAAAATGTGCATCAGGTGGCTGAAGCGTTTGCCGCCGTGATGTAACGGCCGCCAGGCTGTAAAAAAAACCGTCAGGGTGCTCTCTGGCGGTTTTTTTATGGGTCAGGGTTTACCTTTCGGCGACATGCTGCACACTTAAACGGGGTAACCGTTTCAGGAATAAGCTATGTGGCATCAACAAACTATTACGCTGAGCGCGAAGCCGCGCGGGTTTCATCTGGTCACCGATGAGATCGTGAACTCGCTCTCCGGACTGCGTGATATCAAAACCGGTCTGCTGCATCTGCTGTTGCAGCACACCTCGGCGTCGTTAACCTTAAATGAGAATTGCGACCCGACGGTGCGCAGCGACATGGAGCAGCATTTCATGCGGCACGTGCCGGAGAATGCGCCTTATCTGCACGACTACGAAGGGCGTGATGATATGCCGGCGCACATCAAATCGTCGATCTTAGGGGTTTCGTTGTTATTACCGGTTCAGCGGGGACGTCTGGTGCTGGGCACCTGGCAGGGTATCTGGCTGGGCGAGCATCGCATTGAGGGCGGTGCCAGGCGGATTGTCGCCACTTTACAAGGGGAATCGTAATGAATAACTCAGACTTACTGACCTATTGCATGAGCAAGCCGGGCGCGGAGCAGAGCGTCCACAGTGACTGGAAGGCCACGCAGATTAAAAGCAACGGCGTGCTGTTTGCGATGGTACATGAGGCGAAAGGGCGACCAGCGGTATCGCTGAAATCGACGCCTGCGCTGGCCGAATTACTGCGCGAAGAGCATAGCGATATTATTCCCAGCGAGCATCTGAACAAGTCACACTGGAGCACGCTGTTCCTGGACGGTTCGCTGAAAGATTCGCAGATCTACTATCTGGTCGATGCCTCATTCCAGCAGGTTGCAACGGCCCGCTAAACGGCAATAAAAAACCCTCTTACCTGAGCAAGAGGGTTTCAGAGGCAACGTGTTACGCGGCAGGCTGTTCGCGCAGGGTATTGATGTCGATAACGAAGCGGTATTTCACATCGCTTTTCAGCATGCGCTCATAGGCTTCATTGATCTGGTCCATCGCGATCAGTTCAATGTCTGACGTAATGCCGTGCTCACCACAGAAATCGAGCATCTCCTGGGTCTCTGCGATACCGCCGATCAGTGAACCGGCGATACTGCGACGCTTGAAGATCAGGTTAAATACCTGTGGTGCCGGGTGATCGTGCTCCGGTGCACCCACCAGCGTCATGTTGCCATCCAGCTTCAGCAGGGTGATGAAGGGGTTGAGATCGTGCTGAGCCGCAACAGTGTTCAGAATGAAGTCGAAGCTGTTGGCGTGCTGCGCCATCTGCTCCGGATCTTTGGAGATCACGACTTCATCGGCACCCAGACGTTTGCCATCTTCAATTTTGGAAGGCGAGGTGGTGAACAGCACCACATGTGCGCCCATGGCATGGGCAATTTTCACGCCCATATGGCCCAGGCCGCCTAAGCCTACGATACCCACTTTCTTGCCCGGGCCGACATTCCAGTGGCGCAGCGGCGAGTAAGTGGTGATACCGGCACACAGCAGCGGTGCCACGCCCGCCAGCTCGAGGTTCTCGGGAATGCGCAGCACAAAGCTCTCATCAACCACCATCGACGTTGAGTAACCGCCGTAGGTAATGGCGCCGGTTTCACGATCTTCACCGTTATAGGTGCCAACAAAGCCGTTTTCACAATACTGCTCCAGACCCTGCTGACAGCTCGGACAGCTGCGGCACGAATCGACCATGCAGCCTACGCCGACCAGATCGCCGACTTTGTATTTCTGCGTCTGCGGGCCAACGGCCGTGACGCGACCGACAATTTCATGACCCGGAACCACGGGAAAAATGGTGTTTTTCCACTCATTACGGGCCTGATGCAGGTCTGAGTGGCAGACGCCACAGAACAGCACCTCAAGCTGAACGTCATGGGCGCGCAGCTCACGCGGCTTAAAATCGAACGGTGCCAGTTTGGATTTTGCATCCTGAGCAGCATACGCATGCGTAATATTCATGGTGTCTCCAGTTTCGATGTGTCGTGAGTGTTATTCGATGAAGTGCAGCAGCGTTGATGTGCTGCGAAAACAGGGCGACGCCAGGGGCGTGCCAAAGAGGAACCGCTTAAGGATAGTCAGCGTGGGGAAAAGCGTATATGCCTATACATGTCTGAATCTTGCCTGATTCTGCAATTTTCTGGCTGAATCGACAGGGGAGAGTAAAAGGCCCGCACGCGGCGGGCCTGACAGAATTACTTCTGTAACAGTGGCTTCAGGAAGCGCGCGGTATGTGATTTCTCACATTCCGCCACGGTTTCTGGCGTACCAGCTACCAGGATTTCACCGCCGCCGCTGCCGCCTTCCGGACCCAGGTCGACAATCCAGTCTGCGGTTTTGACCACATCGAGGTTGTGCTCAATCACCACGATGGTGTTGCCCTGATCGCGCAGCTTATGCAGCACTTCCAGCAGCTGCTGGATATCGGCAAAGTGCAGGCCGGTGGTCGGTTCATCCAGAATGTAGAGCGTCTGACCCGTGCCACGCTTCGACAGCTCACGCGCCAGCTTCACGCGCTGGGCTTCACCGCCGGAAAGGGTGGTCGCGGACTGACCGAGGCGGATGTAGGTGAGACCCACATCGATCAGCGTCTGCAACTTACGCGCCAGCGCCGGCACCGCATCGAAGAACTCACGTGCCTCTTCGATGGTCATCTCCAGCACTTCGTGAATGCTCTTGCCTTTGTACTTCACTTCCAGCGTTTCACGGTTATAGCGTTTGCCTTTGCACTGATCGCACGGCACATAAATGTCCGGCAGGAAGTGCATTTCGACTTTCAGCACGCCATCGCCCTGACAGGCTTCACAGCGTCCGCCACGCACGTTAAAGCTGAAGCGGCCCGGATTGTAGCCGCGCGAACGCGCTTCCGGCACGCCCGCAAACAGTTCACGCACTGGGGTGAAGATGCCGGTGTAGGTGGCCGGGTTGGAGCGCGGTGTACGACCAATCGGACTCTGGTCGATGTCGATCACTTTGTCGAAGTGCTCCAGTCCCGCCACGTCACGGTAAGGTGCCGGTTCGGCGATGGTCGCGCCGTTCAGCGCCCGCTGGGCAATCGGGAAGAGCGTATCGTTGATCAGGGTCGATTTACCCGAGCCGGAAACACCGGTAATACAGGTGAACAGCCCGACCGGCAGCGTCAGCGTGACATCCTTGAGGTTGTTGCCGCGTGCGCCGGTAATCTTCAGTACTTTGGCCGGGTCGCCTTTGACGCGCTCCTCTGGCACTGCAATGCCACGCTTGCCGCTCAGGAACTGGCCGGTCAGTGACGCTTCCTGCGCCATGATCTGATCAACCGTGCCTTCAGCCACCACCTGGCCGCCATGTACGCCGGCACCCGGACCGATATCGATCACATGGTCAGCGGCACGAATCGCATCTTCATCATGCTCAACCACGATCACCGTGTTACCGAGGTCGCGCAGATGAATCAGGGTGCCGAGCAGGCGTTCGTTGTCGCGCTGGTGCAGGCCGATTGAAGGCTCATCCAGCACATACATCACGCCGACCAGACCGGCACCGATCTGGCTGGCCAGACGGATACGCTGTGCTTCACCACCGGACAGGGTCTCGGCGGAACGCGACATCGAAAGATAGTTCAGGCCGACGTTGACCAGGAAGCTCAGGCGATCGCCAATCTCTTTCAAAATTTTCTCGGCGATCTGCGCACGCTGGCCGCTGAGTTTCATGTTTTCAAAGAAGGACATCGCATGGCCGATGCTCATCTCAGAGATGGTCGGCAGCGTGGTGTTCTCCACGAAGACATGACGCGCTTCACGACGCAGACGGGTTCCTTCACAGCTGGCACAGGCGCGGTTGCTGATAAATTTCGCCAGCTCTTCGCGTACCGCTGAGGACTCGGTCTCTTTGTAGCGGCGCTCCATGTTATTGAGCACCCCTTCAAATGGATGACGGCGCACCGAGGTGTCGCCGCGATCGTTGATGTACTTAAATTCGATGCTCTCTTTGCCTGATCCGTACAGAATCACTTTCTGTACGTTTTCTGGCAGGCTGCCGAACGACGCTTCGATATCAAAATCGAGGTGTTCCGCCAGCGAACGCAGCATCTGGAAGTAGTAGAAATTGCGGCGATCCCAGCCGCGGATTGCACCGCCCGCCAGCGAGAGTTCAGGATTCTGCACCACGCGGTCAGGGTCAAAATATTGCTGTACGCCAAGGCCGTCACAGGTCGGACAGGCGCCCGCCGGGTTGTTAAACGAGAACAGGCGCGGCTCCAGCTCGCTCATGCTGTAACCACAGATCGGGCAGGCGAAGTTAGCCGAGAAGAGCAGCTCTTCTGCGGCGCTGTCATCCATGTCCGCCACGATGGCCGTCCCGCCGGAGAGCTCCAGCGTGGTCTCAAACGATTCCGCCAGGCGGGTTGCGAGATCTTCACGTACTTTAAAGCGGTCAATCACCACTTCAATGGTGTGCTTCTTCTGCAGCTCGAGTTTTGGCGGATCGGAGAGGTCACACACTTCGCCATCAATACGCGCACGGATATAACCTTGCGTCGCCAGATTCTCCAGCGTTTTGGTGTGCTCACCCTTACGATCTTTCACCACCGGCGCCAGCAGCATCAGGCGACGGCCTTCCGGCTGGGAGAGCACCTGATCGACCATCTGGCTGACGGTCTGCGCCGCCAGCGGCACATCATGATCCGGGCAGCGCGGTTCGCCAACGCGGGCAAACAGCAGACGCAGGTAATCATGGATCTCGGTGATGGTTCCCACGGTCGAGCGTGGGTTGTGCGAGGTGGATTTCTGTTCAATGGAAATGGCGGGCGACAAACCTTCGATATGATCGACGTCCGGCTTCTCCATTAACGAAAGAAACTGGCGCGCATACGCAGAGAGCGACTCCACATAGCGGCGCTGACCTTCCGCATACAGCGTATCAAACGCCAGTGAGGATTTACCGGAACCTGACAGGCCGGTTACCACAATGAGTTTGTCGCGTGGGATGGTCAGGTTGATGTTTTTCAAATTATGGGTGCGGGCACCACGAACTTCGATCTTATCCATTCACCTTTCCCGGATTAGCAGCACTCACCGCGCCTTGCCGACACGGCCAGAATAAACGTGTCATTATGGCACAAAAAATAGACTGAATAAATATCCAGTACTCTTAGCCTCTGGCGCGCAGAGTATTAAAACTGGAACCCCGCTCGAAAGTGGGAAACAGACCGCAGGACGTGTTAGAATTGATAGATTAGACTGTATGCATTAACTCATCGGGAGACAGCAACATGGCCAGTCGTGGCGTTAACAAAGTGATTCTTGTCGGGAATCTGGGTCAGGATCCGGAAGTACGTTATATGCCAAATGGTGGCGCTGTTGCCAACATTACGCTGGCTACGTCGGAAAGCTGGCGCGACAAGCAGACCGGTGAAAACAAAGAGATCACTGAGTGGCACCGTGTGGTGCTGTTTGGCAAACTGGCTGAAGTCGCGGGTGAATACCTGAAAAAAGGATCGCAGGTCTATATCGAAGGCCAGCTGCGCACCCGTAAATGGCAGGATCAGGGTGGCCAGGAGCGTTACACCACCGAAGTCGTGGTCAACGTTGGTGGTACCATGCAGATGCTGGGTGGCCGTCAGCAGGGCGGTAATGCCGGTGCAGGCGCTCCAGCCGGTGGTGGCACGCAGGGCGGTGGCAACAACAATGGCTGGGGTCAGCCGCAGCAGCCGCAGGGCAACAATAACCAGTTCAGTGGTGGCGCGCAGTCCCGTCCGCAGCCACAGCCACAGAGCGCGCCGGCCAGCAACAACAACGAACCACCAATGGATTTCGACGACGATATTCCGTTCTGATTCCGTTGGCCAGAGAGTACAAAAAAAGCCCGCTTTGCGGGCTTTTTTTATGCGCGGCGTCTGGCGGCCAGCTACGACCATTCCGCCAGAATCGCCTCCGTGCTCAGCACACGTGGCACGTTGCCGGGGATCAGCAGTGAGGCCCACACATCATTGTGCTGGTTAATCAGTGCTTCGGCGCTGACCCAGCGGCGATCTGCCGTGGTGTGCGCATCGGCGGCAACGGTAATCGCATAGCCCGCACTGGCACCGACTTTTATCGTGGTATCCAGGCAGTAGTCAGTGGCACAACCGCACACCACAAATTCCTCTACCGCCAGCCTCTTTAACAGCGCGGCCAGGTCGGTGTGCCAGAAGCTGTCGCAGGCAGTTTTAGTCATATAGTGTGCGCCAGCAGGCTGAGCGATTTCCGGCAGCAGCTCGAAAGCCGCATTACCCTCGCACATCTCGCCTTCGCGGTGCTGGATAAATATTGTGATATCGGCGCGTTCGGTCAGCCGGTTAATCTGTGCAATCCTTCCCGCTGTGTCGAAGCGTGGCGTGCTGAAGACGCCATTCTGCATATCAATGACCACGACTACCCGCTGTGCCATGCTTAATCCCATCTGGTTTGAAAAAAGCAGTGTTACCTGAGGCATTGCGGAAAGCAATCTTTTGCATTTTCCCCCCTGTCACAGGCATGCTAAACCGACTGGTTAAATAAGGAGAGAGAAGTGGAAGGTGTTCCGGCGAGTTTTCACTGTGAGAAAGACCGCGCCCGGTTTCAGCAACTCGCCGAGCTGCCCGGTGTGGAACTCTATCAGGCCCACATCTCCCGCTACGCATTTGAACCCCATACCCATGAAGCCTTTGGTATCGGCACCATTGAAGCGGGCGCGCAACGCTTTCGCTACCGCGGCACCGAATATACTGCGCCGGAGAACTCGCTGGTCATGATGAATCCGGATGAGCTGCATACCGGTGAGTCAGCGTGTGAAGAGGGCTGGCGCTACCAGATGATCTACATTCAGCCGCAGCTGATGGATGAACTGACCGGCGATCGCGGCTGGTGGTTCAACGAGGCGCTGTTGACCGATCCGCGCGTGGCGCGGCCGCTCTCCCGCACGCTGGCGACACTCTGGCAGGCGGAATCACCACTGGCGCGCCAGAGCCTGCTGGCTGAACTGCTGTTGCAGATTCGTCCGCTGGCACGCATGTCCTCACAGGGCAGACCGGATGCACGGCATCGTTTTGATCAGGTAAGAGACTTTCTGCGCGCGAACCTCGCAGAACCGGTGCGGCTGGATGAGCTGGCGGCGCTGGCCTCGCTTTCGCCGTGGCACTTCTTACGCGCCTTTCGTCAGCACTATCACGTTACGCCGCATCAGATGCTGATGGCTTTCCGGCTTTACGACGCCAAGCAAAGGCTGGCACAGGGTGAAGCGGCTGCCAGCGTTGCGGCGGCGGTGGGATTAACCGATCAGGCCCATCTGACCCGCGCCTTTGCAAACCGTTATGGCATCACGCCGGGCCGCTATCAAAAGCAGGTGCGCCAGCCCTGATACCACCGCAATCTGCTACAAGCATTCCCCGCCCGAACCCGCCACACTGAACGAAAAAGCTATATAAGGAAGAAATTATGTTTGCTGGTGTCATGTTTGCCGTCACCGCCGGACTGCTGTGGGGGCTGATCTTTGTCGGGCCGCTGCTGGTGCCTGACTATCCTGGCGCGCTGCAATCGGCGGGACGTTATGTGGCGTTTGGGCTGATTGCGCTGCCGCTGGCCTGGCACGGTCGTCATCGCCTGCGCAAGCTGGCCCGGGCTGACTGGCGTGAAGCGGTAAAGCTCTCGCTGGTGGGAAACCTCTTCTACTATGCGTTTCTGGCGAACGCCATTCAGCGCACTGGCGGACCGGTCTCCACCATGATTATCGGCACGCTGCCGGTGGTGATCGCTGTGACGGCCAATCTCTGTTACGGCCATCTTGAAGGACGCCTGCCGTGGCGGCGGCTGTTTCCGGCACTGGTCATGATGGCGGCCGGATTACTCTGCGTGAATGCGGCGGAGCTACAGAGTCAGGGCCACACCCTTGATCTCAGCCGTTATCTGACCGGTATCGCGCTGGCGCTGCTGGCTGTGGTCTGCTGGACCTGGTATCCGCTGCGCAATGCCCGCTGGCTGCGTACACATCCCGAACTGCGGCCCTCGACCTGGGCAACAGCGCAGGGAGTCGTGACGCTGCCGATGGCGCTAATCATGTACGCGCTGGTCAGCGCGCAGCTTGCCTGGCAACAGCCGGCTTTTGCACTGCCGTTTGGGCCGCGTCCTGCAGTGTTTATCTCCCTGATGCTGGCGATTGGTCTGCTCTGTTCCTGGCTCGGGACCTTATGCTGGAACGCTGCCAGCCAGCGTCTTCCCACCGTACTGATGGGGCCACTGATTGTTTTTGAGATCCTTTTCGGCCTGTTGTGGACTTTTCTCTGGTATCAAAGCTGGCCACCCCTGCTCACCGTGACGGGGATTATTTGTCTGATGGCTGGTGTCCTGTGGGCAATGCGCATTAAACCGCAGCCTCTCGTCGTCGCGGTTAAAGAGTAAACCGCGAAGATTGCCAAAAGACCTCTGCCGCGCGGATAACACGCCGCGCGGCTTTTTAAGATTAAACCCTACCCCGATTTGCTCGCTCTCCGGCAGATTTGTGCCGCGAAATCGATTTCATGCCTCTGCGTAATCGTGCCTTTACCCCAGAAAGCCTCTTTCATCCCCTGTTTGTCAGTGAAAAAACGGGACTGATGGTCTCCTGAACATAGCCATGTTTAGCGCTGGCAGCAGGTAACTGTTCAGATATCGGTCGTTAATCAGGAAAAATAGCGCAGCATTATGGACGTTATGCTTTTATCAGCGGCTTTTTATTGCGGTATGGTCCTGAGAAAGGGAGGCAGAAAACCACTATTAACTTCACTCAGTGATGAATGAGTAAGAAAACTCCGCCGCTGCGTTAATAATTAAAGATTAATCTCTGGCATCAATGATGCGCAATGAAGAGAGCGAAAAGATAGACACATAACGTTAGTGATAAGGAGCAATAAACTATTTATCCTGGATTAATCCTGGAGAAAGTATATGCCATTAACCCATTCCCCGGAATTAAACGCAGCCGCAAAAATTTGAGTCAGGTCCAGCATTAACTCAAATATACGGTGATTGTTTTTTGCGCGATGTTTAAATTGGCTTAATGATATTGAGACGATTTAGTTCCGACGATTAGCTGGGCTTACGTAAGAAAGGGAGGGCCCAATCCCGCGTAAACGAGATTGGGAAGGGAAGAATAGCCGTAGAATGCGAGACGTTTGCTGTTGTGAATCAATTTTACCGCAAAAAAAGAAGCTTAGCCGTGAAGCCATTCATTAGTTATAAATGGAGCGGAAAAGGGTGCCGCAATTGTCCTGTTAAATGATCTTCATCTCTTCTGGTAAGAACAAATCTCAGCGTTAAGTCTAAAAAGCGCGGTAGCATTGGGGTTTAGCGGTTCTCCGTGCCTGACGGATAATGGTATACGCTGCGACTGATATCTAATAAGCGGCAGCTGCGACGGGTGCCAATGTCAAAGGTGGCCTGCAGGAAATCCACAGCCTGACGTTTTTCATTAGTGGTAAAGAAGTGCTTCAGAACACTCTGCAGCATCTCTTTGTCCGAGTTGAGCGTCTGCAGTTCACGCGTGATGTTCTGCAGTTTTTCTTCCAGCTCTTTGATTTTTCTGCCTTCTTCCGAAGACAACCCAGAAAACTTCTTCTTCCAGCTGTAGAACGTGGCTTCAGAGATGCCTAACTCTTCACAAATCTCTCTGACTTTCACGCCCGATTCAGAAGCTTTAATGGCATTTGTGATTTGATCTTCGCTGTATCGTGACTTTCTCATAAATGCTCTTACCTTTCTTATCGATTAATGGATGAGAATGACTTTAATAATTTCTGGCACTGTAAGATTCTATTAAGGCAGTATTAAAGTGCGCGAATTGAATTGCGAAGCCTAAATTAAGATATTTAGAATAAATATCATCATGGGATAAATCTTATTTTATTCTTATCCGGTGGGCGTGCCTTCCTGGAGGGGGATTTTTGTTATAAATTCATCGCATCCAAAATACGAAAAAATTCTACGTACATTGGATATTTAGCCTGACCGACTTGATTAATATGGCGGGAAGGGCTCTTAAAGGTTGTTTTATTTTCAGCCTGAAATCGTTTCCATCTGAAGTGATTCGCGCCATTTATAATAAGAATTATCCTGAATTAACACTCAGG
This sequence comes from Pantoea sp. Ft-CA_14, assembly GCF_024520875.1. NCBI lineage: Bacteria > Pseudomonadati > Pseudomonadota > Gammaproteobacteria > Enterobacterales > Erwiniaceae > Pantoea > Pantoea sp. Ft-CA_14. The sequence goes on along the minus strand of NZ_JALNPM010000004.1, from coordinate 290,179 downwards.
ATCATGATTTACATCTCAATTTTCGGACCAGCTTGGTCTGAAGTCTTACATTTTCGCCAGGCCCACTGAGCGCTTATTAATTCGTTACAGGGATGTTGTACCGAAGCGGTTGTAGTTGAGTAATACTAAGGAAGAGTCGATGAAATTGAGCGTAATGTCTAATGCCGCCTGGATGATGTCTGAGAAGATCATCTCCGTTTTTGGCGTCATTTTTGTGACGTCTTACGTGGCGAAATCCTTTGGCCCAACGGTGTTTGGCCAGATGGCGTTTTCTACTTCACTATTTGCGATGGTGCAAACCGTTGCAATCTTTGGCACCGAAACCATTCTGTTTAAACGCGTCAGCAAAAATGCGTCAAAAGGCCTGCGCCTGATGACCATCGCCCGTACGATGAGAATGGTGCTGTTGCTGGTCACTTCGGTGCCAGTCTTAATCTGGGTCTGGTACAACATGCAGGAAAATTTCCTGGCGTTTGCACTGGCCTCATTTGTTGCCTCGGTTTTTGTCACCCAGGACACCTTCAGCGTTTATAACAACGCGCGTCTTGCCTCGCGTCTTAACACCATCGCCAACGCCGTGGGCATGCTGCTGAGTTTCGGCATCAGCTTCACCGTCGCCTGGCTGCGTCTTAATCCGCTCTGGCTGACGCTGTCGATTGTCGCAGTGACTCTGGTGCCTTATCTGATTAAGCGTCACAACTTCTATCAGGACCATCAGGATCAGATGCCACCGCGCGAAAAGCGCACGGCCTATCTGCGTTATCTGATGTATGCCGGTCTGCCACTGGCGATCTCCAGCATCTTTATCTCTGTGCAGGTAAAAGCGGCGCAGATGTTCCTGGCAGGCACGGCACCCGCGCGCGACCTCGGGCTGTTTGCGGCGGCGAATACCATTTCCGCCTCATGGATTTTTATCCCGGTGGCGCTCATTACCTCCTGCTTCACTGAAATCTTCAGGGAGCGCGGCGAGGTCGCCATTAAGCTGGCTGCGCGGCTCAATGGCTATGTTATGGCGGTTTCATTGCTGATGCTGCTGATCATTTCGCTTTATGGCGAGCGGATCATCATTGCGTTGTACGGCCCGGAATTCACACAGTCAGGAAGTCTCATTACGTTGCTGTCGATAGCGACCAGCTTTTCGGCAATGGGGACCGTAGCGTATCGCTACATGGTCAAAGAGGGAGGATTTAACTACTTGCTGAGGAAAATCATCTGCCTGATGGTCATCAGTTTGCCGCTCTCCTGGTGGTTGATCCAGGGTCACGGCATCATGGGGGCCGCGTGGAGCGTTTTCCTTTCAGAACTTTTGTCCCTGACCGTAATGAATTACTTCTTTAAAAACGGCGTCATTCAAAAGATTCAGGTTTCCTCACTCAACTACAAAACATACAAATGAGGTCAGATATGCTCAAGTTGAAAGAAGAACTCAGAAGAAGTGTGCAGTATTTTATTAAGAAGATGCCCTGGGCTTATCAGGACCGCATCTACTACTTCCATAAGTTCAGAAAGCTGCCCAATCTGCGTCAGCCAAAAGTGTTCAACGAGAAGGTGTTGTACCGTAAGTTTATCTTCGGCGATTACCAGAGCTATGGTCGTCTGTCAGATAAGTACTCGGTGCGCGAATTCATTGCTGAAAAAATCGGTAATGAATACCTGATCCCGCTGGTACACGAAACCACTGACCCGACCACGCTGAACAGCTTACCCTGCTGGAAGGGGACGGTGATCAAGCCGAACCACGCCTCCAACATGGTAGAGATTCTGCTGGAGGAGCCAGACGCACTGCGCAAGCAGCAGATCATTCATGACTGCTATCGCTGGCTGAAGACCGACTTCGCCAACGAAGCGCGTGAGATTCACTATCGCTACATCAAGCCACGTATCCTGGTTGAGAAGTACATTGGTGATGGCAAAAGCGCGCCCATTGATTACAAGTTTCATATGTTCAACAAGCGTGATGGCAAGTTCGAATATGTGCTGCAGGTGATCTACAACCGCTGCCAGCCGCTGCTGTCGATGAATTTCTACGTGAATAACCTCAATGAGGCCTATCACAAGATTCGCGATACCGGTCTGGATGTCTCACCGATTATGCCGTCACTGGAACATGCGCTCGAACTGAGCAAGAAGCTGGCCAGTGATTTCGACTACGTGCGTGTGGACTGGTATATCCATGACGAGCGGATCTACTTTGGCGAACTGACCTTCACCCCAGGTGCAGGACTGGTCACCGGATTAGATCGTGGTTTAAATCAGATGATGGGAGATATGTGGATTCAGGACCGCCGCGGAACGCAGAGCCCGGGCGTTACAGTGCAGGATGTTAATATCCCTGCCATGTTGAAGAAAATTTAAGCACACACAGCAATATAAAAAACCCCGCTAAGCGGGGTTTTTTATGCGCAAAAATCAGGGCATCGGCCAGTCAGCAGGCGCCTGGCTCATCACATCGATAAAGGCATGCTTTGAGATTTCCAGAAAGTTATGCACGTTATCCATGCTCAGGGTAATGCCCATCAGACCGGTAACAAACCAGCAGGTCATGCCTAAACCAATCCCGCCACACATAAATGCCATCACGTGACGGCTATCCTGACGAAGTTTGGTTTTCAGGGTGCTGGCAAAAAACATCATGATTGCGCTCAGCAATTCCCAACGCATAACAAGTAAACTGGCGGTTAACGTAGCCATCGGCCGGACCTCAATATCAGTAAGTATTCCTGACAATCTGCGGACATCACCGGCGGCGGAAAAGTGTGTCAGGGGGTGCTTTTTCGCCGTCAACCCAGGTTCAAAGTGTGACTTGGGTCACATTATATCACCCGATTTTAAATTTTGAACAAAATTTGACTCTGGTATGGTAGCGGCGTGAGGGAATAGTGAGCAGTAGAAGAAGAACGGCGGGGAAATCAGTCAGATGCGCCCGGGCGGGCGCATCTGAAGGGTCAACGAACCGGACAGCACTCGCCGGTCGTGCGCTGGGTGAAGCTACTGATACCGTCATTGCAGCCAAAACTCAGCAGGCGAGGGCGCTGAATCGCCTGGCGGCGCATGGTGTGGCGGTAAGCGGTAGGCGTCTGTGAAAACTGACGACGAAACACACGGGAGAAGGTCTGCTGCGAGTCATAGCCATACTGCATCGCGATATCAAAAACCGGCCGCTGTGTCTGTGACAGCGCTTCCGCTGCCAGCGTCAGACGGCGCTCGCGAATATAGCCACCCAGCGTCTGTTTCGTTACCGAACGGAACATACGCTGCAGATGCCATTTCGAATAGCCCGATTTTGCGGCAACCTCATCGATCGACAGGCTCTTATCCAGGTTCTGGTCAATCCAGTGCGTCAGGGAATGAATGATCTCTTCTTGCATCATGGTCTCATCCTTCTGGTGCTTAATAAGCGGTAATGGGAGTTTAGTGGTTTTGATGGAGAGCGAGTATAATTCCTCAAGTTAACTTGAGGTAAAGAGCCTGATGAAAAAAGAACGCAACTATCCGAAACCGGTCTTAACACCGGGTGAAGTGGCGCGCCGCAGCGGTGTGGCGGTTTCGGCGCTGCACTTTTATGAGACAAAAGGACTTATTTTCAGCACCCGCAACAGCGGCAATCAGCGGCGATACAGCCGTGACGTGCTGCGACGCGTCGCGATTATCAAGATTGCGCAGCGTATCGGCATTCCGCTGGCAACAGTCAGTGACAGCCTGGATGACATTCCGCCTGACAAGCGCATGTCGACACCGGAGTGGGATGCGCTGACGCAGCACTGGCGCGAAGAGCTGGATAAGCGCATTGAAACCCTGACCCGCCTGCGTAATGACCTGGATGGCTGTATCGGCTGCGGCTGTTTGTCGATGCGCGACTGCCCGCTGCGCAATCCCGGCGACCGGCTGGGTCAGCAGGGCTCGGGTGCGGTGCTGCTTGACCCGGAACAGGATGATAAACATCCGGATGTGGAGTGACGTCTATACTTGGTGAAGGTCAAAACACAGGGAATCATGATGATCACCGTTCACCATCTTGAGAAATCGCGCTCGCATCGGGTGCTGTGGCTGCTGGAAGAGCTGGAAGTGCCGTACCAGATTAAACGCTATCAACGCGAACCGACCATGCTGGCCCCGGAGGCGCTGAAAAAAGTGCATCCACTGGGAAAATCACCGGTGATTACCGACGGGAACCAGGTAGTGGCAGAGTCAGGTGCCATTCTCGAATACCTTGAAGAGAAATATGATCACGAGTTCCGGCTCAAAGTGAGTGATGAGGCATCACGACTGCAGTGCCGCTACTGGCTGCACTATGCCGAAGGCTCGCTGATGCCGCTGCTGGTGATGAAGCTGATCTTCGGTCAAATGGGTAAAGCACCGGTGCCGTGGCTGCTGCGTCCGGTCGGGGCGGCATTCGGTAAAGGCGTGCAGAAGGCGTTCCTGGATAAACAGCTTAAGCCACACATGCAGATGATCGAACAGCATCTGGCTGCAAATCCCTGGTTCGCCGGTCAGCGCTTCAGTATCGCTGATATCCAGATGAGCTTTCCGCTGCTGGCGCTTGCGCGACGTGCCGGACTGGAGCAGATGCCCGCCAGCCAGAAATGGCTGCAGACTGTGCAACAGCGTGCCGCCTGGCAGCGCGCGATCGATCAGGGCGGCGAGCTTTCGCTGCCAGGTTAATTCCCCTCTTCCACTGGCGGGTCGTGTCTCATCACTGCTGCGCCGGTGCGCATCCCCCTGAAAATCGCGTTAACTTCAGGGCGTCAGCGTTTGACGTCGGCCTGGGCCACGTGGCTGCTGGCCACTTAAGCCTGATCTTTATGCTGAAGAATCTCCCTCTGACAGTTGAAAATGTGCCGCTAAACGCCGGATAATCGCATGCCTTTTTATCTGGCCGCTTCTGGCGGCCAACTATCTGCGGCAAGGTAAACGTTTGCCTGTCGGATAAAACCCGACAGTGACACCGTCTACCCGCTTATTCCAGGGACAGCGATGGTCGCAGAGCGATCCACACAACAAAAATTTTTGAGGCTCAACTATGTCAACTGAATCACGCCCGGCCAGTGGAAAACTGGACGCCTGGTTCTCGATCTCGGCGCGCGGCAGCAGCGTGCGCCAGGAAATTCTGGCCGGACTTACCACCTTCCTGGCGATGGTCTACTCCGTCATCGTGGTGCCGGGGATGCTGGGCAAGGCCGGTTTTCCCCCCACTGCCGTGTTTGTCGCCACCTGCCTGGTTGCCAGCTTTGGTTCCATCATCATGGGACTGTGGGCCAATCTGCCGATGGCAATTGGCTGTGCAATCTCCTTAACCGCCTTTACCGCTTTCAGCCTCGTGCTGGGCCAGCACATCAGCGTGCCGGTTGCGCTGGGCGCGGTGTTCCTGATGGGCCTGCTGTTTACCCTGATCTCAGTGACCGGCATTCGTGCCTGGATCCTGCGTAATCTGCCGATGGGCGTGGCGCACGGCACTGGCGTCGGAATTGGCCTGTTTTTGCTGCTGATTGCGGCTGACGGTGTAGGCCTGGTAGTGAAAAACCCGGCACCGGGCCTGCCGGTGGCGCTGGGGCACTTCACCACTTTTCCGGTAATGATGACGCTGCTGGGACTGGCAGCAATTATTGGACTGGAGAAGCGCCGGATGCCCGGCGGTATTCTCATGACAATTATCGCCATTTCGCTGTTGGGGCTGATTTTCGATCCGGCGGTGAGCTACAAAGGATTGTTTGCGCTGCCGAGCCTGCGTGATGCCAGCGGTGAGTCGCTGCTGTTCAGCCTCGACATTATGGGCGCGATGCAGCCGGTCGTGCTGCCAAGCGTGCTGGCACTGGTGATGACGGCGGTCTTTGACGCGACCGGCACCATTCGCGCGGTCGCGGGTCAGGCAAATCTGCTGGATAAACAGGGCCAGATTATCAATGGTGGCCGTGCGCTGACTAGCGACTCCGTCAGCAGCCTGTTCGCGGGTCTGGTGGGCGCGTCACCGGCTGCGGTTTATATCGAATCGGCGGCAGGAACGGCGGCGGGGGGTAAAACCGGTCTTACCGCGATTGTGGTCGGCCTGCTGTTCCTTGCCATTCTGTTTATGTCACCGCTGGCGTATCTGGTGCCGGCTTACGCCACCGCGCCTGCATTAATGTATGTGGGTCTGCTGATGCTCAGTAATGTGGCGAAAGTCGACTTTAATGATTTTGTCGATGCGATGTCGGGCCTGTTAACGGCGGTGATTATCGTGCTCACCTGTAACATCGTCACGGGCATTATGATCGGTTTCGCCAGCCTGGTCGTGGGGCGTCTCTTCGCGGGGGAATGGCGCAAGCTCAACGTCGGCACCGTCATTATTGCTATCGCGCTGGTGGCGTTTTACGCCGGTGGCTGGGCGATCTGACTGTACAACCGGGCGTGCGGCTGCACGTCCGGAATTTTCCACTATTTTCCCGCCCGGCGCACGCGTAGCTGACAATCTTCACCGCAGTTTGTTTTACACTTTAGCGCTTAACCAATGATTGAAAGAAACGACGCCTAAGGAAAGCATGGAAATCTTTTTTACAATTCTCATCATGACGCTGGTCGTGTCGCTCTCTGGCGTTGCGGCTCGTATCCTCCCTTTTCAGATCCCGTTGCCGCTGGTTCAGATCGCCGTGGGTGCGATGCTGGCCTGGCCAACTTTTGGTCTGCATGTCGACTTTGACCCGGAGCTGTTTCTGGTGCTCTTTATTCCGCCGCTGCTGTTCGCGGATGGCTGGAAGACGCCGATCAGTGAGTTCCTGCATCATGGTCGCGAGATAATTGGCTTAGCACTGGCGCTGGTCCTGATTACCGTGATCGGCATCGGCTATCTGATCTACTGGCTGGTACCAGGTATCCCGCTGATCCCTGCCTTTGCGCTGGCGGCGGTGCTGTCACCGACCGATGCCGTGGCGCTCTCAGGCATTGTCGGTGAAGGCCGTATTCCCAAGAAGATTATGTCGATCGTGCAGGGCGAAGCCCTGATGAATGACGCTTCGGGCCTGGTATCGCTGAAATTTGCCGTGGCAGTCGCCATGGGTACCATGGTGTTTACCTGGGGTGGTGCCAGCGTTGAGTTCCTGAAAGTGGCGGTGGGTGGTCTGATTGCGGGTGTCGCGATCTGCTGGCTCTACGGTAAGTCACTGCGCCTGCTCAGCCGCTGGAGCGGTGACGATCCGGCTACCCAGACCGTACTGCTGCTGCTGCTGCCGTTCGCTTCTTACCTGATTGCTGAACATCTGGGTGTCTCAGGCATCCTGGCGGCCGTGGCGGCCGGTATGACCATCACCCGTTCCGGTATTATTCGTCAGGCACCGCTGGCGATGCGCCTGCGTGCCAACAGCGTCTGGCAGATGCTGGAATTCGTCTTTAACGGCATGGTCTTCCTGATGCTGGGCCTGCAGTTGCCGGATATTCTGCAGACCTCTGTCGATCAGGCGCAGGCCGATCCGAACGTCGAGCTCTGGATGCTGTTTGCCGATATCGGGCTGGTCTATGCCGCGCTGATGATCGTGCGTTTTGGCTGGCTGTGGATTATGCAGCGCTTCAGCAAACGCCTGCTGAAGAAGAAGCCGCTGGAGTTCTCCAACTACTCGTTGCGTGAACTGCTGATCGCCTCCTTTGCGGGTGTGCGCGGCGCGATTACCCTGGCCGGTGTCCTGTCGATTCCGCTGTTCCTGACCAGCGGCGAGCCTTTCCCGGCGCGTTATGAACTGGTCTTTATCGCCACCGGCGTGATTCTCTTCTCGCTGTTGGTAGGGGTAGTGATTCTGCCGATTCTGCTGCGCGGCATTGATACTATTGATAAAGGCGCACACCGTCGCGAGTTGCAGAATGCGCGTGCGGTAATGGCAGGTGCAGCCATTGAGAGCCTGCACAAGATGGAAGAGCGGCTGGAGAATGAGTCGGAAGAGAACATCGATCCGGAGCTGCTTAAAGAGGTGAGTCTGCGGGTGATTGGCAACTTACGTCGTCGCGCTGAAGGGAAGAATGACCTTGAACACGCGCTGTTCGCCGAGAACCTGGAGCGTCGCTTCCGCCTGACCGGACTGCGTGCCGAACGTGCTGAGGTCTATCATCTGCGCGCCACCCAGCAAATCTCCAATGAGACGATGCAGAAGTTACTGCACGACCTGGATCTGCTGGAAGCGCTGCTGATCGAAAAAGAGGAGTAAGTCCTGACTGGCACGCCTGCGCGTTAATGCGGCGTGCCAGCCTTTCACACCGACAGGCGCGGCGGCTCATCCGGCCAATGCTCGCGACAACAGGCTATCCACGCCTGCGCACTGCGCGACAGATAACTCCCTTCCCGCCAGATCAATCCCAGACTCCACTTCAGCTCCGATTCCAGCGGCAGCCACAGCAGCGACTGCTTATCCAGCCGCTGACAGATCGGCTCCGGCAGAATCGCCAGCCCCATCTCCGCCTGCACCATCGCCGCCAGAAAATCCCACTGTCCGCTGCGAACCGCCACCGTTGGCGTCAGGTTGAGCCGCTGAAATGCCTGCATCAGCTGACGATTCAGCGAGAACTCCTCATTAAAAATCAGTAGTGGATGCTCTGCCAGTTCTGCCAGTCCAATCTGCTGGCGGCTGAGCCACTCCGGGCGACGCGGCAGCAGTACGCAGAGCGGATGATGCATCAGGGGCAGGGTGTTCAGCGGCAGCTCGGCATCGACCGGTAGCGCGGTCAGGGCGATATCCAGACTGCCCGCCAGCACCGCCTGCTGGACGGTCAGACCGCCGAATTCAGAGATTTTCAGCTTCACACCGGGATAGCGGCGGCGAAACGCGGAAATCGAACCGGCGATCTGCATACCGACCATCGGCGGAATACCCAGTCGCAGCTCACCGGTTTTGAGCTGGTTGATGTCACCAATCTCCGCTTCCAGCTGATGAAACTCCTGCAGGATCGCCAGGCCGCGCTGATAGACCGCCTGGCCGCTGTCGGTGAGGTGCAGACGACGACCATCGCGCAGGATCAGCGTGCAGCCCAGCTCCTCCTCCAGCTGGCGCAGCATTTTGCTGATGGTCGGTTGTGTCACAAACAGCTTCTGCGCCGCACGGGTAAAGCTTTGCTGGCGTACGACTTCAGTAAAGTAACGCAGGGCGCGGACATCCATAACTATTCCTTTCAGGCATGATTTCGATAATTTTAATTCATTTTTTTCACCTTCTGTTGACGATTTATACTGGTGACATCAATTTAATCGGGGAGACAAGGTGATGGCGTTAGCGCTCACTTTACGCAGCAACCGCGCAGTGCAATGGCTCAGCCTGCCGCTCCAGCTGGGTTTCTATATCGTCCTGTTTATCGCCTGCGACCGGCTGGTAAGCTGGCTGCATCTGCCGCTGCCCGCCAATATCGTCGGGATGCTGCTGCTGCTGGCGTTAATCGTGACGCGGATTGTGCCGCTGAACTGGGTGAAAGCCGGATCACGCTGGCTGCTGGCCGAGATGCTGCTGTTCTTTATTCCGGCGGTGGTGGCGGTGGTGAACTATGGCGATCTGCTGCGGGTTGATGGCTGGCGCATCTGTGTGGTGATCGGCGTCAGTACGCTGCTGGTGCTGGCCTCGACTGCCTGGGTGGTGGACCGGCTTTATCAGTATGAAGTCGCGCGTGCCGCGCGTAAGCAGGATCCGCATGCGTGATTTTCTGCTCAGCCTGCTGTGTGTAGCCGTTACGCTGCTGGTTTATGCACTGAATAAACGGCTTTACCGCCGCTGGCGGACGCTGCTGCTGATGCCACTGGTGATGACGCCGCTGGTGCTGGTGGCATTGCTGCTGTTGACGCATATCAGCTGGCAGGATTACATCGCCGAAAACCACTGGCTGCTCTGGCTGCTGGGGCCAGCGACGCTGGCGTTTGCGGTGCCGGTCTATGAGAACGTGGAGATTATTAAGCGCCACTGGCTGTCGCTGAGCGCGGGCGTAGTGACCGCGACGCTGGTCGCCGTCTGCAGTTCCGTCTGGCTGGCGCGACTGTTAACCCTGCCAGAGTCGATTCAGCGCAGCCTGGCCGTGCGCTCTATCACCACGCCGTTTGCGCTGGCTGCGGCGGGTCCGATTGGCGGGCAGCCCGATCTGGTGGCGCTGTTCGTGGTAATTACAGGCGTGTTTGGCATGGCAATCGGCGACGTGCTGTTTCTGCGGCTCGCCATTAAGCAGGGCGTGGCGAAAGGCGCGGGATTCGGTGCGGCGTCACACGGTGCCGGCACGGCACGCGCCTATCAGATTGGCGAGCAGGAGGGCGTGGTCGCCAGCCTGGTGATGATGCTCTCTGGCGTGGTGACCGTGGTGCTGGCCCCGCTGATTGGGCACCTGATGTGGACAATATAGGCTACACTCCGTCGCACAGACGCTGGTCTGCGCTGAGACACGTATTTTTACGTAAAGTTTTCCAGATTTTGTTGTCTCCCCATTTCAGGCTGTTAACCTTGCGGCCGAATTAATTGTCCTTTCACGGAGTGGAATCATGTTTAAGCAACTTGTTGCCGGGAGCGCCCTCGGGCTGGTTTTAATGAGCGGTGCCGCTCAGGCGATTGAAGGCAGTGTTGATGTCAGCGAACACAACACCAACCTGAATGTGGGTCTGGGCACCACAACACCCGGTCTGTTTCTGAAAGGTAACTGGCTGCGTAGCGATCATGACGGCAGCACCTACGGTGCCGGTCTGGGTTACAACGTTGATTTCGGGCCGCTGCGTCTGGCGCCGACCGCAAAAGCGATCTTCACCCATCCTGAAGATGGAAAAGATGGATTTGCGGTGGCGCTGGGTGGTGCAGCACACTACAGCTTCAACAGCATGTGGGGCCTGTATGGCGAATATTATTACGCGCCAGAGTCTTTCACCGATCAGCTCGACAGCTATCAGGAAGCCGGTGGCGGCCTGAGCTTCACGCCGGTTTCACTGCTTAACCTGCGTGTGGGTTATCAGTACATCGAACTGAACAACAAAGATGGACGCAAAGATAACGTGCTGGTCGATGGCCCGTACGTGGGTGCATCGCTGCGCTTCTGATTCTGCTGCGCAAAAGAAGAGGGCGACTACTTCGGTAGCCGCCCTTTTTTATTGCCTGCTCGTTATGAACGAAAAGCCACGATCAGTGCGCTTTGCCCTGTTCGATGCCGGTGCCGGTCTGCGAGCGGATAAACTGTGCACGGAAGCGTGAACGTTCTTCTGCGCCCTGCTGCGAATGGTCGGTAATGGAGAAGAGCCAGATGCCCACGAAGGCCACCGCCATGGAGAACAGCGCCGGATACTCATAGGGGAAAATCGCCTTCGCGTTGCCCAGCACCTGTACCCACACCGTCGGGCCGAGGATCATCAGGATGACGGCGGTCAGCAGACCGAGCCAGCCGCCTACCATCGCGCCGCGCGTTGTGAGTTTTGACCAGTACATCGACAGCAGGATGATCGGGAAGTTACAGCTGGCCGCAATCGAGAAGGCCAGCCCGACCATAAAGGCGATGTTCTGTTTCTCAAACAGAATACCCAGCGCAATCGCCACCACGCCCAGCGCCAGCACGGTAATTTTTGAAACCCGCAGCTCATCTCTCTCGCTCGCCTGACCTTTACGATACACGCTGGCGTAGAGGTCGTGAGACACCGCCGACGCACCTGCCAGGGTTAAGCCTGCGACAACGGCCAGAATCGTGGCGAAGGCAACCGCAGAGATAAAGCCCAGGAAGGTGCTGCCGCCCACGGCGTTCGCCAGATGCACCGCCGCCATATTGGTGCCGCCAATCAGCGCGCCGCTGGCATCTTTAAAGGCCGGATTAGCGCCCACCAGCAGGATGGCACCGAAGCCGATAATAAAGGTCAGGAAGTAGAAGTAACCCATAAAGCCGGTGGCCCAGAAGACGCTTTTACGTGCCTCTTTAGCATCCGCTACGGTGAAGAAGCGCATCAGGATATGCGGTAATCCGGCTGTACCAAACATCAGCCCCAGCCCCAGCGACAGCGCCGAGATAGGATCTTTAACCAGTCCGCCAGGCTGCATAATCGCGATGCCTTTTGGATGGACCGCCATCGCTTCGGTGAACAGCGTATTAAAACTGAAACCGGTCGCCTTCATTACCATGACCGCCATGAAGGTGGCACCAAACAGCAGCAGCACGGCTTTGATGATCTGCACCCAGGTGGTGGCCAGCATGCCGCCAAACAGCACATACATCACCATCAGAATGCCGACCAGGACTACCGCAACATGGTAGTTAAGGCCAAACAGCAGCTGGATCAGTTTACCGGCCCCGACCATCTGCGCGATCAGGTAGAGCGCCACGACCACCAGCGAGCCGCAGGCTGACAGCGTGCGGATCGGCATCTGCTTCAGACGATATGAGGCGACATCGGCAAACGTGTAGCGACCCAGGTTGCGCAGTCGCTCGGCGATTAAAAACAGAATCATCGGCCAGCCAACCAGGAAGCCGAGCGAGTAGATCAGCCCGTCATAACCGGAGGTGTAAACCAGCGCCGAAATGCCCAGGAACGAGGCGGCCGACATGAAGTCACCCGCCATCGCCAGGCCATTCTGGAAGCCAGTGATATTGCCGCCCGCGGTGTAGTAGTCATTACGTGATCGGGTGCGCTTTGAGGCCCAGTAAGTAATTCCCAGCGTGGCCCCGACGAAAATCGTAAACATGATGATCGCCTGGTAGTTGGTCGCCTGGCGCTGCACGGCACCGGTTATCGCATCGGCAGCCAGCGCTGAAAACGGCAGCATTAAGGCCAGCAGCCATAAGGTGAGACGAGTCATGATTTCACCTCGCTGAGGATCGCTTTCGTTAAACGGTCAAACTCACCGTTGGCACGCCAGACATAGACGCCGGTCAGCACAAACGACATCACAATCAGCCCGACCCCAATCGGGATACCGCGCGTGACGTTGGTGCCGGCATGCAGCGGCGTACCGAGCCAGCCGGGGGCAAACGCGATCAGCAGGATAAAGCCGACATAGAGCACCAGCATGATCAGCGACAGCAGCATCGCGAACGCCTGGCGCTTACGGATTAATTCATGAAAAAGGGGATTACGCTCAATCTGTTGATTGATGGCATCCTGATTCGAAAGGGCGTCATTCATCACATTTTCTCCAGAGGGCTTGCAGGCGAGAACCTCGCGACAGGGCGCGGATTCAGCTGGTTATAATATTTGTGACTACCGAAACAGACTGCGTAGGGCGGGTGTGGCGGGAAGCGATCTTCCCGCCGGACAGCGTGCGCTTAAGGCATTTTGATCGACTGTTTCTCCTCAAGCAGTTTTTCTACTACGCCAGGATCGGCGAGCGTAGAAGTATCACCAAGATTACTGGTATCCCCGGTGGCAATTTTGCGCAGAATACGCCGCATGATTTTGCCGGAGCGGGTTTTCGGCAGTGAGTCGGTCCAGTGCAGTACATCCGGTGTGGCTATCGGGCCAATCTCTTTACGGACCCACTGGCGCACTTCGGTGTACAACTCCGGCGACGGCTCTTCGCCATGATTCAGCGTGATATAGGCATAAATCGCCTGGCCTTTGATGCTGTGCGGAATCCCCACTACCGCCGCTTCGGCAATTTTAGGGTGCGAGACCAGCGCCGATTCAATTTCGGCGGTGCCGAGTCGGTGACCGGAAACATTGAGTACGTCATCGACGCGTCCGGTGATCCAGTAGTAGCCATCTTCATCACGACGGGCACCATCACCACTGAAGTAGACATTTTTAAAGGTAGAGAAGTAAGTCTGCTCGAAACGGTCGTGATCGCCATAGAGGGTACGTGCCTGACCCGGCCACGACTCGGTGATCACCAGATTGCCTTCACAGGCGCCTTCCTGTGGCTGGCCTTCGTTATCCACCAGCGCGGGCTGCACGCCAAAGAACGGTCGGGTGGCGGAACCCGCTTTCAGCTCGGTCGCACCCGGCAGCGGCGTGATCATGAAGCCGCCGGTTTCGGTCTGCCACCAGGTATCAACAATCGGGCAGCGGCTGTTGCCGATTTTCTTGTAGTACCACTCCCAGGCTTCCGGGTTAATTGGCTCACCGACCGATCCCATAATGCGCAGGCTGCTGCGGTCGGTGCCGGCAATCGCCTTATCACCTTCCGCCATCAGCGCACGGATGGCAGTGGGCGCGGTGTAGAGCAGCGTGACTTTATGTTTATCGACCACTTCCGCCATACGGCTCGGCGTTGGCCAGTTTGGCACCCCTTCAAACATCAGTGTGGTGGCGCCACAGGCCAGCGGGCCATAAACCAGATAGCTGTGGCCCGTCACCCAGCCAACATCGGCGGTGCACCAGTAGATATCATCCTGATGGTAATCAAAGACGAACTTAAAGGTGGTCGCGGCATAGACCAGATACCCGCCGGTGGAGTGCAACACGCCTTTGGGTTTGCCGGTTGAACCGGAGGTATAAAGGATAAACAGCGGATCTTCCGCGCCGACTTCTGCGGCAGCATGGTTGGTGCTCGCGTTCAGCATCAGGTCGTGCCACCACTGATCGCGGCCTTCAACCCAGCCCACATCTTTACCAGTGCGCTGGAACACCACCACGTTTTTCACGCTGGTGACATTAGGATTTTTTAACGCGTCATCGACATTTTTCTTCAGCGGAATGCTGCGACCGGCGCGGATCCCTTCATCGGCCGTGATTACCAGCGAGGCGCTGGAATCGACGATGCGGCCCGCGACCGCCTCCGGTGAGAAACCGCCAAAGATCACCGAGTGAACGGCACCGATACGCGCACAGGCCAGCATCGCTACTGCGGCTTCCGGCACCATCGGCATATAGATCGCCACCACGTCGCCTTTTTTCACTTCCAGCAGTTCCAGCACGTTGGCGAAGCGACAGACTTCTGCATGCAGCTGGCGGAAAGTCAGGGTTTTGCTTTCGCTGGCGTCGTCGCCCTCCCAGATAATCGCCGGGTGATCGCCGCGCGTGGCTAAATGACGGTCAAGGCAGTTTGACGCCAGGTTGAGCGTGCCATCTTCGTACCAGCGAATGTTAATGTTACCTGGTGCAAACGAGCAATTTTTCACTTTGCTGTAAGGCTTGATCCAGTCAAGGATTTTGCCCTGTTCGCCCCAGAAACTGTCTGGATCGTCGACAGATTGCTGATACATCGCCTGATACTGTTCTGCAGTAATCAGGGTGTTTGCTGCAATATTCTCTGGAACGGGATGTTTGTGTATTTGGCTCATGGCGGATCTCCTTGAAGATGTTAATGATATGTCAATCAATGGTTAATTAAAGCCTGCGCCAAAGCTTTGTTTCTTTTTTGCGCCACAGATCACGTGATACACATCCCCCAAGAAGCGTTAAGCCATTATGATCTATCAGGTTAACGCTCTGGCGGCGCTGGAGAAGTCAGGCATCGCTTTTACGCTTTCATCCTGAATAAAAAGCGAGCAAACGCGCCGGATCAGTTTTTAATCGTTTCTGCATAGCTATGCGTAAATTCATCGAAGTAATACTTTTCATAACAGCAGGTTAGGGTTTTTCATCTCCGGCAGCACTTTATGCTGCTTAGATGGTGAACTTTTAATCGGATCCGCCAGGGGTTGCATTTACCACAGTGAAAATGGTACTTATCTCGCCCCTGTTCTGCAGGTATCAACTCAGACCGCGTCTGAAAATGGGTATGGGAATCATCAGATTTTCATACGAGGCGCTGTTTCAAGACACCCTCTAATTTACCGGGCTTTTTGCTCACTCCCTGTGTGTATTGTCTTCTGCACCTTCGCAGTAGAGAGAAACGGGTTTTGACTGAGGAAATTACACGTTATGAAAGGTTTTAAAATCAGCCTGGCCTGGCAGATTCTGACAGCCCTGGTGCTTGGCATCGTTGTGGGTGCTGTGTTGCATAATCAGCCAGACAATCGTGAATGGTTAGTCACCAACATTCTCAGCCCGGCAGGCGATATCTTTATTCATCTTATCAAGATGATTGTGGTACCGATTGTGATTTCATCCCTGATTGTCGGCATCGCTGGCGTGGGTGATGCAAAGAAGCTGGGACGCATCGGCGTCAAAACGATTCTCTACTTTGAAGTGATCACCACCATTGCCATTGTGGTCGGTATTACGCTGGCCAACGTATTTCAACCCGGCACCGGCATTGATATGTCAACGCTGGCAACGGTGGACATCTCTAAATATGAAGCGACAACGGCAGAGGTACAGGGCGGTCCGCACAGCCTGGTGACCACCATTCTGTCGCTGATCCCGCAGAATATTTTCGCCTCAATGGCGAAGGGCGACATGCTGCCGATTATCTTTTTCTCGGTGCTGTTTGGCTTAGGCCTGTCGTCACTGCCGTCAGAACAGCGCGATCCGCTGGTGAACCTGTTCCGTGGCATTTCTGAAGCGATGTTTAAAGTGACGCACATGATCATGCGCTATGCCCCGGTGGGTGTGTTTGCGCTGATTGCGGTGACGATTGCTAACTTCGGCTTTGCCTCGCTCTGGCCGCTGGCTAAGCTGGTGCTGCTGGTTTATGCGGCGATTCTGTTCTTCGCCTTTGTGGTGCTGGGCGGGGTGGCGCGCTTCTGTAAGCTGCGGATTACCACGCTGATGCGTATCCTGAAGGATGAGCTGATTCTCTCTTACTCTACTTCCAGCTCGGAAACGGTGCTGCCGCGCATCATGGAGAAGATGGAAGCCTACGGTGCGCCGAAAGCGATCACCAGCTTCGTGGTGCCGACCGGTTACTCGTTTAATCTGGATGGTTCAACGCTTTATCAGAGTATCGCGGCGATCTTTATTGCGCAGCTGTATGGCATTGATCTGTCGCTGACCGACGAGATTGTGCTGGTAATAACGCTGATGGTGACCTCGAAAGGTATCGCTGGCGTGCCAGGCGTCTCCTTCGTGGTGCTGCTGGCCACACTGGGCAGCGTCGGCATTCCTCTGGAAGGTCTGGCGTTTATCGCCGGTGTTGACCGCATCATGGATATGGCGCGTACCGCGCTGAACGTGGTTGGTAATGCGCTGGCGGTGCTGGTGATTGCCCGCTGGGAAAACCAGTTCGACGTCGAAAAGGCGAAAGAGTATGAGCTGGAGCTGCGGACACAGACCGCAAGCTGAACAGGCATTAACGTAAGAATGGGCTCAACGAAAGTTGGGCCTTTTTTTATGAGATTTTTCATGGCAGATATACAGGTTGACCGAAAATTAAATAGTTATAATTTTATAACTAAAACCATGTTTATACGACAGGGATATTGTGATTATGATTGATTATGGTTATATTTCGTTGCGGTGAGTTGACTGTGTTCTTTGACAACATGGAGTGTTGACGGATGCCAGAAATTAACTGGACGAAGAAGGCATTAAAACAGCTTTATGGGCTGCCTCAGAAAGAGGGCAACGCTATTGAAGATGCTGTAGAGGCGCTGGCTAAATGGCCGGATATTCCCCATCTGAAAGTCGAAAAGCTGACTGATGATAAACAGAAGCGAATGAAGCTGGTAGTAGGTCACTACCGCGTACTCTGGAAGATAGAGAAAGGTCAGCCAGTAGTGATAGATATACTTGAAGTCGTAAGAAGAACATCGACCACGTACAAAAAGCGCTAGCAGTGTGGCAGGAGCAATGTGCGTCATCAATAAGTTCTGTGCAGCCGGGTTTAGCGTTCCGCTGCACAGGCAGACGATCAGACAGTGTTGCCTGCCGTACCAGTAAGGAGTGATTACCCATGAATGCTATACAGTTTCTGACGGACGAGCGCGGGAACCGCACTGGTGCTGTCATCCCTATAGAGCTGTTTAATAAGCTCATGGCTGAACGTCATTTAGATGATGTGTTTGAGTCTGTCCCTTATGAAGTGGGTCCAGACGATGATGAAACGATTCCTCACGATGTAATGAAAATCAGCCGACGGCAATCTGTTCCTTTGCATGTTGCCTGGCGTTTGCATCGTCACCTGTCACAGGAAGAGGTGGCGAATAAACTGGGCATCACGCAGGCTGGCGTGTCGAAGTTAGAGTCGAGAAAAAAACCTCAAAAACAAACGCTTGAGAAGCTGGCTGCTTTATATGACTGCAGAACGTCACAACTTTATATTGATTAAATGGATGCGCGTTTAACCTGCGATTGGTGGGTTTTAATTGTCTTTTGGATGAGTGACATAGGATGGGAGGCGAGGTCTTTGCAGGGAAAACAGTGCTCCGTTCAGTCGGATACCAGCAGTGACTGCGTAAAGTCGTCGAAAACCCATCCCTGGGGCCTCGGCCGCCGGTTCACTCACCTCATCCATGAGGCTCGCCCGCAAGCGGGCCAACGCTTTGCATTGTTCAAAAACGCTCCCGACGTTTTTGAGCAATGCGGCGGACGCTTAACTCCGTCAATGCTGGTATCCGCCTTCTCATCCACCTCGGGTACAGATTGTCAGAAGGACAAAAACCAGGAAAGGACATCTTACTCCAGCAGGCCTTTTTCAACGTTTATGTCCGACTCAAGCCTCTTTTCAAGCAGCCATAAAAAAGCCTGAGGGAAGAAAAGGTTCACCTGAAGAGTAAAGCGTCCCACGCAAGGGACGGCGTGGGCCGAGCGTCATGGATGACGAATGCGTCTTTACGATCAGGTGAACCTTTTCTGACCGGCACCGGTCTCCCAGCGATTGTACTCACATGCACCGCACCCAAGCCGGAATGCGCATCGATTAAGCATGTCTCAATACTCGATTGCGCTTCCTCGCCGAGCAGGCGAATCTTTTCTGACCGGCACCGGTCTCCCAGCGATTGCGCTCACATGCACCGCACCCAAGCCGGAATGCGGAGCGATTAAGCTCCCAATGCCCAATATCACTCACCCAACCTGATCCCCCGCAACATGACTCACCCCACATCCATCGAAAAAAGATCTCACCCAATGAATTAATCATTCGTTATGATAGTTAGTAATTTGAATAATTTATTCCTTTGCGGAGCCCGCCATGAAACTCGACCTCAGCCAGATGATCACCGAAGGCCGCAACCCGGCCAGCCAGAATATTGACGAACTCTCCACCGAAGCGATGCTTCGCGTCATCAATGATGAAGATAAAAAGGTAGCGCTGGCGGTTGAGGCCATCGTGCCGCAGATTGCCGCCGCCGTTGACGCCATCTGCGCCGCCTTCCAGGCCGGTGGACGACTGATCTATTGCGGCGCAGGCACCTCCGGTCGGCTGGGCATACTGGATGCCAGCGAATGCCCACCTACCTTTGGCACACCCCGCGAGCAGGTTATCGGCCTGATTGCAGGAGGCCATACCGCCATACTCCAGGCGGTAGAAAACGCGGAAGACAACCGGGAGCAGGGCGCGCAGGATCTGAAAGATATCCACTTCAGCCGCCACGATGTGCTGGTTGGCATTGCCGCCAGCGGTCGGACACCCTACGTACTGGGTGCGCTGGCATACGCGAACGAACTTGGCGCGACCACTGTATCGCTCACCTGTAATCCAGGCAGCGCCATGTCGCAGGTTGCCGCGATTGCGCTCACGCCGGTGGTCGGCCCCGAAGTGGTCACCGGGTCTTCCCGTATGAAAGCGGGCACGGCACAAAAACTGGTGCTCAACATGCTCACTACCGGGTCGATGATCCGCAGCGGAAAAGTGTACGGCAACCTGATGGTCGATGTGGAAGCCACCAATCAGAAACTGGTACAGCGTCAGGTTAACATCGTCATGCAGGCCACTGACTGTGATGAGGCGACGGCCAGCGCCGCGCTCACCGCCTGTGGCGGACACTGCAAAACCGCCATTCTGATGGTGCTGGCTGACCTGGCTGCCGATGAGGCGAAAGCGCTGCTCAGTCAGCATCAGGGCTTTATCCGTCAGGCTTTACAGGCAGCGGGAGCACGCTAATGGCCAGAATCACCGAGGCACTGTTGCGCGACATCCTGCAGGCGGTCGGTGGCGCGCAAAATATCGCGGCCTGTGGTCACTGCATGACGCGGCTCCGCCTGACGCTCAATCAGCCGGGAGAGAGTGATCTGGCACGGTTAAAAAGCCTGCCGGGTGTCTTAGGCGTTATCGACAGCGAGGCACAGTTGCAGATTGTGCTGGGGCCTGGCAAGGCGCAAACCGCCGCCGAGGGGATGCAGAACCTGCTGGCTCAGGGTGATACCGCGCTGGCACCGCAGGGCGAAACAGCGGAACTAAGCCTGCTTGCGGCGCAGCAGAAGCAGCAGCTAAAGGCGAAACAGACCAGCGGCGTGCATCAGTTCCTGTCGCGCTTCGCCACCATCTTCACTCCGCTGATTCCGGGCTTTATCGGCGCGGGGCTGCTGCTGGGATTTGCCACGCTGATTGAACAGAGTCTCCACCTCAATGCACCCGGTGACCACGCGCCCTGGCTGCTGCATACCGTGGCGTACATGAAAGTCTTCGGTAAAGGGTTGTTCACCTTTCTCAGCATCCTGATTGGCTACAACGCGCAAAAAGCGTTTGGCGGCAGCGGCGTCAATGGTGCAATTATCGCCTCGCTGTTTGTGCTCGGCTATGTGCCCACGGCCACCACCGGCTACTACAGCGGCATGGAAAACTTCTTTGGCCTGGCGATCGACCCGCGCGGCAACATTATTGGCGTGCTGATGGCGGCGATTATCGGGGCGTGGATTGAAAAACAGCTGCGCAAAATCATTCCCGATAATCTCGATATGATCCTCACCTCGCTGTTTACGCTGGTGATCACCGGCGCCATCACCTATCTGTTGATCATGCCGCTGGGCGGCGAACTGTTTAAAGGGATGTCGTGGCTGTTTATCCATCTCAATAACAATCCCTTTGGCTGTGCGCTGCTGGCCGGGCTGTTCCTGATCGCGGTGATGTTCGGCATCCATCAGGGCTTTATTCCGGTCTACTTTGCGCTGATGGAAACCCAAGGTTTTAACTCGCTCTTCCCGATTCTGGCGATGGCGGGAGCAGGCCAGGTCGGCGCATCACTGGCATTGTGGTGCAAAGCAGAAAAAGGGGCGCTGCTGCGGGCGCAGATCAAAGGCGCTATCGTACCGGGGCTGCTTGGCGTCGGTGAACCACTGATCTACGGCGTCACCTTGCCGCGCCTCAAGCCCTTTATCACCGCCTGTGGCGGCGGTGCGCTGGGCGGGTTCTTTATCGGGCTGGTGGCGTGGCTGGGTTTACCGGTCGGGATGAACACGGTATTCGGACCCTCCGGCCTGGTCACGCTGCCACTGATGACCTCCAGCCAGGGGATCTTCGCTGGCATGGCGGTCTATCTGGCTGGGCTGATGGTGG
The DNA here is from genome assembly GCF_024520875.1 of Pantoea sp. Ft-CA_14. Lineage (NCBI taxonomy): Bacteria > Pseudomonadati > Pseudomonadota > Gammaproteobacteria > Enterobacterales > Erwiniaceae > Pantoea > Pantoea sp. Ft-CA_14. Next base: position 268,970 of record NZ_JALNPM010000004.1, on the reverse strand, counting down.
CCTGGATCGGCGGATTCCTGCTCACCTGGTGGTTTGGCACCCGTAATGTCGACCTCAGCTGACCCGCTGCCGGAATTCTCCAGTCCGGCTAACGGATGGATAATCAACCAAAAATGTGAAAGCCGCTACAAAGCGGCTTTATTATTGCCACTAATTTAACTTAAACGCTAAAGAGTAGGCAGAAGCATGCCGAAAACATAAAAAAAGGTAATCGTTATCTCTCAGCCCACAGTTTTCATGCCGACACTCAGACCGTCGCGTGCAGGACGTCGGGTCTCCAAGGACTTTTGATGCGTAACAACCAGCCTGTCTCTCAGCGTGAATATCTGTTCGACGATAATGCGACACTGATGTCGACCACCGATCTTAACAGCCACATCACCTACGCTAACGACGCGTTTATCGAGGCGAGCGGATTCACCGCCGACGAGATCAACGGCCAGCCGCATAACATGGTACGTCACCCCGATATGCCATCAGAAGCGTTTGCCGACATGTGGGCGACGCTGAAACAGGGTGAACCCTGGACGGCACTGGTCAAGAACCGCCGTAAAAATGGCGATCACTACTGGGTGCGGGCCAACGCCATTCCGGTAGTCCGCGACGGTAAAGTGCAGGGCTACATGTCGGTGCGCACCAAACCCACGGCAGAGGAAGTGCGTCAGACTGAGGTGCTCTATCAGGATTTTCGTGAAGGCCGCGCCAGAGGGCGACGTTTTCACAAAGGCCTGCTGGTTCGCAGCGGCTGGCGTCGTCCCGCCTCAATCCTGAAGACGCTGCCCCTTCGCTGGCGGATCCGCACAACGCTGCTGACGTTACTGCCCCTCTCGGTGGCGGGCGTCTGGGCGCTGGGCATGACGCCCGCGGCACTGGCAGGCTTTACCGCGGGAATGGCTGCGCTGCTTCTGCTCTGCAGCCTGTGGCTGGAGCAGCAGATTTCACGCCCTATTGAGCGGATGTGCAAACAGGCGCTGAGCGTGGCAACCGGTGCCAGCCATAAAGTGGAGCAGATGGACCGCGTTGATGAAGTGGGTGTGACGCTGCGCGCCATCGGTCAGCTCGGATTGATGTTCCGCTGGCTGGTGGATGATGTCAGCGGCCAGGCAATCAATGTGCTGAGCGCCAGCGACGCCATCGCCCGCAGCAACAACGAACTCAGCCGCCGTACCGAGCAGGCGGCTGCCAATGTGCAGCAGACTGCGGCCACCATGAACGAAATGACCGCCACGGTGAAGAGCAACACTGAAACTGCGCATGAGGCGAATACCCTCTCAGCCGGCACCAGCCACGCTGCCAGCAAAGGCGGCGAGGTGATGACCGAAATGATGGGCATGATGGGCGAAATTGCGGACAGTTCAAAGCGGATTGCCAATATTACCAGCGTTATCGACGGGATTGCGTTCCAGACCAATATCCTGGCACTGAACGCCGCCGTGGAAGCGGCGCGGGCCGGTGAGCAGGGCAAAGGCTTTGCGGTGGTCGCCGGAGAAGTGCGCAGCCTGGCGCAGCGCAGCGCCAAAGCCGCGAGCGAAATCAAAATGCTGGTTGAAACCAGCGCCAGCCGGGTCAACTCGGGCAATGAGCACGCCAGCGCGGCAGGCCGCACGATGCAGGATATCGTGTCGCAGGTGCAGAATGTCACCGCACTGATCGCCCAGATCAGCGCCGCCACGGCCGAACAGGCGACCGCGCTCAGCGAAGTCAGTTCAGCGGTGGAAGATCTTGATGATATCACCCACCAGAACGCCGCCCGCGTGACAGAAAGCGCCGAGGCTTCAGGTCGCATGACTCATCAGGCTAACCGTCTGGTCGAAGCGATCAGCGTCTTTCGTTAAGAGAAGAGATTAAGCGGCCCGGTTAAGAGGCCAGCACCTGCGTGCCGTCGCGTCCGGCACGCAGTGCGCCTGGTGACTGACCGACAATCCGTTTAAAGGCGCGACTGAATGCCGCAATCGAGCCGTAGCCAAGATGATAAGCCACGGCTTCCACCGCTTCACCGTTGTTCACAATCCGCTGCACCGCCAGCCGCATCCGCAACTCCGTCAGATAGCGCAGCGGCGTCATGCCGGTGGCATTGAGAAACCGTCCGGCAAACACTGAGCGCGAACAGCCTGCCACGCTGGCCAGCCGCGCCACCGTCCAGTTTTCTCCTGGCTCCCGATGCATCGCAGCAATCGCCTGACTCAGACGTGGATCGCGCATCGCCTGCACCAGCCCACTGCGCTCGCCGCAGCCGTTCTCTACCCAGCCGCGCACAATCAGCGCGGCAACCACGTCTGCCAGACGCGACAGAATACCGGCGAATCCCGCCTGGCGGGTGAGCGACTCCCGCTCCATCGCCGCCAGAATGGGCTGAATCTCCGGGTATTGCGACAGCAGAGTACTCACCAGCATCACATCGGGCATGGTATTGATCAGCGGCTGCATGCCGCCGAGCTCAAACGCCATGCAGGCGCTGAACAACAGCACACTGTGCTCGTCATCACAGGCATCTTCCGGTGCTGCAATGGCGCAGACGCTGTCGCAGAGCGGCTTGCTCGCCATGTTCTTAATACACTGGCAGCTCGCCTCCTCACTGGAGATCAGGCTGTGGGGTTTGCCGTGCGGCACCAGCAGCGCATCGCCGCTGTTGAGCTGAAACACCTCGCCGGAGGCGCTGCGCACCATCAGTGAGCCGCGTCCGACAAAGTGGAACTGCGCCCGGCCCGGCGCGTGATCATAACGCAGCCCAAACGGCGCGCTCACTGCGATACGCTGATAGTTCACGCCATAGAGGCGCATCCCCATCAGCAGTTCACTGGTCAGATCTCCATAATGGCTCATGTGATTCCAGACGAATTATCAAAAATGAAGGTGTAAGCATCATAGATCGTCCTGACGCGTCGCTCTATGCTCACACTCACTTTTTTTATCTTCCGGAGAAGCAGCATGAGTCTGACAACCGAAGTGGCTGATGAGGTTTCCTCGCCGACCCGTCCCGCGTGGGGCGCGGTATTTGCTATGGCATTTGGGGTGTTCAGCCTCATCACCGCCGAATTTTTACCCGTGAGTCTGCTGACGCCGATGGCCCACAGCCTCGGCGTATCCGAAGGCCAGGCGGGACAGACCGTCACCATCACCGCGCTGGTGGCGCTGTTTACCAGTCTGGTCACCGGCAGCGTCACGCGGCGCATCGACCGCCGCATCGTCATGCTGGTGTTTTCGCTGTTGCTGATCGCTTCGGCACTGATGGTGGCGTTTGCGGCTGACCTGACGGTGATCCTGCTGGCGCGGGTGCTGCTGGGTATGGCCATTGGCGGCTTCTGGACACTCTCAACCGCCATCACCATGCGCCTGGTTCCCACCGATCAGGTGCCGCGTGCGCTCTCTATCGTCTTCAGCGGTATCTCGCTGGCGACGATTATCGCTACGCCACTGGGCAGCTATCTCGGCGGACTGGTGGGCTGGCGCAACATCTTTATGCTGACTGCCGGACTGGGTGCGGTGGCGCTGCTGTGGCAGTTCTTTACCCTGCCCGCCATGCCGGCAGAGAACAAAGCCCGCAACGGCGGGGTGCTGGCGCTGCTGCGTATTGGTGTGATGCGCTGGGGAATGCTGGCGGTAATCATGATGTTTACCGGTCACTTCGCCTTCTTTACCTATCTGCGTCCATTTCTGGAAAGCGTTGCGCAGCTCAACCTCAATCAGCTGTCGCTGGTGCTGCTGGCCTTTGGTGTGGCGAACTTCTTTGGCACCTCGCTGGCCGGTTTCCTGGTCACCCGCAGCGTATCACTGACCCTGAGTGGCATGGCGCTGTTGATGAGTGTCACCGCGCTGCTGCTGGTGAGCTTTGGCGATGTCAGCTGGATGGTAGGCGCAGGCGTGGCGATCTGGGGTATGGCGTTTGGTTCGATGCCAACCGGCTGGTCAACCTGGATTTCGCGCGCGGTGCCGGATGATGCGGAGTCGGGCGGCGGTTTACTGGTTGCCACCATCCAGCTGGCGATTACTGTCGGCGCGGCGGCGGGCGGCTGGATGTTTGACCTGCGCGGCGCAGGCGGTGTGTTCGTTGCCAGCGGAGTGCTGATGCTGCTGGCCGCGCTGACCATCTTCACCCGGGTACGGCATCACGGTTAAATTCTCAAGGGCAGCAATATATGCTGCCTTTTTTAATGGGCGTAGATTATTAACCTTTTGAGTGATAACTGTGCGAAATGTGCTTTTTATCATCAATTTTACTGAACGAGTTAAGCAAAACCCTCCGCTTTTTACTGATCAACTTCCGGACTAATATATCTATCAACAAGGCAGCAAGCCTTACCTGATAAAAATTAACCGAGGAATTGACCATGAAATCTATCAAAACTTTTGCAGCTGTTATCGCGCTTTCTGTTCTGCCATTCGCCAGCTTCGCCCAATCTGTGACCGCCATCGACTCTACGCTGGATGGTGCTGAAGCGAAAATCGCTGCGCAGGCTCAGGAAGCTGGTGCTTCATATAAAATCACTGAAGCTTACACCAACAACGGCGTTCACATGACCGCTGAGCTGCTGAAATAAGTTAAGTTTTACCCTCTTGTGCTGACAGGACGCCTTTGGGCGTCCTGGCGGCGTTTATCCGCTAATAATCCTGTTCCTTTCCCCCCGAAATAATTATTATTCTCAAAAACAATTCTGCATCTGACTGCTGGTCAGCTGTTTCTGGTTGCAATGTCGGGCTTTCTTTTCACTGCGTCTGCAGTGGATTAACTATGGAGAAGTTATGAAAGCGATTACCAATACGTGCCGGACCCTGCGTCCGCTGTTACTGGCTACGGCCCTGTTCTCTGCCTCAGGATGGCTGGCGGTGCAGGCTGAAGATCTCAATCAGGCTGTGGGTAAAGGCGTCTATGAACTGGCAGTCAGCCCGAAAGATAACGCGCTGTTCGTGGCGACAGCGCAGAACAGCAGCGGTGACGGCGGCACAGTTTTCCGTCTCGACCCGGCTACGCTGGCGGTACAGCAGTCGATCAACACGGAGCTGAAATCGTTCGGCGCGGCGATCAACCCGCAAACCAACGTGCTCTACATCGGCAACACCGTAAACGGCTCGGTTACGGCCATTGACGCCAGCAGCGGCAAAGTGCTCAACACGCTGGTGCTGGATAGCCGTAAGCGCAGTGAGACCGTGCGCCCATTGCAGCCGCGTCAGGTGGCGGTTGATGCTAAAACTAACCGGGTTTATATCACCGGCCTGGGACCGCAAAGCGTGGTCTGGGTGGTGGATGGCAGCACGCTGAAACTTGTCAGTACCATCCCGAATACCGGTAAAATGGGCACCGGCCTGGCGGTAGATTCAGACGCGCAAAAGGTCTACGTCACCAACGGTGATGGTGAACTGGTGACGATCAATGCGCGCACCAATGCCATTGAGAAAAAGCAGAAGATTGACGGAGATAAAGAGCACTTCTTCCTGAACATCGCGCTGGATACGCGCGGTCAGCGCGCCTTCCTGACAGATTCAAAGCAGGCGCAGGTGCTGGTGGTTGATCTGCGTAATCAGCAGGTGATTCAGCGGATTGATGTGCCGGAATCGCTGGCGGTGCTGTTTAATGGTGAGCGCGATGAGCTTTATGTCACGCATCGTAAAGCGGGTGAAGTCAGCATCATCGATGCAAGCAGCTATAAGGTGAAGCGCACGGTAAAAACCCCGGCGTTGCCTAACAGTCTGGCACTCTCGGCAGACGGCAAGGTGCTTTATGTCAGCGTGAAACAGCCTGGCTCGCGTAAGGCGCCGCCAAAAAATCCTGACAGCGTGATGCGTATTGCACTGTAAGGCGTGACGTCCCGGACACTACTGTGTTGAAGCTGTTTTACATCCGGTCTTTGTAAACGAGAAAGCCACTCTGACGAGTGGCTTTTTTTATTTTCAAAGCCGGTTTGAGGTCTGGGATATCCTTTTGCCCTGGCGGCCTGCGAGACACTTGCCTTTATAGCGAACAGGCTATAGCATCATTTATAGCTTATTCGCTATAAGGATGTTGCGATGTGGGATGTGGATACAACCAAAAGATTTGATGAGTGGTTTAAGGCTCAGAGTGAGGAACTGAAGGAGGATATGCTCGCTGCGATAGTTATCCTGTCTGAGTATGGGCCGCATTTAGCGAGGCCGTTTGCTGATACCGTAGACGGCTCTGATTTTCCAAATATGAAAGAATTAAGAGTGCAGCATCAAGGCAAACCGATACGGGCCTTCTTTGCTTTTGATCCTTCTCGCCGCGGCATTGTGTTGTGTGCAGGCGATAAAACCGGGGTTAAGGAAAAGAAATTCTATAAAGACATGATCAAATTGGCAGATGCTGAATTCCGCAAATATTTGAATGGAGGGGATAATGGCTAATTTAAAAGAGCTGATGGCAAATCAAAGTCCGGAGAGTCGCGAACGCATTGCCAAAAAAGTCGATGCAATGCGGCAGGTTATCGCGCTACACATGTTGCGCGAAGAACTTAACCTGTCACAGACAGAGATGGCGCACGCAATGGGTGTGAAACAGCCAACTATCGCCAGAATGGAACAGGCTGATAATGATCCTCGCCTTTCTACGCTGAAGCGTTACGTTACGGCTCTGGGAGGCGAGATAAGTATCGATGTCAAATTGCCGACAGGCAAAAGAATAGCTTTTGATCTGTGATTAGAAGAGAGAAGCCACATTATCGTGGCTTCTCTCTTTCCAACCCGTTACACCTCTTCCGACGCTTCGCGCATCATCTCATCGTGCGGAACATCATCCAGAATCTGTTCAAAGCTGCGCAGACGCTTATAGATCGACATCAGTTCGATCAGCGTCGACCAGGAGGCGATCAGATACTGGAACGAGCCGCGCACCTGATCAAACACGTTGGTGATCTGGTTGAGTAAGCCCAGCGTGATGGTGCCCGCCACAATGGATGGAAACAGCAGGAACAGACCAAACACGTTATCAACCTGCAGATAGAGAATGCGGGTGATGTTGAAGTAGAGATAGTGAAAGTAGAGACGGAAGTAGTTAACCCGCACCCGACTGAACAACTCCTGAACCGTCTGCGGTGTGGCACGATCGGCATTGTCTTCGCCGTAGACCAGCTCTTTACGGTAGGCGGCTTCAACCCGCTGATTGCGGAACTCCAGTCCCGGCAGCTTAATCCCTACCAGCGCCAGCAAGCCAGTACCAAACACTGACCAGAGCACAGCGGCAATCACTAGTGCGTAAGGAATATTGCCGAGGATGGGAATATCTTTCACGTGATGGGAGAGCGCGACCAGCACCGGTAAAAACGCCACCAGCGTCATAATCGCCTGAATAAAACTGACACCCCAGTTTTCCAGCGTGGTCGCAAACCGCATGGTGTCTTCCTGCACACGCTGTGCGGCACCTTCGACATGACGCAGACGCTGCCAGTTGTGCATGTAGTAGTTATTCATGGCGCTACGCCAGCGGAAAACCCAGTGGCTGATAAAGAAGGAGTTGAGTACGCCAATCACCACCGCGATTAATGCGATGCCGAGAAAAGAGAAAACCTCATGGTAAAACTCCGCAATCTGCACCGACCCCGCTTTGGTTAACGCTTTCTGAATCAGATCATAAAACGGTCCATACCAGGCGTTAATGGCCACTCCGACCTGCACGCCAAACCAGGTAACAAAGATGATCAGCGCGGAGCCCCAGACTGACCAGCGTTGCCATGGATGCGCATCAATTAACCGCCAGGCCCCGGCAAAAATGGCTACCATGATCCAGTAATAGAGGTAGAACCAGAGCTGACTCACGGCGATAAAACGCGCTGCCGTCGTCGGCAGGGGCTGTTTCATTGCTGTTTCAAAGGTGGGCCAGATGCCGGGCAGATGCGCGGCAAAGCCGAACCAGGCAAAAATCGCTACTAAGCTCCAGACAGCCGCAGAGCTGAAAAACAGCGCTGGCCGCGGAAAAAAAGACTTAAACATAGGCACTCCGCTGTTGTGTGTTGCCTGTTATAACGTTTTTGACGGGTCGCTGTCTGTAGTCTGTTGTTTCTGCTAATGACAGGAGGGGGATAGATGTTAATGAAATTGTGCGGTTTTGTTTCCTGGAACTAAATCTTTGTGAATGGCAGTGTTACAATAGGTTGTTTGTTACCGGTAACAAACAGGCTCCTGGCCTGTATCTGCTGATAAAAACCATTACAACGCAACCACCTATTTTTTTCATACCGCCGGTCAGCGCGGGAATGAGGCAATGTCATGTCAGAACAAAAAAAGGGTCATTCACGCAGGGATTTTTTGCTGAAGACAATCACCCTGGCGCCTGCAATGGCGGTAGGTTCCACAGCGATGGGTGCTCTCTCCCTGCCGCTGGCCACACAGGCGGCTGAAACCCCGGCCACGCCACAGCAGGCGCGCGACTACCAGCCGAACTGGTTCACCGCCGAAGAGTTTGCTTTTATTACCGCCGCCGTGGCACGGCTTATCCCCAGCGATGAACGCGGGCCTGGTGCGCTGGAAGCGGGCGTGCCTGAGTTTATCGATCGTCAGATGAATACGCCGTATGCCACGGGGTCGAACTGGTATATGCAGGGGCCGTTTAACCCCGACCTGCCGAAAGAGCTGGGCTATCAGCTGCCGCTGGTGCCACAGCAGATCTACCGCCTCGGTCTGGCCGATGCCGATAATTACAGCAAAAAGCAGCACGGCAAGGTGTTCGCCCAGCTCAGTGGCGAGCAGCAGGATGCCTTACTGCAGGCGATGGAAAATGGCAGTGCTGAATTCAGCCAGCTGCCGGCAAAAGTCTTCTTTAGCTTCCTGTTGCAGAATACCCGTGAAGGCTTCTTCAGCGATCCTATACACGGCGGGAATCAGGGCATGGTCGGCTGGAAGCTGATTAACTTCCCTGGCGCACGCGCCGACTTTATGGACTGGGTAGAGCGCGGCGAACGTTATCCGTTCCCGTCAGTGTCGATTCGCGGGGAGAGAAGCTAAGCATGGCAAACGAAATGAAAAAAGTGGATGCGGTGATTGTCGGCTTCGGCTGGGCGGGTGCCATTATGGCGAAAGAGCTGACCGAAGCGGGCCTGAACGTGCTGGCGCTGGAGCGCGGACCGCATCGTGATACCTATCCTGATGGCTCCTATCCGCAGTCCATTGATGAGCTGACCTATAACGTCCGCAAAAAGCTTTTCCAGGATCTCTCCAAAAGCACCGTGACCATTCGTCATGATGCGTCGCAGACCGCAGTGCCCTATCGTCAGCTGGCGGCATTTCTGCCCGGCACCGGTACCGGTGGCGCGGGTCTTCACTGGTCCGGCGTCCATTTCCGTGTCGATCCGGTTGAGTTGCGGATGCGCAGCCATTACGAAGAGCGCTACGGCAAGAACTTCATTCCGGAAGGCATGACGATTCAGGATTTTGGCGTCAGCTACGATGAGCTGGAGCCGTTCTTCGACAAAGCGGAAAAAGTTTTTGGCACCTCAGGCAGCGCCTGGAGTATCAAAGGCAAAGTGGTCGGCAAAGATACAGGCGGCAACCCGTTTGCACCCGATCGCTCAGATAACTTTCCGCTGCCCGCGCAGAAGCGCACTTACTCGGCGCAGCTGTTTGCTCAGGCGGCAGAGTCGGTCGGCTATCACCCTTACGATCTGCCGTCCGCCAATACCTCGGGTCCGTATACCAACACCTACGGCGCACAGATGGGGCCGTGCAACTTCTGCGGTTACTGCAGCGGCTACGCCTGCTACATGTATTCCAAGGCGTCGCCTAACGTCAATATCCTGCCTGCGCTGCGTCAGGAGCCGAAGTTTGAGCTGCGCAATAACTCTTATGTGCTGCGGGTCAATCTCAGCGATGACAAAACGCGTGCGACCGGCGTGACCTATGTGGATGGGCAGGGCCGCGAGCAGATTCAGCCCGCTGACCTGGTGATCCTCTCCGCCTTCCAGTTCCACAATGTTCACCTGATGCTGCTGTCGGGCATCGGCAAACCCTACAACCCGATTACCAACGAAGGGACCGTAGGCCGCAACTTCGCCTATCAGAACCTCTCTACGCTGAAGGCGCTGTTTGATAAGAACACCACCACTAATCCGTTTATCGGTGCGGGTGGCGCAGGTGTTGCAGTTGATGATTTCAACGCGGATAACTTCGACCATGGGCCGCTGGGCTTTGTTGGTGGTTCGCCATTCTGGGTTAACCAGGCGGGCACCAAACCGATCTCCGGCCTGCCGGTGCCGGCGGGTACGCCCAACTGGGGCAGCAAATGGAAAGCGGCGGTGGCGGATACCTACACCCATCATCTGTCGATGGATGCGCACGGCGCCCACCAGTCTTATCGCGCCAACTACCTTGATCTCGATCCCAACTACAAAGATGCCTATGGACAGCCGCTGCTGCGCATGACCTTTGACTGGCAGGAGAACGACATCAAAATGGCGCAGTTCATGGTCGGCAAGATGCGCAATATCGCGGAAGCGATGAATCCGAAGATGATCATCGGCGGCGCGAAAAAGCCTGGCACCCATTTCGACTCCACGGTTTATCAGACTACCCACATCAGTGGCGGGGCGATCATGGGCGACGATCCAAAAACCAGTGCGGTTAACCGTTATCTGCAAAGCTGGGATGTACCGAATGTGTTTGTACCGGGCGCATCAGCTTTCCCGCAGGGGCTGGGCTACAACCCGACCGGCATGGTGGCGGCGCTGACCTACTGGTCAGCTAAAGCGATTCGCGAACACTACCTGAAAAACCCAGGCCCACTGGTGCAGGCATAAGGACATGGCGATGAAAAATGGCATTCTGGCTCTGATTCTTGGCTCCCTGACGTTCGCCGCCCTGGCGGAGAGCAGCCAGGACGATCTGGTTAAACGGGGTGAGTATCTGGCGCGAGCCGGTGACTGTGTGGCCTGCCACACCAGCAAAGGCGGCGCGGCCTTTGCCGGTGGTCTGCCGATGGCAACACCGATTGGCACCATCTATTCCACCAACATTACGCCCGATCCCGCGACTGGCATTGGCGAATACAGCTACGACGACTTCCAGAAAGCGGTGCGTCAGGGCGTGGCGAAAAATGGCGATACGCTCTATCCGGCGATGCCATATCCCTCTTATGCCGTGGTCAGCGATGAAGACATGAAGGCGCTTTACGCCTACTTCATGCATGGCGTCGCGCCGGTCGGGCAGCCAAACCGGGAGAGCGACATTCCCTGGCCGCTGTCGATGCGCTGGCCGCTGGCGATCTGGCGCGGGATTTTTGCGCCCGACGTGAAAGCGTTCCAGCCTGCAGCCCAGGAAGATCCGGTGCTGGCACGTGGTCGCTATCTGGTAGAAGGACTGGGTCACTGCGGGGCCTGTCACACGCCGCGCAGCATCACGATGCAGGAGAAGGCGCTGACCAACAATGAGGGCAGCGACTATCTGGCGGGCAGCAGCGCACCGATTGATGGCTGGACCGCCAGCAATCTGCGTGGTGACAACCGCGATGGACTGGGTCGCTGGAGCGAAGAGGACCTGCGTCAGTTCCTGCGCTATGGCCGCAACGATCAGACCGCTGCTTTTGGTGGCATGACCGACGTGGTGGAACACAGCCTGCAGCACCTGAGCGAGTCCGATATCACGGCGATTGCGCGCTATCTGAAGTCGCTGGGCGCGAAAGATCCGCATCAGGCAGCCTTCAGCGTCGATGACGCTACCGCCAAAGCGTTGTGGAAAGGTGACGACAGTGCGACGGGGGCAGCCACCTACGTCGACAGCTGTGCGGCGTGCCATAAAACCGATGGCAGCGGCTATAAACGTTTCTATCCGGCGCTGCGCGGTAATCCGGTGGTGCTGGCGGACGATCCGACCTCACTGATCCATATCGTGCTGGTGGGCGGACAGTTGCCTGGCGTTAATGGCGCGCCGTCGACCATTACCATGCCAGCATTTGGCTGGCGTCTTGACGATCAGCAGGTGGCGGACGTGGTGAACTTCGTGCGTAACAGCTGGGGCAACAAGGCGTCGGAGCCGGTCAGCGCGAAACAGGTCGCTGAGCTGCGTAAAGATGAGAAAGATCGGCTGGGCAGTGCAGATATCCGGGTACTGGAAGGCAAATAATCGGCAGTAAAAAAGGCCGTCATCATCAGGATGACGGCCTTTTCTTTTAGATATTCTCCAGATCGATACCGCGCGTTTTCGGCCCGTAAATCCCTACCGACAGCATCACCATCACCATGCTCAGCACGATAAAGGTAATCACACCTGGCGTACCGGCATACTGCAGGATCACCCCAATCAAAATACTGCTGAATACCGTAGAGAGACGGCTGAAGGAGTAGCAGAAGCCGACCGCCCGTGCCCGAATATGGGTCGGGAAAATCTCGGTCTGATAGGCGTGAAAACTGAAAGTCAGCCAGGCGTTGGACCAGGTGATCAGGAAGCCGCAGAGAATCAGCAACACCGGCTGCGTCTGGAAGGCGAACAGCGTGCCGAACACCACCGTCATCAGCGACGACAGGACGATCTGCCACTTATTTTCCAGCTTATCGGCGTAGCGGCTACAGATCAGCGATCCCAGCGGATAGGCGAGCGTGATGAAGAAGGCATAAAGCAAACTGTGCGTCACCGTGGCACCGCGGCCTGACAGCAGCGCAGGCAGCCAGTTACCAAAGCCGAAAAAGCCGATCGCCTGGAAAAAATTCATCACCACCAGCATCAGGGTGCGCTTGCGGTAAGCGGGTGACCAGATCTCGCTGAAGCGCCCCCGTTTTGGCAGCTGCGCCGCGGCGTCATCGGCTGAAAAAGCGGGGCCGGCCGCGATGCCGCAGCGTTGCTCCATCGTGGACAGCACCTGATGCGCCTCCTGATGACGACCCTGCTGCGCCAGCCAGCGCGCCGACTCCGGCAGGTTCCTGCGCACCAGCCAGATCACCAGCGAGCAGACCGCGCCCGCAATGACCACCCAGCGCCAGCCTTCAAGGCTGAACAGCGTTTGCGGAATCAGCCACCACGACATCAGTGCCACGACCGGCACCGATAAAAACTGCACGAAAAAGGAGAAGGCAAAGGCGCGGCTGCGCAGATGGGTCGGCACCCATTCCGACAGATAGGTGTCGATGGTCACCAGCTCGACGCCCAGCCCGATCCCTACCAGAAAGCGGAACAGAATAATCATCTCCGCGCTCTGCTGGAACGCCATCAGCAGCGAAAACAGTCCGTACCACAGCAGCGCGCACATAAAGGTGAGACGGCGACCAAAGCGGTCAGCGTAGGGCGCCAGCAGGCTGGCACCAAAAAACAGACCGAGAAAAGTGGCTGAGGCGAAGGCCGCCTGATCGGAGAAGCCCAGCACGCCTGCCGCACCCGTGTGAAATACGCCCGCTGACAGCAGGCCGGTACTGATGTAGCCGGTTTCAAACAGGTCATAAAGCTCAAAAAAGCCGCCCAGCGCCAGCAGCGTAATAAAGCGCCACAATCCGGCGGAGGAGGGCAGCGCATCAACACGAGCGGCTAAGCTGTTACGGGCCACCGATGAAGCGTTCATCGGTGGCAGGCTGGTGGAGGAGGTGGTCATGTCAGCGTGAACCTCAGGCAGTGTGGAGACGACTCGCAGCCGGTCGGAGGCTTATTAAAATAGTTAACCGTTAGCAAGCGAAGAAATAGCAGAATAGTCAATTCATCCGCCGTTGCCGAGAGGGTCGTTGCTGACTATTTAGCAACGTACGTTGCAGGTTTTGCCATCCGTGGCACTCAGCTTTACGGCAGCTTCGGCCAGACGCCTGGCCCGATCGGCAGACCCAGCAGATACCACACCAGCAGCAGCGCTATCCAGCTGATAAAGAACACCAGCGGATAGGGGAAGATCAGCACGTAATAGGTGCCGAGCTGCGCATCTTTCTGGTAACGCTGCAAAAAGGCGAGAAACAGCGGCAGAAACGGCGACATCGGTGCCAGCGGCAGCACGGCGGAGTCGGCGATGCGGAAAATCATCTGGGCAAAGGCGGGATGGAAGCCGAGCAGCATAAACATCGGCACAAAGACCGGCGCCAGAATCGACCAGATGGCTGAGCCGCTGGCGATAAACATGCAGAGAAACGCCGACAGGAACATCAGGCCGAGAAAAGCGGGCGCGCCGCTGACGCCTGCGCTCTCCAGCACATCGGTCAGCCCGATCGCCATGAATTTTCCCATGTTGCTCCAGTTGAAGAACGCCACGAACTGCGACAGCGGAAACACCATCACGATAAAACCCGCCATGCCCTTCATCGGATCGACCAGCAGCTGCGGGATATCATCCGGACGGCGGATCTGTCGGGTGACCACGCCATAAGCAATCGCCACCACAAAGAAGAACAGAATGATGATCGGCACAATGCCCTGAATAAAAGGCGAGGGAATAATGGCGCCGGTGGCGGGATTGCGCAGCGGTGCATTTTCCGGCACCACCAGCAGCGCCATCAGGGCGATAAACAGCAGCGCGGCGATCCCGGCAGCCCGCAGACCGCGGTTTTCAAGCGGCGTCAGCGCCGCCAGCTTCTCGCCGTTGCCCTGCCACTTTGGCAGTCGCGGCTCGACAAATTTATCGGTCAGCAGCGCGCCCACAATCGTCAGCACAATCACCGACGTGGCCATAAAGAACCAGTTATCGATGACGCTGACATGCACCGTGTCGCTGACCGCTTTAGCCGCTTCAGTGCTGATGCCCGAGAGCAGCACATCGGTGGTGACAATCAGCAGGTTGGCGGTAAAGCCGGAGGCCACACCGGCAATGGCGGCCAGCAGGCCCGCCACCGGATGACGGCCCACCGCCAGAAAGATCAGTGCGCCCAGCGGCGGCATCACTACCAGCGCGGCATCCGAGGAGATATGGCTGAAAAAGGCGATAAACAGCACCATGTAGCTGGCATAACGGCGGCTGACGCGTGACGCCATCTTCACCATCAGCGACTGGAGCAGGCCGACCTTTTCCGCCAGTCCGGCACCAATCACCAGCGCCAGAATCGATCCCAGCGGGGTAAAGCTGCTGAAATTTTTGATGATATTTGGCAGGATCCACTGAATGCCTGCGACGCTCAGCAGGTTATTCACCCGCACGATTTCGCCGTTGCTCGGGTTCTTCACCGCCAGATCCAGCGCGCTGATAATGGCGGTCGCCACCATCAGCACCACGATCAGATAGACAAACAGTAAAAACGGGTTGGGGACTTTATTCCCCGCGCGCTCGATCCAGCTGAAGAGCCGGCCAGGACTGCGGTTCTCGGATGTTGCTTCCATGGTATTGGTTCTCGTCTTGTGTCCCTTTTATCGGCGGTAGCAAGGCCTGACGCCGGTCGCGTTGTGCGACAGGCGGTGAGTTCAGTTCCGGCACCGCTGAATCGGGGAAGTGTTTGCAATATTTTTTTATAGTGGTCCGCGTCAGAGACACGGCCGTTGGCTCATTCGGCCAGTTTTGTTGGTGTGATCCCCGCCGGGATCGGGCAGTGATAGGGCTGTGCGGCGCGTACCCGATCAAACTCGGCCCGGCAGCCAGCCAGCGCCTGCCGATCCGTTAACAGCGTTAGCACCGTGGCCGCCATCACTTTGCCCGCCAGAAACATCCCCTTATGCCCGATACTGGTGCGGCCCTGCGCCACCAGTTGCCAGGTGTGCAGCGGCGTGCCGAAGGTAAAACAGGGCGCAAAACACTGTGCAGTCGGCGTCACCCAGCTGACATCGCCGACGTCGGTGGAGCCATAAAGCAGATCACGTGTGACCGCATAGGGCGCGACCTCATCCATAAACAGCTTGTCGCCCAGTTGTTCAGCCCAGGCGTGACCGGCTTCACTACCGGTTCGGGCGGCATTGAGCCGGGCATTGCGCAGATCGTCATCAGTGAGCGTGGCACGCAGTTCAGCCGCAAACGCGCGTTCTTCGTCGCTGTAGTCGGGCAAACCAAACTGATGCAAATAACGCTCCATGACCGCTTCCAGCGCGCGATTCGGGACGTAATCCGAGCAGGCTTTGTCAAAACGTACGGTCAGCGTGGTGTCGGTCATCAGCGCTGCACCCCTGGCGATATTGATCACCCGTTCATAAATCGCCTGCGCCTGTGGCAGTTCCGGGGCGCGGATCAGGTAGAGCACCTCCGCATCCGCCTGCACCACGTTTGGCGATACACCGCCGCTGTTGGTGATGGCGTAGTGCAGACGTGCCTCCTGAACAATATGCTCGCGCAGAAAATTGGCCCCGGTATTCATCAGCGTGACGGCATCCAGGGCGCTTCGGCCCAGATGGGGAGAATTGGCCGCGTGCGCCGCAACCCCTTTGAAGCTGAACGCCGCCTGAATATTGGCGAGGGTGCGCAGATTGAACATGCCGCTGAACCCCTCCGGATGCCAGGTCACGGCGGCATCAACGTCGTCAAACAGCCCTTCGCGCACCATAAAAGTCTTGCCCGAACCGCCTTCTTCGCCAGGGCAGCCGTAAAAGCGAACCGTGCCACCCGTGTGATGCTGTTCCATCCAGGCTTTCACGGCGCAGGCCGCCGCAACACCTGCCGTGCCGAGCAGGTTGTGACCGCAGCCGTGTCCGTTGCCGTTGGCTTCCAGAGGTTGTGGCCGGGCGCAGCCCGCCTGCTGACTCAGGCCCGCCAGCGCATCGAACTCGCCAAGGATGGCAATCACCGGCTTGCCGCTGCCCGCACTGGCGATAAACGCTGTATCGATGCCACCCACGCCGCGTTCCACTCTGAATCCCTCTTCTGCCAGCGCATCAGAAAGCAGGGCTGACGAGCGGGTTTCAGCAAAGCGGGTCTCCGGTGTGTCCCAGATGGCGTCACTGAGCGTGCTGAAACGAAGCTGATGACGAGCGATATAGTCGGCAATAAAGTCTTCCATCATCGTGAGCCCCCATACTGCGCCTGGTTCAGCGCCAGCGTCGCCAGCAGCGTGATGGCGTCCGGCATCACCCGCTCATCAAAGTCGAATTTCGCATTGTGGTGACCCGCCGCCAGCTCACAGCCAAAAATGACGTAAGAGGCCTGACCGCCGCGCTGCTTTACCCGTTCCATCATGTAGGTCGCATCTTCCGAACCTGCCGCCTGCGCTTTACGATCGACCACGGAGTTGAAGATACCGAGCGCGTCCGCCTGCTGATGGATGAAATCAACCCATGGCTGCGTCGGTGTACAGCTGCGTGCGGCCCCCATCAGCGAGACCTGCTGCTCAACGCCATACATCGCCGCCGCACCGGCAATCACCCGCAGCGCCTGCTGATAGATGTCGTCGTTGACCTGATTGGTCACGCCACGGGTTTCGACTTTCAGCAGGGCGCAGTCGGCTACCACGTTGCGGCCGGTTCCCGCCTGCAGCACGCCCACGTTGACCCGTGCCACGCCGCCGCTGTGCTGGGTTAAACCATGCAGCGCCAGCGTTGCCTGTGCGGCGGCCAGCAGGGCATTACGCCCCTCTTCAGGACGACCGCCCGCATGGGCACCGACGCCGGTAAAGTGAACATCCAGCTTGGTAGTGGCGAGGAAGCTGTCGCTGCCGCACACCACTTCGCCTGCCGGCACGCCGGTGCCGATATGAATGGCGGTGAAGCGATCAACGTCATCGACCACGCCCGCCGCCACCATCGCTTTTGCGCCGCGCACACCCTCTTCGGCGGGCTGGAAGATCAGTTTAATCGTGCCGCTGAGCTGATCTTTCATCGCCATCAGCACCGAGGCGAGACCCAGCCCGATGGTGGTGTGGCCGTCATGTCCGCAGGCGTGCATCATGCCTGCGTTGCAGGAGGCGAACCCTTCACGCTGCGGCAGATGATCGTCAGCCTGGCTCTCGTTGAGATCCAGGGCATCCATATCGACGCGGAAGCCCATCACCGGGCCAGGACGGCCGGTCTCAAGCGTTGCCACGATGCCGCAGAATCCGCCGGAGAAGTGGCTGATCCACTGCGGCAGCGCGCCCTGTTGCAGCGCGCGCGCTTCCTGCTGCTTCAGCACTGCCTCGTCGGGCAAGCCCATCCGCGCGTCGGCGTCGATGACCTCACGGCCCAGCTTCAGTTGATAACCGAGCTTATGCAGCTCTTCAGCGACGAAGGTGGCGGTGCGGAACTCCAGCCAGCCCGATTCGGCATAGTGATGGAAGTCGCGACGCCACTGTTGCAGCTGTGGCAGCCGGGCGCTGACGTGGTCTGAAAGGGGGTTCATCGGCTCTCTCCTCGGTGTTGATTTTTTATGCACTGTTCCGAATCTACACAATGGTATTGACCGGCATAAGATGCGAATATCTTGTGACTGATAAACAACGGTTATCGCAAAATTATGTCTGCCAATCTCAAGCTCCATCAGCTGCG
Source organism: Pantoea sp. Ft-CA_14 (assembly GCF_024520875.1). Taxonomy (NCBI): domain Bacteria; kingdom Pseudomonadati; phylum Pseudomonadota; class Gammaproteobacteria; order Enterobacterales; family Erwiniaceae; genus Pantoea; species Pantoea sp. Ft-CA_14. The sequence goes on along the minus strand of NZ_JALNPM010000004.1, from coordinate 250,697 downwards.
CGCCTTCGTTGACGTGGCGCGACAGGGCAGTATCCGGGCGGCAAGCCGTCTTTCCGGGCTGTCACAACCGGCGTTAACCAAAGCGATTCAGGAACTGGAGCGCGAGCTGGGGGCAAAGCTGTTTATCCGCCGTCAGCAGGGCGTGGTGTTAACCGATATCGGTGATAACTTTTTTCGGCATGCCAGCCTGGTGCTGGCAGAGCTGCGGGTCGCCGAAGAGGATATTCAGCAGCGGCTGGGACTGGGTGGCGGTCAGGTGAATATCGGCGTCGGTGGTAGCGTGGCGCGCACCATTATGCCGCAGGTGATTAACCAGTTTCATCGTGAATACCCGCTGGTGAAGGTGCGCATCGTCGAAGGCCAGCTGGTGTCGATGGTGCATGAACTGCGCCAGGGCGCGCTCGATTTCACCATTAATACCTACGATCAGAGCCATCTCGATCAGGAGCTGATGTATGAGCGGATGATGGAGCGCGAGTACAAGGTGGTGGTGCGCAAAGGCCATCCGCTGGAAAAGGCGCGTTCTCTGGCGGAGTTACAGCAGGCGGACTGGACGATGCCAACGCCTAAAGGCAGTTACTACCGCTTGTTGCACGATCTGTTTGGCGAACGCGGCATGGCCCCGAAAATTGTGGTGACCTGTGAAACCTTTATGGCCTGCACCAGCCTGGTCGCGCAAAGCGATTTCATCAGTATTCTGTCGGTCGACGTCATTGACGACCCGATTCTGGGCCGGTCGCTGGTGGCGCTGACGCTCGACGAACCCCTGCCGAAAGCGATCTTCTATCTGATCCAGCGCAAAGACACGACGCTGACCCCAATGAGCAGTTATATGGCACAACTCTTTCGCCGTTATTGCCAGTAAAATCAGCGAGTAAAGTCGATCGTCTACACTGTTAAGGTACTGAAAAAAATCCACCCGACAAATATAGAGGTTACGATGCAAGTCAGTCCTTATCTGTTTCTCTATGGCCGTTGCGAAGAGGCTATCGACTTTTACCTGCAGGCGACCGGGGGAGAGTTGCTCTCTAAAATGAAATTCGGTGATATGCCGGATCAGGGTGAGCAGGTCGGCGATCAGTCTGCCGCGCCGCAGCCGCCAGAAAAGATCATGCATGCCCAGCTGCGTATTGGTGATGGTGAGCTGATGCTGAGCGATGGCAACACCGATCAGCCGCCAGCGTCTGAGCATGCCGGTTACGCGGTCAGTCTCTCAACTACCGATGTCGAAAAGGGTAAAGCCTGGTTTGAGAAACTGTCGGCAGGCGGCAAGGTGACAACTGAGTGGCAGGAGACGTTCTGGTCGAACGGATTCGCGATGTTCATTGATAAGTTCAACATTCCATGGCGCATCAACGTCGAGAAGCCGCAGGAATAATCGGGCCAGCCGGCGTCGTAATTTGCGGCGCCGTATTAATTAATGGCAACTGCCCGGATTAATGCGCGGCGGCGCTATTCAGGCCGCCGCACGTAATCAGAAGTTATAACCCGCCACCAGGTAGTAACCCCAGCCAGTCGATTTCACTTCAAACGGCGCGTTGCCGAAATTCAGCTCCTGACCATCCGCCCACTGTCCGCCGTTGTGGAAGTAACGCGCCACCGCAGAGAAGTGCCAGTGATCGTAACCCAGTGACAGAATATGGCTGGAGGCGATGGAGTTGCTGGTGCGTGATGAACCGCCTTTATCGCGGAGATCGGAACCCCAGTCGAAGTTGGTGAAGCCCACATAGCCCAGATTACCGCCCCACAGCGTGGTGATTGGCACAAAGTATTTCACTTTGAAGCGATAGCCATCCCAGCTGTTTTCATTCGCCGCACCGTAGTTTTCCCACTGATATTTTGCGTAGACGTTCAGCGACAGGCCGACATCGCTGTGCGTATCGATATCGGTGCCCAGACCCATATACCAGGTGTTCTGGCGGCTATCGCTGTTGCGGCCCATGTCGTAGATGTAGTTGTTAGCGAAATACCACTCTTTGAACGGACCAAACGCCAGGCTGGTGCCGGTCAGTTTGTCGATAGAGAAGCGCGGCTCAATCTCCATAAACATCGGTGAACCGTGATCAAAAATGCCGTTGGCGTTGCTGTTGCCTGCGCCGAAGAAGTTGGTCAGATCGAGGTAGCCATAAAAATCGAACCAGTCCTTCTTCGCAAACGCTTCATATTCCAGATAAACGTCGTTGTTAAACTGCGGTCCGAAACGGGTGTGGTAGCTGCCTACCACGTTAACGCTCTGATGCCACCAGTCGGAGACATACTGCGGATCGCTTTCAGCGGCCTGCGCAGCGCCACTCAATGAACATGCCAGCACGGCACCTGCTATCAACGTTTTAAATTTCATTATTATCAGCCACATGCTTTTGACCGCCGCACAGCAGACGCAGTCAGAGAGAAATCGGTCCCTTGATGGGAATGAGGGTTTCACAGCAAATAACAGCCAGTTCTTCAGCCCGCGTAGCGTGCCTGTAACAGATCGATAGAAAATAGATTTTGCTCACGTTTGTCAAAAAGTGTTGCATTACAATTCAGCTAAAATGTGATGCGCTTCACAATAATGACCAGGATCGAACGGAACCAGGCAACCGTTTACGTTGTCTGGTTCGTGATCAAACGGGCGGGATCAGGGAAGGGTGACGCGAACCTGCAAACCACAAATGGCACCCTGTGGCGTCATGCAATTGGAAAGGGCGACGTGAATCTGATGCTTCTGTGCGACGTTGCGCACAATGGATAATCCCAGCCCGCTGCCCTGGGCTTTAACGTCAGGTGAACGGGTAAAACGGTCAAAGGCGCGTTCGATAAAGGATTCCGGCATGCCTGGCCCGTTATCGACAATATCGACCACTGTTTTACCTGCGACCCGATGCAGCAGCACATCGACCAGGCTGCCCTCCGGCGTGTGCAACATGGCGTTACCAATCAGATTGTCGAACAGGCTGCGCAGCTCGGAACGGCTGGCCTGCAGACGATACTGCGTGGAGCCATTAAAGCCGATATCGATGCCGCGTTTATCTGCCACTACCATCAGCTGCTCAATGCTCTCTTTCAGCAGATCGTCCAGTTCGATATGCTCGACGCTGGCGACCACGCTCTGGTCATCCTGACGCGAGACATTGAGTAACTGCGTGACCAGATGACGGGTGCGTGTGACGCCCGCTTCCAGCTGGCTGAACTGTCGGCTCGCTTCGCCTGGCTGGATGTGCTGACGCAGATTTTCCAGCTGCAAGGTCACCGCCGTTACCGGCGTGCGCAGCTCATGCGCCGCATCTTCCAGGAACTGACGCTGCGACGACCAGGCCTCACGCAGCTTACTCAGCAGCGAGTTGTAGGCGGCCACCAGCGGCAGGATCTCATCCGGCAAGCCTTCGGGTGAGACATTGTGCGGATGATGCGTCTCCTGCGCGGCAATCTGACGCGAAGCGACCTGCAGATCCCGGGTGATCTTGCGCACCACCAGCCAGATCACCAGCAGTGAAAGCGGCATCATCAGGATCAACGGAATGATCGCTGACAGCGCCCGCTTGACCATCAATGCCTTCATGTAGCTGAGGTTGTGCATCACCTGGATGGTTTTGATCTCGCTGCCAGGTAAGCCGGGCCGGGTATAGATGCGCCATTCGCAGTCGTCGCACTGACCCACATGCACGTCGCGATAGCCCCGTTGATTTTGCAGCGGAGCCTGCAGCTCCGGCCATGAGCTGGCCCGTAACTGACCCCGATCGTCCCACAGTTGCACCACAAAGGCGCTCTTCGCCTTGTCAGGCGCAATAAGCATCGGCATCAGGGCGGGCATCTGTTTATTAGTGGACCAGGCATCAGCGATTTTTGCCAGCTGATCGTCCTTCATGGTGCCGACCATATCGCCGTAGCAGCTGAAGAAATACCAGGTGACGCCGCCGATCATCAGCAGATGAATAATCAGCAGCGTAGAGAGTAATTTGTTGCGTAATGAACGCATAAAGGTGAAGGGTTTCATATTGCCGGTACCCGCCAGCCCAGCCCGCGCACGTTGCGGATCACGTCGTTATCCAGCTTGCGGCGCATCCCGTGGATCAGGACATCCACCGCGTTGCTGCTGACTTCATCGCCCCAGCCATAGATGCGATTTTCCAGCTGCTCGCGCGACAGAATAGCGCCTGGCCGCTCCAGCAGGGCGTAGAGCAGGGCATATTCGCGCGCCGTAAGCTGCTCGCGCTGTCCTTTGTAGAGCACTTCGCGGGTCATCATATCCAGCTGCACATCGCCGCTGCCCAGCACCGAGTCTGCTGCGCCGTGACTACGTCGGGTAATCGCGCGCATCCGGGCCATAACTTCCTGTAAATCGAACGGTTTAAGCAGGTAGTCGTCAGCGCCGCTGTCGAGTCCCTGAATCCGCTGCGCCACCGTGTCGCGCGCGGTAAGAATCAGCACCGGCGTGGCGTCGCCGCGCCCGCGCGCCCGGCGCAGTACCTGCAGGCCATCATCGCGCGGTAAGCCGAGATCGAGCAGCACGCAGCTGTAGCCGCCTTCGCTCCAGGCATTCTGGGCATAGATGCCATCACGCACCCAGTCCACCGACCAGCCCGCGCCCTCCAGTGCCTGCTGCAGGTTCGCGCCGATCATTTCATCATCTTCAACCAGTAACACGCGCATGGCTGATCTCCTTCAGAAAGATGAGGGGAGTTTACTCACCAATTGTTAGGCCAGAATTATCCGCCGTCATACTTCGCACTGTGGCGGCGTTGGCTGCTTTTGCTCACCCCAGTCACTGACTTATGTCAGCTCCTGGGGACTCGCGCAGTTGCCGCCTTGCCACAGCATGAATTATTTCGCGGACCGCCGTCACCGGTATTTTATGAAGGAGTCAGGTGGCCTGATGTCCCCATCCATATCCATTGAGATGCCAGCGATTGCAAGCGTAAATGCGGTGACGTATATTTGAGCAACAGATTAATGCCAGACATTTCAGCGGTGAATAGTATGTCAGCCCAGGAAGCAAAAATCAGACATCAGCGCGAGTATCAGGAGCGTGTTGAAGCCGTCCGAAATGGTCAGGCTCCAGGCCGCGTGCTTGAAAAACGTCCTCAGGGTATTGTGCCTGCAAAAAGTGGACGCAGCCTCGCATTTTTCTGATGTCACGCCGTGCTGAAATCAGCCAGGTAGTAAAATAAGCTCATCATACAGGTGGGCTTTTTTTATGACATTGCACGCTATTCCTCCAGAAGAACAGATCCTTAAACTTAACCGTTATCTTATTGATAACGCCGGACAACTTCCGTCACCGGTTATTACTGTAGGCGGTCAGGCTGTTATGTACTGGTATCTGACCTACCTGCATCTTTATCCTGATCAGCCTGATGTAACATCCATAACCTCAATTGATGTTGATTATGTCACCCGAAAGGAAGGCGTTGATTTTCTGGCTCAGGAATATCAGCGATATCTCAAACATGTTGACGCCTGACAGGGCTGAATGCCCCCGTCACTTATGATGCAGAAATAAATTTGTCTGACTCAGCGTTTTTATCTTCTGCCTTTTTTCAGCAGCAATCTCTTCACGAACTTTCACACTAAAGCCCCGCTGGCCGCGCGATCCCGCCTCCGTTTCAGCCGTTGCTAATTCTGCGCTAATTTTCTGCTAATTAAGGGATAAATTTTAGCGGGTAGAGTGGCTCCACTGCACATCAGCATCAACAGGAGGAACCATGAATCAGCGCGAGTTTATTCGGAGTTTGCTGGACTGGATTGAGAACAACTTAGGACACGATCTGCATCTGGATGAGGTGGCGCGCCGCTCGGGCTATTCGCGTTGGCATCTGCAACGGCTGTTTCGCCAGCATACCGGCTTTTCACTGGCAGAGTATATCCGTCAGCGCCGTTTAACCGAGTCTGCGCTCACGTTGCTGAGCAGCAACGAAGCGATACTGCAGGTGGCGATGAACTATGGCTTTGATACCCAGCAGGCCTATACCCGCACGTTTAAAAACTACTTTATGGTGACGCCTGGCCAGTTGCGCCGTCAGCGTCGCGTCGAGCCGGATCGGCTGCTATTCCCTCTGGCGATGGCCAGCTGATGCCTGATAAGACCTTCCCGTCACAGCCTGCGGACGGGAAGGTCGGCCCGCGCTTTGCGTCTCTCTCCACCTGCTCTTCGCCTCGATTTTTTTTGCCCATCAGCCACAGTGACCCCGTCCGGACGTGTTAGTTTGTTGCCAGCATCCCTTTACTGTCGGAGTCGGGAAACATGGAAAACGGCGCGAATTTAACCGCCATGTTGTTATTTGCACGGGTTGTGGAATTACAGAGTTTCAGTGAGGCGGCACGCGCACTCGGCTTGTCCAAATCCCATGTCAGCCGGGAGATCGCCCGTCTGGAGCTGCGGCTCGGTATCCGGCTGCTGCAACGTACCACCCGGCGGCTGGCGCTGACCGAGCTGGGCCAGGCGTACTATCCCTACTGTGTGCGGATGCTGGCCGAAGTGCAGCGCGCCGAAGCCTTTGTGCAGCAGGTGCATCAGCAGCCCGCCGGCCATGTCAGGCTGCAGGCACCCGTCACGTTCGGCTGCCAGTGCGTAGTCCCTGTTCTTAATCGCTTTCTGCGTCGGCATCTGCATATCAATGTCGATCTTGATCTGACCGATCGCAGTCACGATCGGCTGGATGATCAGGCGGATCTGGCGATTGTGATCCGATCCCGATCGCCACAGCAGGGCAATTTTCGGGTACTGAGCGAAATCGAGTGGGGGCTCTATGCCGCGCCCGCCTACCTGGCGCAGCGACCCGCTATCACACATCCTGAGATGCTGCCACGCCACGACCTGCTGCTGTTTCATGGTCCGGCGCACACCGCCGCACTGCCGTTCCGCCGTGATAAACAGCGGCTGGCACTGGATGTACGTAGCCGTTTTCGCGCCAATAACAGCATGGCGCTGCTCAATGCGGCACTGGCAGGGAGCGGCATCGCCTATCTGCCCTCCTACATGGCCCAGGAGGCGATGGCGCGCGGGGATATTCAGCAACTGCTGCCGGAGTGGCAGATGGATCGTCTGCAAAGTTATCTGCTGCTGCACGACACGCCTGAACCGGCCTCGCCCGTGACGCTGCTGTGTGATGCCCTGGTTGCGGCGCTGAACACAGGCTGATTGTTGCCTGCTGACAACAATCAGCGCCACAGAGTAACTATCCCGCCGCGACTGTTGTTACTCCGCTACGCCGGTTAGCCTGTATCCCTGATTACTCACCGGATATCATCATGCAACAGTCACCCGAAACTGCAGAGTTTCAGCACTGGCGACGTAACTTAGGGGTCTGCGTCGTCGGCTCTTTTACCACTATCGTGGCGATGACGCTGCTGCTGCCGTTCCTGCCGCTCTATGTGCAGCAACTCGGCGTTGAGCAGCCTGCCGCTATTGCCCGCTGGTCCGGCCTTGCCTACGGCGCGACCTTTTTCAGCGCCGCACTGACGGCGCCATTGTGGGGCAGGCTGGCTGACCGCTATGGTCGTAAGCTGATGCTGATTCGGGCCAGTCTCGGGATGGCGATTGCGATGTCGCTGATTGGCATGGCGACCGCGCCCTGGCAACTGGTGGCGCTGCGCCTGCTGGCGGGGCTGCTGGGCGGCTACGCATCGGGATCGACCATTCTGGTGGCGGCACAAACGCCGAAAGCGCAGACCGGCTGGGCGCTGGGGGTATTGTCTTCCGGTATTATGGCCGGTAACGTGGTCGGACCGCTGCTGGGCGGTGTATTACCGCCACTGATCGGGATTCGTCAGACTTTCTGGCTGACCGGTGCCGTGATTTTTCTCGCCTTCCTCGCCACCACCTTTTTACTCAAAGAGCAGCCACGTGCTCCCGCTACATCGCGCGCCAGCCAGCAACCGCATCCTGAAGCCGGGCCGGTTAATCACAGCCTGATACGGCTGATGTGGCTCTCTGGCATGTTGCTGATCTTCGCCAGCATGTCGATTGAGCCGATTATTACGCTTTACGTGGGCGAGTTTGTGCAGGGCGACCACCAGATCACCCTGATAGCCGGACTGGTGATGTCCGCGGCGGCGCTGGGCACGGTCCTGGCGGCACCACGACTGGGTCGGCTGGCCGATCGGGTAGGGCACTGGCGGGTGCTGACCGGCGGTTTAGTCGTTAGCGGGCTGCTGCTGATACCCCAGGCATTTATCACGGCGGCCTGGCAACTGGTGCTGCTGCGTTTTCTGATGGGGATGGCGCTGGGCGGGTTGATGCCGTGCATCACGGCGATTATTCGTCATAACGTGCCAGGCTCACAGGTTGGGCGGATGCTGGGATATTCGACATCGGCACAATATATCGGCCAGGTCAGCGGCCCGCTGTTCGGTGGACTGGTGGGCGGTGCATTCGGGATGCGGCCGGTGTTTCTGGCAACCTGCGTGGTGATGCTGTTTTGCGCCTGGCTCAACTGGCGTGGCATGAAAAAGTAGTGCGATCAAAAAAGGCGGACCGGAGTCCGCCTTAGTTTATTCACAGCTGCGTGAATTACTTCTGGTCAGGCAGCGCGTAGGCAATCACATAATCGCCCAGCCTGGTACCAAACGAGCCGTGACCCCCTGCCGCGATGACAACGTACTGCTTGCCATCCACTTCATAGGTCATTGGTGTCGCCTGGCCGCCTGCTGGCAGACGTGCCTGCCATAACAGTTCGCCGGTATCAGTGCTGAAAGCACGCAGGTAGTTATCTGCGGTCGCACCAATGAAGAACACCTTACCTGCGGTGGTGATAGGACCACCCAGCATCGGCATACCCATTTTGAACGGTAGCGGAACCGGTGCGCTATCGCGAACGGTACCGATACGCTGTTTCCACACCACGTTGTTGGTCTTCAGATCCACCGCGGAGATGTAACCCCAGGCAGGCTGTTTGCATGGCAGACCAAACGGTGACAGGAACGGGTTCAGCTCGACGCCATACGGCACGCCATACTGAGGCTGAATACCGGTTTCAGTACCTGAACCACCTTCAGCGCCTTTCGGCGGCTCAATCGGGTTGCCTGGGCCACGTGGAATCAGCTTAGAGACAAACGGCAGCGCCATTGGGTTAGCAATCGCGATCTGACGATGAGGATCGACTGCGATGCCGCCCCATTCGAACATACCGAGGTTACCCGGGAACACCAGCGTACCCTGCTCAGATGGCGGGGTGAACGGACCTTCATAGCGCAGGCGCTTGAAGATCACGCGGCACACCAGCTGGTCAAACATCGTTGCGCCCCACATATCCTTGTCCGTGAGATTCTGTTTCGGACGGAAGGTCAGCTCAGAGTAGGGCTGAGTGGCGGCAACGTGATCGCCTTTAGCAGCACCCTGTGGCACTGGCGTTTCTGGCGCAGGCACGACTGGCTTGCCGGTACGGCGATCCAGTACAAAGATGTTGCCGGTTTTCGCTGGCGCGTAGACAACCGGTACGGTGTTGCCATCTTTGTCGGTGATGTCAGCCAGCGTAGGCTGCGACGGCAGATCCATATCCCACAGATCGTGATGCACAGTCTGATAAGACCAGACCAGCTTACCGGTGGTGGCGTTCAGGGCCAGCACGCTGCTTGCATAACGCTCCTGCTCTGGTGTGCGGTTACCGCCCCAGATATCCGGTGTGCTCACGCCCATTGGCAGATAAACGGTATCCAGTTTCGGATCGTAAACTGCCGGTGCCCATGAGTTCGGAGAGTTCATGGTGAAGGTGTGTTCATCAGCCGGAATGGCATTAGGATCTTTTGCGCCTGGATCAAATACCCACAGCAGTTTGCCGGTATTCACATCAAAGCCACGAATCACGCCTGACGGCTCGCGGGTTGAGTAGTTATCGGTAACCGCACCCGCCATCACGATGGTGGTGTTAGTAATCACCGGCGGTGAGGTCGGCTCATACTGACCCGCAGTGGTGACAGGCTGTTTGTGTTGCAGATCCAGCTCGCCGTTAACGCCAAATGCCGGGCAGCGTTCGCCGGTCTCTGCGTCCAGTGCAAACAGACGACCATCGTTGACCGGCAGATAGATACGACGTGAACACAGCGCAGGCTGAGTGTTCGCTGCATCGGCTGCTGCTGGCACTTCATGGTAAGAAACACCGCGACAGGTCACGTGCTGGAAGGTCGGGTTGACCTTCATGCCCGGATCAAATTTCCACTTCTGCTTACCGGTGGCCGCATCCAGTGCAAACAGGATCTGGTGTGGCGAACAGAGGTAAAGCGTGTCGCGGATTTTAATCGGCGTGACTTCGTCGGTAATTTCACCCGGATCGTTAGGGGTTTTCATGTCGCCAGTCTGGAACTGCCAGGCAACCTGCAACTCTTTCACGTTCTGATGATTAATCTGCTTCAGCGGAGAGAAACGGGTTCCCTGCTGATCACGCGCATAAGCGGGCCAGTCAGCGTCCGGGATGTTGCTCAGCGGCGCAGCCTGCGGGGCGTTGTCAGCGGTTTCTGGTACTGACCCGTTGATGACCTGCGGATCGTTGAATACCGCATAGGCCAGCACAATGGCACTGGCAATCAGCGCCACAGCCATGGTACCCAGCGCGGCTTTGCTGCCCGCATTGAAGCTGCGATAGACAAACGGCAGGATCAGCCAGACACCGAAGATCACCAGCACATCGGTGCGTGGTGCCAGTGCCCAGAAGTCGGTGCCCACTTCCCATACACCCCAGATAAGGGTGCCGATCAGCAGCAGCGCATAGAGAACCAGCGCAGTGCTTTTACGACGGGAAAGCAGATAAGCGGTGATAAGCATCACCACACCGCCAAAAACGTAATACCAGGAACCACCAATGGCGGCTAACCAGCCACCGCCAATCAGCATAAACGCGCCCGTCAGCACTGCGAACAGCACCGTCAGGAAACGAATTACGCCAAAAGATGAGGAGTTTTTCCCCATAATATCGACCTCGTTTCGTTGCCATAAAACACACGAAAACAACCAGATAGGCTGTTTCCAGTTATCAAGTACAAATGATTAGGGTGTTCTGAAGTATCTCTTCCGTTAAGACAGACGATCCCTTTGTGTTAAATGTTATAGCAAAATCAGATCGAGGTTTGATTTTTTTGGCTTAAACCGCTTAACAACTGGAATAAAACGACATTTTATGGGGGATTAAAGGACGTTAAGCGCACCGCCGTGTGCCCTTAACGCCGGAAGGCAGGATTTGTGAATCAGCAGCTAATAAGATCGCCGTCCGAGCGTTGCTGTTGCCAGCCGCTGATATTTATCTCAGCAAACTGCTCAGCGGTTAAGGGCGGCGTATGACTTCGTACGATTACCTCTGCCCCTTTTTCACGAAACGTCGCCATAAAAAAGGGAAAGGTAAACTTCTCATAATTATCATTAAAGAAAGATTCGGTTAAAACAATTCCTGAAAAAGGAAAAGATTCCAGCAGTCGCCAGTCTGCACCCGGCGGCGCAAAATCATAAAGCCAGAAATCAAATTTCTTTGTTAATTCAAGCAGTGACGTACTGTGTGCTGCCAGACTGGAATAATTAATTCCAATCCGGACACGCGCATTTTGTAAATGCGTATAGGCATCCGGAACCGCGATCATTCCCCGTAATCGAATATCTTCCACCGGCACAACCATTAATGCTGCTTCAGTAGCAATTTGATTGTGTAATGAAATAATGTTGTTTGTATTAAGTATATTGCCGCTATCCTGGTTTTGCTGAAGATAAGGCACGCTATAGCAAATGCCAGTGACATTACGCTTAACGTGATGGATTGGTTCAGTAACATAGGGGTTATATAAACTGTTTTTCATTATCTCTATGAAATTCAATAGAAAGGATTTGTTGTTAATTAAGCATATAAAAAGTCGCATTTTTCTAAACGCGTGAATAAATATAGATCACATGCTTAATCCAAATCATCCTTTTGTTGCCTGAGAAAGTAAATAAACCTGTTAGCAAAGAAACGATAATTCCTTTGGCGTCTGATGATGTGCTGGAATATATTCAATAGTCGGGACCAATAGGCTGGTAATAATCATGAGGGGTCTGACGCGCCTCGGCCGGACAGGGACGCTGCTTATCGCGCAGGGAGGCTGCGCTGGAGCCGCAGGCCTTCTGCTCGCATCCGGTCTGCTATCGTGAAGCCGACAATCACCACACCAATAACACCGCGCAACGACGCGGGTTTCCTCACCTGATTTGGGATAAGACATGGGATTTATGGCATCGGCGGCGGAAGAGTCGCTGTGGCGACATCGGACATTTGTCGCCTTCTGGGTAGCGCGTACCTGCTCATCATTTGGTTTTCAGATGTTCTCGGTCGCAATCAGCTGGCAGATCTATGCGCTGACCAACAGCGCGATGGCGTTAGGGATGATTGGCTTAATGCAGTTTCTGCCGTCGGTGTTGCTGGCGCTGCCAGCGGGTCATCTGGCGGATCAATATGACCGGCGGCGGATCGTGCTGTTAGGTCAGCTGGTGGAATTTGCCGCACTGCTGGCATTAGTGGTGCTTACCTTATTCCATACCCCCGATAAGACCGCGTTGTGGGGGCTGGTGTTTATGATTGCGGTGGCGAAAGCGCTGGAGTGGCCTGCGATGTCTTCGATGCTGCCGTCGCTGGTGCCGCCTTCAATTCTGGCGCGTGCGATGGCGATGAACTCCGTGGGCGGTCAGGCAGCGGTTATCGTCGGGCCGACGATTGGCGGGCTGCTTTATGTCGCCGGGCCGCATGTGGTGTATGGCGTTTCCGGGCTATTTTATCTGGTTTCGCTGACGCTGGTGAGTCTGCTGCGTTATGAACGCCCGGTGCAGGCTCGTCTGCCGATGAATATGAAGAATCTGTTTGCCGGGATTCACTTTATTCGTGAGCGCAAAGATGTGCTTGGGGTAATTTCGCTCGATCTGTTTGCGGTGCTTTTGGGCGGGGCAACGGCGCTGCTGCCGATTTTTGCCAAAGATATTCTGCATACCGGACCGTGGGGGTTGGGGATGTTGCGCGGCGCACCGTCGGTGGGAGCATTGCTGGTGGGCATCTGGCTGAGCCGTCACAAGCTGGAGAAGCATGTCGGGATGATTATGTTTGGCTCGGTGGCGGGCTTTGGCGTTGCGACGCTGGTGTTCGCGCTTTCCACGCAGTTATGGCTGTCGCTGGTGGCGCTCTGTGCATTGGGTGGCTTTGATATGGTGAGTATGGTGATCCGGGGTGCGCTGGTGCAGCTGGATACGCCGGATACCATGCGCGGGCGGGTGAATGCGGTTAACGCGATTTTCATTAATACGTCGAATCAGCTGGGCGAGTTTGAGTCGGGGTTGCTGGCGGCCTGGATGGGTGCGGCACCGGCGGCGGCGATTGGCGGCATCGGTACGCTGGTGGTGGTGGCGCTGTGGATGAAGTTGTTTCCGCATCTGCGACGGCGTCAGAAGCTGGAGAATGAGGTGGATCCGGTTTGATGACTGGCGTTGGGGTTAGGTGAGGGGGGTTGTGAGGTGGTTAACCACGGCGCAGGCGCAGGGAACAAACACCTTTCGCAAAGACGCAAAAGCGCCATCCATTCGCTCATTCGCTTTGAGTTTGTTCGTTGCCTAAGGCTGCGGAGAGATGGATTGAGGCTGGCTGGGTTATTGCGGTTGTAGAATTGTGTGCAGGCATATGCTGCCATCGCTTTAAGTTTGTTTGTGACCAAAGCCTGTCTGCGGCCCTTGAGAGTCCTTTAATGCTTTTCTGATACGAACGGCTCGTTTCCGGCACCTTTAACTGTTCCGCCATTTAGTGATGCTGCGCAACGGCAATGATTAAAAAATGCCCTTTTCTAATCCCAGTTCTTGATCCTGGCATAGGAGTGAATGACAAATCAGTGCCAATTAAAACCATATTAATGGCACTCAAGAGATCAGTTTTCGTTTACGGAAGGCAGCGTGGGCTGATATTTTTCAGGCTGGTATCTAAAACGGTAGAAGAATGAATGGACGCAAAGACGCTCGCCGTATCAGTTGCTCATGGTATTGCTTCACTTCCGATGGATTTTTATTTGGGTATTGAAAGAACCTTTCAGGATCTCAACCTGGCAGATGGCGGCAAAAACATTCAGCGCCGTAACTTCGGTGAGGATGAGAGGATGTATCGGGCTTTGAACAAGCTCTTCCGTAACAGAGCCATTCTGGGGCAGATTGCAGAGATGATAATCAAAGACTCTCTTTCCTACCTTCCGGATCCAGCCCTTAAAAAAATCACAGATAAACTCATCGGAGCAGCGTCTTCACTGGGTTCAAGACAGTCCATGCAGCTGGCCATTACAGGTTATCTTGGTTCAAAAGTTGTTGGAGGAATGATGGCCAGCGTGATAACGAAGTTATCACTGCGATTATGGACAGGCACCCTTGCGGGCGGCATAGTTCTGCAGGGGGTGCTTTCGCGTGCTTCTGCAGCTTCACGGCGTTTGAGGCATCAAAATCCTGAATTATGGTCAAGGCTTTATATACTTGATTTTGAAATGCTTTACTTCCTCTTTGAAGAACCTTTAGCCAATTACATCGAGCTCGGTGAGACTCTACGTAAAAATCCTTCGAAAACGGAGCAATTTCTGGGTGCAATCGAAAATCTTTAGACTAATCAGAAAAGTCATTTCTGAGTTATCAGGGGCGGTTGTTGTCAGCGCTGTAGTGATTGGAATTTTCATCGCAATATTTGCGAATGAAGGAATTATGCGCGTTATCGCCCCCTTACTCGTCTTTATCGCTGGCCTGGTTCTTTACTGGTTAGCCTGGAAGATTTCATCCAAAGAAGATTGAAACCAGGTCACTAATAAACACATTACCATCAGGGATGAAAGACTGTCGCGTATCAGCACAAGATCACCCGGTGCAGGCTCAGCGCGGGCGATTACGCACCTCATCCCTGAGGTGCGCCCGAAGCCGGGCCAACGCTTTGCGTTGTTCAAAAACGCTCCCGGCGTTTTTGTCCGTGGCCCGCGATGCTTTGCTACAGGCATATGTTCCCATCGCTTTAAGTGTTTAAGTTGCCTCTGACTGAAACGCAAACCGGACGAACGCAAAGCTCCGTGACGCCTTTCAAAACGTTCCTGATTTACACGAAAACGCGTTCCTTGCTATAACTTATCTCTCATCGGCAGGCCTGTGGCCTCCTCAGTCAGCTTAAGCGCTTATAGAGGGTACCGTTATGAATCAGACTCACTCCATTCCGGAAATTTATAATCCTGATGTGCCGTATTCAGTAAAGTGCGAGATCGTGGCGCAGCTGTGCCGGGCGCTGGCTTCCCATAAAAACATCCCGGTTAGCGCCCTGAGAAAATATCTTCTGGAAAAAACTCACGTTGATTTCGAAAATCTGGAGGATAACCCGGTAGGAATGCTGCTGCTGTATGAGTATCTTCACTGCCAGCGCCCCTCGGTCTGCGCCCGGAATGAAAAAAACCTTCATTAAGCGCTGCCTTCAGCTTAATCAAATACGCCTTCGGAGAAGAGGGCTGGAGAGGGGGCGGTTGAGTTGTCGCTGGCAACGGTTTCCCGAGCCAGCCCAACCTCAATATTGTCACTGGCCCGAAGGCCAGTACAGGAAGTTACCAGTCATACTGCCATTAAAATCCTGGGGTCAGAGGGGGAGGCCGACCCGCAGGCTGGGGCCATCAGGCCCCGGTTTTTCCCAGGTTGGCGTCAAATGTTAGCCAGCTTTCACGCATGTCCATTACGCTGCGGGTTTTACGAGCCTCATCGATTTTAATTGCCGTGAGGCCCGCTTCCAGCGCGTCCACTACTGAAACTTTCAGCGGTGTTCCCTGTTTAATATGTTTAACGATCTCTTCAGCCATCAACGCATCTGCGCCGTAATGGCCATCATACGCATTGCCGCTGTAGGCGGTATCGACCTCTTTCTCGCCGCTGCGCGCGTTGTGTACGCGGAAGTAGTTGCGCACGAAGTCGCCTTCCGCCATGCCGTCGGTGCCCATGACACAGAAACGGCGGAACTCATCCGGCACATTCAGATTGGCGTGGAAGGCCAGCGTCGCGCCGCCTTCGTACTCAATCAGGGCAGTCTGGTAGTCGACAATATCGGCATCGCTGTCGAACACCGCATCGGTGCTCGACCAGCCGCTGGGCTTCACGTGATAAAGTTCTGAGTCAGCGGTGATAGCTCCCTGCGGCGCATGAGCGGGAGTAAAGGATTTCCGGCCACCAAAGCTGGCGACGCGGATCGGGCGCTCCTGCAACAGGCCCTGATAGAGATCGATGTCGTGACAGCATTTTTCCAGAATGTACGGGCCGGCATATTTCTCCAGACGTCGCCAGTCGCGCTGAAAGAATGCGCCGTGATAAGGCTTGATATGTTCTGTCGCCTCAATCGAGGTGATCTCACCCAACTGACCCGCATCGCGTGCCGCCAGCAGATCGTGATAGAGCGGGGAATAGCGCAGTACCAGGCCGACCAGAATGCGCGCTTCGCCATACTGACGCACCAGCTTCGCCATCTCCATGGTCTGCTCTTCATTGATCACCACCGGCTTTTCGGTAAACACCGTGTAACCCGCTGCCAGCGCCTGACCCACATGCTCCAGATGCAGAAAGTTGGGAGAGCCAACCAGCACGACATCCATTCCGCCATGTTCCAGCAGAGCATCGATTGACGCAAAGGCCTGGCCGGGCGCGATACCAAAGCTGTGCAGATTAGGCAGTCCGGCGGGTGCCGGATCGTAATAACCCACTACCGAGAAGGCGTCGTCGGCTTTGCTGAACTCTTTGATCACGTGGGACAGTCGAAAGCCGAGACCGATAATGCCTACTTTCATGTTAAACCCCTGCTCCTGAAATCGCATGATGCATAGCCCGCCTGTGATCGGGCGCGCCTGTTGATAATCTGACCACCAACTTATTACGACAGAAAAACTAATGTCAATAACGCACTGCGCGTTTTGCGAGGGGGTTTTTGTTATGACGATGTAAAATAACAAGAAAATTCAGATATGATTTTGCTATATTTATTTGTTATTGCGATTTAAGTTTTTTTATCCTATCGTTCGCTCATTATGGCTATAACCCTTAATCAGGGAAGGAAGCGCGTGCAACCACACTATCTTCTGGGCATTGATGGCGGCGGTACACAGTGTCGCGCGCGGTTAACCGACCTGCAGGGTCGCATCCTGGCGGAAGCCACCGGCGGGCCTGCCAACGTCTGGTCAGACTATGACGCGGCACTGACCTGCGTCGGGCAGCTGATCGAACGGGTATTGTCACAGGCGGGATTAGCCCCGGAGGCGCTGACGCAAACCGCGCTGGTGGCCGGATTAGCCGGTGCGAACGTCACCTCGGTACAGGCGCGGCTCGCCAGCTGGCAACCTGCCTGCGCGGCGTTACAGGTGGTCAGCGATGTGGAGATCGCCTGTGCGGGCGCCCATGGCGGCGCACCTGGCGCCGTCTTTATCATTGGCACCGGCAGTCAGGGCGCCGCCTGGGATGGCGAACAGTTTACGCTGCTTGGCGGCTGGGGCTTTGCCTTGTCTGACCAGGGATCGGGCGCTGAGCTGGGCCGTCGTGCGCTGCGGCTGGCGCTGCTGGCCCATGAAGCGATTATTACCCCGAGCGCTCTTACCCGGCAGCTGATGGCGCAGTTCGACCACGGTCCGGAAACCATGCTGATCTGGACGCGCTCAGCGACGCCTGCAGACTGGGCTCGCGTGGTGCCACAGATTTTTGCGGCCGCCGACGCGGGCGATGGTCATGCACAGGATCTGCTGCATCAGACCGCAGCCGATATCGGCCTGATGGTCCGCCGTCTGACTGCCCTGAGCAGCGGACCCGTGGCGCTGATGGGGGGACTGGCCACGCCGATTCAGCGCTGGCTGGATGACGATATTCAGGCCCGGCTGGTGACGCCGCAGGGCGATGCCCTGAGCGGGGCGCTGATACTGGCGCAGCAGCTGACGCCTGCCCGATTACCGATCTGAAGCTGGCTGAGCATCCTCAGCCAGATAACCCGAGGAATTTATGACCGCTCCCAACGTAACCGCGCGCATTCTGCGGTTGATTGTTGAAAATGCGCCGATCAGCCAGTCAGACCTGAAAGTTCGTAGCGGACTGAGCATGTCGACCGTGTCGCAGGCGACTAATCGCCTGCTGGCGCAGGAAATCGTGCAGGAGCTGGGGCTGCGTCGCGTGTCGATGGGGCGGCCAAAAACGCTGCTTGGGCTCAATCCCGATCGCGCCAGCGTGATTGGCATTCAGCTCAATGCAGAACGCAACCTGATCGTCATGACCGATCTCAGCGGCAATCTGCTGGGTGAACAGCAGATGCCGAAAGGCACGCTTACACCGCGCCAGCTCGGCGATGCACTGGCGAAATTCCTGCGCGGCGTTGAGGAGAAGCGGGTGGGCGCCATTGGCCTGGCCCTGTCGGGACTGGTCGATGCCGAAAACGGCTACTGTATCCGCTCCAAAGTGCTCGACTGGGACAACGTCCCGATTGCGCGCCTGCTGGAAGAGCGTTTCTCGCTGCCGGTGTTTATCGAGAATGACGCCAACGCCATGGCAATGGCGGCGCTGGTATTTGGTCAGCTCGGCAACGCGCAGTCGGCGGTGATCGCCACCTACGGCAAAGGGATCGGGGCAGGCATCATCCTGAATCGTCAGCTCTACCGCGGTCGTCACGGCAAGGCGGGAGAGATTGGCAACGGGCTGGTAGGCGACGGCTCACTGCGTCTGCTGGAAGATGTCGCCTCATCGCGCGCCATTCTGCAACGGCTTGCTGAGCAGGAACCGGTGGAAGGCCTCACGTTGCAGGCGCTGGATCAGCGGCCAACGCCCGAGGTGCTGGCGGTGCTGGAAGAGGCAGGACGCGAGCTGGGAATTTCACTGGCGAACCTGTCGGTGGCTTACGATCCGGATGTGGTTTATCTGGCGATGGAGCCGCACATGGCGTCACGCATTCTGCTCGATCACATCACCCAAAGCTTCCAGGCCTACCGGCTTAAACTGACGCCGCACATGACGCCGCTGCAGTTCCTGACTGAGTCGAACCGCATGTGGGCGCTGGGCGCGGCGGGTTTTGCTGTCAACCGGCTGCTTGATCTGCTGGCGGCGCAGGCCGATGAAGAGCCGGTTACCTGAGCTATCCCTCGAATAAAAACGGGCGCCGCGGCGCCCGTTTTTGTTTCCGCGCTTCCTTAGCGCAGGCGCATTCCCTGCTCATCAAACAGCAGGCAGTGTGCGGCAGAAAAGCCCAGTTCAACCTGGGTTCCCAGATCGCGCGTGGTTGCTTCGCGCTCTTCCACCACCAGCATCTCTTCACGCCCGATGTCCAGGTAGAGGTAGTTGGTGTGGCCCAGCATCTCGCCATAGGCCAGCTCGCCGTGAAAGCGCAATGCCTCCGGCGTCTGCGCGGCAGGCTGGAAATGCTCGGGACGAATTCCCAGCGTCACGGTTTGCCCCTCGCGGCAGTCGGCGGCGATTTTCAGCACCAGCCCCTCAATCTTCAGTTCCGGCACCCGCAGCTGCACTTCACCCTCGCCCGTGGCGCTGATTTCCGCCCGCAGGAAGTTCATTTTTGGCGAGCCGATAAAGCCGGCGACAAACAGGTTATCCGGGTCGTGATAGAGCGTCAGCGGTGCGCCGACCTGCTCAATGCGGCCCTGACGCAGCACGACGATGCGGTCAGCCAGCGTCATCGCCTCCAGTTGATCGTGGGTGACATAAATCATGGTGTTGCCGAGCGAGGCGTGCAGCCGCGCAATCTCAATCCGCATCTGCAAACGCAGCTCGGCATCGAGGTTAGAGAGCGGCTCATCGAACAGGAAAATACGCGGATGACGGATAATTGCCCGGCCAATCGCCACGCGCTGCCGTTGTCCGCCAGAGAGCGCGCGCGGCAGGCGGTCGAGCAGTTCGGTGAGATGCAGGCGGGCGGCCGTCCGGGCAATCGCCTCATTGATCTCCGCCTTAGACTTCTTCATTACCTCAAGCGGATAGGCCAGGTTGCCGCGCACCGTCATGTTGGGGTAGAGCGCATAAGACTGAAACACCATAGCAATGCCGCGCTCGGTGGCGGGCTGCTGCGTCATGTCCTGCTCCTCAATCAGCAACTGACCGCTGCTGATCTCCTCCAGCCCGGCGATCATCCGCAGCAGCGTCGATTTGCCGCAGCCGGATGGCCCGACAAACACCACAAATTCGCCGCTGTTGATCGTCAGATCGATGCCATGAATGACATTAACGTGTTCATAAGACTTCTTCACATTCTGCAAGCGCAGGCTGGTCATCGGCTACCTCACTCAGAGTAACTGGCCCATGTAGATGGCATTGCTGCGCAGGATTGGGGTGAACCCCATGCGCTGATAAAAGGCACAGACCTGCTCATTCTGCAGGCTGACGCCAAGATGGACACCGCTGACACCGGCAGCGCGCAGCGCCGCCAGCTCATGCTCAATCATCCGGCGACCCCAGCCGCCTTTCTGTGCCGCCGGCAGCAGGTTGATATGCAGATGAGCGGGCCACTGCGTCACCAGCGTGTCAGCGGCCTGGTCAGGATGGCGTATTGCGTCGAGCACTTTGCTGTCGAGCGGCGCGCTGGCGCTGCGATCACGATATTTCTCCTGCAGCTGCGGCCACCATGCGGCCTGTAGCTGCGCTTCAAACGCGCGGGTATCGGGCGCGGCGACCACATAACCCTGCACCTCACCGTCCCGCTCCAGCACAAAAGCAAAGTCAGGCGCGAAACGCGCATAAGGCACAGCAAAACGCTGGCCGGGATAGTCAGGATCGGAATAGAGCGCGCGGGCATCGCCACCTGCATCGGCTGTTTCCAGGCAGATGCGGTAGAGCGCCGGGTAGTCCGCCGGGGTGGCCGGACGAATGACACCTTGATTCGCCATGGTGAATTCTCGTGAGTGAGTGAATCGGTCAGGGATTGAACAGATCCGCAGATAAAAGTTACGTTAATGAAAGTGGACTTAGTTTTCAAGATAGAATAATTACCTTATCTCACTAACACGGGCGCTTCGGCAATGTTTACCGGCATCGGGATGCACAACTGTGATCGCCAACACGCCCGGATCATGGCGGCTGGCAGCAGATTCACGGCCAGTGAAAGGGGAAAAGTGTGAGCGTGATAGGATTTTCGTATGTTTTATCAGGAGGTTATTTTGCGATGATTGCACTGGCATCTCCTGCTGCAGAAAAAGTAGCTGGCGACGCACCGCCACGGTTAATCGCGTAAATGCCAGCGCAGTGTGCTGTATTTCACGCCATGCCGCTGTTTATTTGCGCGTGCTCACAGCGTTGCAATTCCCCGCGCAGGCTGTTTGACTTTATTTTTTTATTAAAGTAAGTATGAGTGAGTGCGTTTGTGTGCGGCTGCAGCCTGCAGGATGTCAGGCGGTGAGATGAAAGGATGCCGATCCTGGTCTGAAGAAGGTGAGCATAATGTCTGTTTCCTCCGTTCGTTCGTTCCGAATTCGCAATGTGGGTCGGCTGCTGGCAGCGGGCCTGCTGGCGGGCAGCGTCTCGCATGCCGCCCACGCCGCCGTTACCCTGAATGAGTGGGATATCTACAACTACCCGGAGCAGACTGCCGCGGTGGATGAAGGGATTAAAGAGTTTTCCCAGCAGAATCCCGGCATTGTGATTAACCGCTCGGTTCACTCCTTTGAAGATACCCGTATTCCCCTGAAGCTGGCGCTGACCGCCGGTGATGGCCCGCAGATCGCTCAGGTCAACCAGGGCGGCGGCGATATGGGCTCGCTGGTTAAAGATAAGCTGCTGCTGCCGCTCGACAGCTACGCCGCCAGCAACGGCTGGACCACACGCTTCCCGGACTCGATTCTGAAACGTAACCGCTGGTCAGACAGCGGCGAGTTCGGCAGCGGCAAACTCTATGGCGTCGCCAGCCTGGGCGAGATGGTCGGGCTCTATTACAACAAAGCGCTGCTGGATAAAGCAGGTATTGCCGTGCCGAAAACGCTGGCTGAGCTGGAAAGCGCGATGGCGAAACTGAAGCAGCAGGGCACCGCGCCGATGATGCTCGGTCTGCTGGATGGCAACATGGGCCAGCAGCTGCTCAGCACCCTGTGGCAGGCGCAGATTGAGAGCCACGACCGCAAGACGCTGGATAATCTGATTTACGATGTGGGCGGCACCTTCAAAGACAGCAAGCTGGTCAATGCCGCCTCTATGATGAAGAGCTGGACCGACAAAGGGTACTTCTTCCCTGGCTTCCAGGGCATCGGTCACGACGATGCGGCGACGCTGTTCCAGAACGGCCAGGCTGCGTTCCTGGTCAGCGGCACCTGGTATCTCGGCCAGTTTAAAGACAACA
Organism: Pantoea sp. Ft-CA_14; assembly: GCF_024520875.1. Lineage (NCBI taxonomy): Bacteria > Pseudomonadati > Pseudomonadota > Gammaproteobacteria > Enterobacterales > Erwiniaceae > Pantoea > Pantoea sp. Ft-CA_14. The sequence continues at coordinate 228,432 of NZ_JALNPM010000004.1, read as the reverse complement.
AAGATATTCACTTTGCCGCGATGCCTGCCGGTGAAGGCGTGAAGCAACCGCTGATGGTGGGCGGTACCGATCTGGCGTTCTCCATCACCAGCACTGCCAAAGGCAAAGACCAGCAGGAAGGTGCGGCGAAGTTCATCAACTATATGGTCTCTGATGCCATGGCGAACCGCTGGCTGAAGGTGGGCTTCCTGCCTGCCAGCACCAACAAAGCGGCGAAAATGCCAGCGGACAATCCGCTGCTGGCCGAGGCGTATCAGGTCTGGCTGACACTCAATGATTACGACGGTTTAGGTCACTACGTGGACTGGGCGACACCCACCATGAACGCCGAGCTGAATCAGAACGTTCAGCTGCTGCTGGCAGGCCGTCAGACACCCGATCAGATGGTAGTTAATTTTGATAACAACTATCAGCGTTACCTGAAAACGCTGAAGCATTAAGCCGGAGGCCCGGCGAACAGCCGGGCCTGAGCCTCGTTCTGAACCACGAGTAGAGTTATGTTGAATTTAAGTGGCTGGCGTAATTTTCTCTATGTTCTGCCTGCGGTGCTGGTCTATGCGGTGTTTCTGCTGTTCCCGCTACTGGCCTCGCTGGGCATCAGTTTTACCGAATGGGACGGCACCTCGCTGCCGGTGTTTAGCGGCGTCAGCAACTATCTGCGGATGTTCAGCGATCCGGTGTTCTGGATTGCGCTGGGCAATAACGCCATCCTGATGCTGTTCTATACCCTGTTGCCGATTGGCGTCGGCCTGCTGCTCTGCAGCTTTCTGTATGACACGCGCAACAACAGCGAACGCAGCGTGCTGCGCATTCTCTTTTTCCTGCCCTACATCATGCCGATGGCGGTGCTGGGCGTGGTGTGGCGCTGGCTCTATAACCCGGCGTTTGGTCCGATCGACCAGATATTACGCGCAATCGGGTTGCCCCAGCTGGCGCTCTCCTGGCTGGGTGATTTTACCTGGGCGCTGCCCGCCGTGGGTCTGGTCGCCACCTGGTACTTCTTCGGTTTCTGTCTGGTGCTGTTTATGGCGGGCCTGCAGCGCATGGATCCCTCACTGCTGGAAGCGGCCGATCTCGATGGCTCGTCGCGTCGCCAGAAGTTTATGCGCATTACGCTGCCAGGCCTGCGACCCGAGCTGCGGATTGCCCTGCTGCTGACGGTGATCGCCAGCCTGAAAGCCTTTGACCTGGTCTATGTGATGACGCAGGGCGGCCCGGGCACCTCCACCATGGTGACCAACATCTTTATGTATAAGCAGGGCTTTGATCTGCACTACTTTGGCTACGCCTCGTCGGTGGCGGTGTTCAGCATGGTCATTGTTTTAGGGATTAACTATCTGATCCATCTGGCCTTAAAGGAGCGTTACTGATGCGAAGCACGCCGGTGATTTCACGCGCGCTGATCTGGATCGTGGCGCTGATGACGATTCTGCCGTTCCTGATGGCGCTGATGACGTCGTTCAAAACCCAGATGGAGCTGTTTCAGGGGGTCTTCACGCTGCCCGCCTCGCTGAATTTCAAAAACTACCTGACCGCGTGGCAACAGGGCCACTTCAACGTCTACTTCCTCAACTCGGTGCTGGTGGTGATTCCGGTGGTGCTGTTCAGCGTGCTGCTGGGCATTCTGGCCGGGTTCGGTTTCGCGTGGCTGAAAATCCCTGGTAAAAAAGTCATCGGAGCGATGCTGGCGCTGGGGATGGTATTGCCGAGTGAAGCCTTTATCATTCCGCTCTATCACGAGCTGCGCTGGATGGGGCTGACCAACACCTATCTGGCGCTGATCCTGCCGCAAATTGCCCTGTCGCTGCCCTTTACCACGCTGATGATCGCCAGTGCTTTCCAGCAGGTGCCGAAAGAACTGGTGGAAGCGGCGGTAATGGATGGGGCATCGCGGGTCAAAATTCTGTGGGGCATTCTGGTGCCCGCTATCTGGCCGACCCTCTCAACGCTGGGGCTGCTGCTGTTTATCTGGACCTGGAATGAGTTCCTGATCCCGCTGATTCTGGTCAACAAGGATGAGTTACGCACACTGCCAATTGGCATGATGTTTTTCCAGAACAAAAACACCATCGACATTCCGGTGCTGATGGCGGGCGCGATGATTGTGATTATGCCGCTGATCGTGGTGTTCCTGATTTTCCAGCGCAAGTTCATCAGCGGCGTCACCGAAGGGGCCGTGAAGTAATCTTTGATAGCCCGCACGAAACGGCGCACTGGCGGCCAGACAAAGGTTTGCCGCGCCGTATCGTGCTGCAATTCCTCCTCCTCAATCCTGCGGGAGACGCATGATGCACCTTTCCCTTGCTGATTTTCACCCTGTCGCCGATGGCGAAACCCCGGACACGGCCGTGCTGCAACGCGCTATGGATCAGATTGCGGCGGCGGGCGGTGGCCGTCTGACCCTGCCTGCCGGGCGTTATCGCAGCGGCTGCCTGAATCTGCCCTCTGATTTTGAACTCCATCTTGAAGCGGGCGCGGTGCTGATCGCCAGTCAGCGGCTGGCTGATTACCAGGCGGTACAGGCGCTGAGCTGTGCTGAGAAGTCCCACAATGTGCTGCTCTATGCGCTGGGCCAGCGCAATATCACCATCAGCGGCACCGGCCGTATAGACGGTGACGGTGAAGCCTGGTTTGCCGCTGAGCGTGACGAGCAGGGCTATCGCCTGCCGCGTGCGGACCGGCCGCGGATCATTGTGTTTGAAGATTGCGAGCAGGTAACGCTGACCGCCTTTACCATCGTGCAGGCGCCGATGTGGACGGTGCATCTGGTGAGCTGTCGCCATGTGCATATCGACCACCTCACCATCGACAATGCCATGACCATGCCGAATACCGATGCGCTCGATATCGACAGCTGCGAAGCGGTGTTTGTCAGCAACAGCTATCTCAGTGCCGCCGATGATGCCATCTGCATCAAAACCACCCATAAACCGGCCGCGCTGCGGCGTCCGGCGCGGCAGATTATGATCACCAACTGCCTGCTGCGTAGCTACAGCTGCGCCTTTAAAATCGGCACTGAAACCTGGGATGATGTGGAAGATGTCACGGTGACCGGCTGCACCATTTTTGATTCCAACCGTGGCATCGGCATTCTGTCGCGTGACGGTGGCGCGATGCGGCGTCTGCTGTTCAGTAATCTGACTTTTGCCTGTCACCATGCGCCGCCCTGTCACTGGGGAAAAGCCGATCCGCTGCATATTTCGGTGCGCAGGCGCGATCCCGCCATTACGCCCGGCATCGTAGAGCAGGTGCAGTTCAGTAACGTTACGGGCGTGGCGGAAGGGGCGATTAACCTGCATGCGGCAGAACCGGGCTGGATACGCGATGTGGTCATCAGCCAGCTGCAGATGCGGCAGACCGTGGCACCGGTTGCACAGGGACACTATGACGTACGGCCGCCCTGTAACCCGGACTCCCCGACCGGCATGGGGCTGGATAACGCCTACAAACTTGACCCGAAAACCGGCGAAGCTTTTGGCGTAGAGCGCTATCCCGGCGGGCTGCCGGGCCTGTTTGCACGCGGGGTGGAGAACCTGCAACTGCACAGCCTGGCGATAGTACGGCCGGAACCGTTACCGCCAGGCTGGCACCCCGAGTGCGTGGTGCAGTTGCCGGACTAAATCACAGCGCGGCGGCGATGGCCATACCGAGCTGTTCGGTGCTGGCGCTGCCGCCGAGATCGCGTGTCAGGTGCTCGCCCGCTGCCAGCGTGCGTTCAATCGCGTCTAACACCGCATCACCTGCCGCTTTGTAGCCGAGGTGCTCCAGCATCATCGCGCCACACCAGATCTGTCCGATGGGATTGGCGACGCCTTTACCGGCGATATCGGGCGCAGAACCGTGAACCGGCTCAAACAGGCTGGGGAACAGGCCTTCCGGGTTGATATTGGCCGAAGGGGCGATGCCGATAGTGCCGGTACAGGCCGGGCCGAGATCGGAGAGGATATCGCCAAACAGATTGCTGGCGACCACCACATCAAACCAGTCCGGATGCAGCACGAAGTTAGCGGTGAGAATATCGATGTGATACTTATCGACGCGAACATCGGGGAACTGACCGGCCATGGCTTCAACGCGGCTATCCCAGTAGGGCATGGTGATGGCAATGCCGTTCGATTTGGTGGCGGAGGTCAGGTGTTTCTTCGGCCGACTCTGCGCCAGCTGATAGGCAAACTTCAGGATGCGATCGACGCCGGTGCGCGTCATCACCGTCTCCTGAATCACCACTTCACGTTCGGTGCCGGGGAACATGGTGCCGCCGACGCTGGAGTATTCACCCTCAGTGTTTTCGCGTACCACATAGAAGTCGATATCGCCGGGCTGACGGTTCGCCAGCGGCGCTTTGACGCCTGGCATCAGTCGCACCGGACGCAGATTCACATATTGATCGAACTCCCGGCGGAACTGCAGCAGCGAGCCCCACAGTGAAACGTGGTCGGGCACCACATCGGGCCAGCCGACTGCGCCAAAATAGATCGCATCAAAGGCTTTCAGCTGTGGAAACCAGTCGTCAGGCAACATTTTGCCATGCTGCTGCCAGTAGTCGGCACTGGCGTAATCGAACCACTCCCAGCGCAGCGGAATGTTAAATTTCTCTGCGGCCGCATTCATTACACGGACGCCTTCCGGCATCACTTCTTTGCCGATGCCGTCGCCAGGGATCACGGCAACAGAGTGAATTTTGTCAGTCACAGGGTACCTTTCCGGTTGATGTTCGAATTGTGTACGCAGTATAACTGTCGCTTACGGGGAAATAATGAGCCTGAAAGGCAATCCAGTGTTGAATAAAAGTAGAGAATCCCGCACCTCCACCGATGATTTAGCCTTCTTTGTTCGCCTGGCTGCGCTGGATAGCCTGACTGCGGCGGCGCGCGAACTGGGACTGTCGCTGGCGGCGGTCAGCAAACGTCTGAGCCAGCTGGAACAGCGGCTTGGTGTGCAACTCCTGCGCCGCACCACGCGACGACTGGAGCTGACGCCGGAAGGGCGCCGTTATCTGGCGGGTGCGCGTCCGTTGCTGGATCAGCTGGCGGCGCTGGAAGAGGCGGTCAGCGGCGAAACCGCTCAGCTGCGCGGCACACTTAACATTAACGCCTCATTTGGCTTTGGCCGTCGGCATATTGCGCCCTGCGTCTCGGCTTTTGCCGCGCTGCACCCGGAACTCTCGCTGTCGCTGCAGCTCAGCAGCCAGCCACTTAATTTTCTTGATGCCCACATGGATATTGATATCCGCGTCGGGGAACCGCCCGACTCACGGCTGGTGGCGCGCAAACTGCGTACCAATCCGCGCATTCTCTGCTGCTCACCCGCCTATGCCGCCCGGCACGGTCTGCCGGAGACAGTGCGCGATCTGGCACAACACAACTGCATTTTACTGCGCCAGCACGACAGCGATTTTACCCTGTGGCGACTGACCAGCGGCGAACAGAGCATCAATCAGAAAGTGCGCGGCAGTCTGATCACCAACGATGGCGAAGTGGCGATGCGGCTGGCGATGGATGGACATGGCATCTTGCTGCGTTCCTGGTGGGATGCGCAGCACAGTCTGGCGACGGGCGAACTGCTGCCGGTGTTACCCGACTGGCAGGCACCGGATGGCGATATTTTTGCGGTCTGGCAGGCGCAGCGTCAGCTTCCGGCGCGTATTACCGCATTTGTGGCGTTTCTGCAGAGCAATCTGCAATCGGTTGATTAGTAAGGCTTTTAAAGGCAGTTTCTGGCGCAGCCAGACGCCTGCGGACAATAAATATACCGCATTAAGCTGATTCGGTTGCGTCATCATGCCGCTGCGTTTACAGCGTTTTAGCGGCTGCGTATGATTCTTATTCTTTTTATTTCCTGCCTGTCCTCTGCGTTGTGGCCAGCCGGGAGCAGCAGGCAGATAGGGGAGTTAAGTATGAAAGCGTTGTTCAGTCCGCGTACAGCGGCACTTACACTGGCGATGGTGACCACCTTCAGCCTGACGGCGTGCCAGATGCCGGCGAAAAAAGTGGATGCCAGTGCGCCGGTGGTGATGCAGCCCTCCAGCCCTGATAACCTGATTCAGCGCGAGCTGGGTGAAGGTTTGTATGAGATGGCCTATCTGCCAGCAAAAAATGCCCTCTATGTCGCCAGCGCGCAGGGATTTAAAGATATCAGCGGCGGCATGATCTACCGTCTTGATGCTTCCACGCTGCAGAGCACCGGCGCGGGACACTTCGACCTGAAAAACTTTGGTCTGATCAGTGCGCCTGACGGCAACGCACTCTACGCCACCAACACGCTGGATGGCGGTATCTCTAAGATCGATCCTGATAACGGTAAGGTGCTGAAGCGCCTGATGTTTGACGAGAAAAACGAGAAAGGCATGCCCTATGGCACGCGTGAAATCTTTCTGCATGACGGGCTGCTCTATGTCGGCGGCGTGGGCGATCCAGGCGTGATCTGGGTGGTTGATGCTAAAACCCTGACGCTGAAAACCCGGATAAAAAATGCCGGGAAGTGGGTCACAGGCATCATCTTCTCGCCGGTCAGCGACCGTATTTATGCGGCGAACGGCAGCGGAGAAATCCTGGTGATCAATCCGCGCAATAACAAAATCGAGCAGCGCCTGACGGCGGGTGACGGGCAGGAGTATCTGTTCCTGAATATGGCCGAGGATCCGGCAACCGGTCGTCTGTTTGTTACGGATAATTCAAAAGCGAAAAATACGCTGGTGTTTGATGAGCGCAGCGGCAAGGTCATTAAGCGTCTGAATCCGGGCGACTCACTAGGGATTAAGTTTAATGGCAAGCGCAATGAGATTTATATCAGCCAGCGCGAATCGAAGAAGGTGCTGCAGCTGGATGGCACCACCTATGAGGTGAAAAACAGCTGGTCATTTGATAGCCACCCCAACAGTCTGCTGGTCTCACCGGACGGGCAGACCCTGTTCGTCACCCTGAAGCAGGGCTTCAATGACGATCACAGCAGTCAGGGGCTGGATGGCGTGGCGCGTATCACACTGCAATAAGAAAAGGCGGCATCGCTGCCGCCTGCATCTTTACTTAGCCACACCTTCTACCAGCACCACGCGATAGTTCGCGCCTTTCAGACGGTGCGCTTTGGCAGCCTGATATTCCGGGCTGTCATACCAGGCATGTGCGGCTTCGCGGCTCGCGAATTCCAGAATCACCACGCCTTCTGCTTCCTGTCCTTCCAGCGTTTCCAGTTCGCCATAAAAGGCGAGAGGATTGATCTGATGATCGCCGCGAGCCTCGCCCGCTTTCTCGGCATAGATCGCCATTTCGTCCTGGTTCAGGGTGTTATCACGAATAAATACAACATATGCACTCACAGATCTCTCCTTAAGCTTTTTTATCCTGGGTTTTGGTATCGAAGTCAGCGGCATCATGACGCTCGTGCAGCTGATCGGCCGGGTCGCCCATGACACGGTTGACCTTGCGGCCACGAATTACAGCAGGTCGCAGCGCGATCTCTTTCGCCCAGCGCACCACATTTTTATAGGAGTGCACATCCAGGAATTCGGCACCGCCATACTGGTCATTCAGCACCATGTTGCCGTACCACGGCCAGGTGGCGATATCAGCGATGGTGTAGTCATCACCGGCCAGATAGCGGTTATCTGCCAGCTGACGATCCAGCACGTCGAGCTGACGCTTCGCTTCCAGCGTGAAGCGGTTAATGGCGTACTCAATTTTTTCTGGCGCGTAGTGATAGAAATGACCGAAACCACCGCCCAGGTAAGGCGCTGAGCCCTGTAACCAGAAGAGCCAGTTCAGGGTTTCGGTGCGGCCAGCGATATCTTTCGGCAGGAAGTAGCCATACTTCTCCGCCAGATAGAGCAGGATGTTGCCCGATTCAAATACCCGAATCGGCGGCGTTGCTGAGTGGTCGCTCAGCGCCGGGATTTTCGAGTTCGGGTTTACGTCGACAAAACCGCTGGAGAACTGATCGCCTTCGCCGATACGGATCAGCCAGGCATCATATTCCGCATCGTTGACGTTAAGCGCCAGCAGCTCTTCCAGCAGGATGGTCACTTTCTGGCCGTTAGGCGTGCCAAGCGAATAGAGCTGTAAAGGATGCTTGCCGACCGGCAACGCTTTTTCATGGGTGGGACCAGCGAACGGACGATTAGTTTTAGCGCCGTTACCTTTGGCTTCAGGGTCCCAGGTCCAGACTTTTGCGGGCTGATATGCATTTTCCGACATAATGAAAGTTCGCCTTATGGTGTGGTATTGGTCTGGAGTGTAGCAGGTGCTGCGAAGGGAGTTTAACTCTGCTGGCTGCGCAAGGCCGTGCTGCAGGGGGCTGATGTCAGGCGGGCAGCGGCACAGGAGAAAAGTGAATAAAAGTGTGTCAGGCAGGTGGTTCGTTATCCTGAGCGGAGGTGGCCGTGCAGTCAGCAGCGACTGCACGGCAGGCAGGGTTACAGCAGTTCACGCTCAATCAGTTCGCGGGTTTCTACCGCCTGAACCTTCATCTTTTCCGGGTAGCCAAACAGAGACGCCGCGATGATCGGTTCACCGCCGACTTTATAACTGCGGGTGGCAAAGCCGTTGTCGCGCAGCGTTTTAAACAGGGTGTCGAAGTCCACTTCGCCTTCGCCCACGCCGACATGCTGGTGAATGGTGGCATCCACCCCTGGCGGGTTAACGATGTAGCGACAGTGTTTTGTATGGTTCATGGTGTCGGCGATCAGCATGTGTGACAGATCGTCACCGGCATACTCCAGCATCGGTTTCACATCACCTTTGCCTTTGTCATAAAAGAAAGTGTGTGGCGCGCTGTAGATATACTTCACATTATCGCTGCGGAACGACTTCACGATATCCACGGTTTCGTTGTTCTCTTCGCAGAAATCCCATGGATGCGCCTGGATTTCGACGCGGATGCCTTCACGTTCGATGATCGGCAGCAGCTCTTCCATGGAGCGATAGAACATCTCTTCACAGATTTCCGGCTCGTTAGGCGTGCCGGAGAGCTCGGTGTTGATCACCTGCACACCCATCTCAACCGCGATCTCAATCATCCGCTTCCAGTTCTTCACCGCCGCCTGACGACGCAGCTCATCCGGGCCGGACCAGCGATAGACCACGATAAACGAGGAGATCTCCAGCCCGGTGGCGTTTAACGCATTCTTATACTCGGTGATGATTTCACGGCTGGCTTTAGGATGCTTATAAAACGGGTTGATCTGCGGATGCGGCGACTGTTCGATATATTTGTATCCCCAGTCGGCCACCTGATGAACCATACGGGTGATGCCTAAATCTTTAATCACATCCACATCAAAAGCGATTTTCATCTTTCTGCTCCGGGCACATTAAGGTTGCTGTTCTTCATTGAAGGTCACGCCAATCTGCAGCCTGACGTTGTCCATCGCGGCCAGGGTGGTAATCGCCTGGTCAAGCGAATGGATGGGTGAATCGATCCGGTTCTGACCGATACACCAGGCGAAATGGTTAATTTCATGACAGAGCTGTTCATAGCGGCTGGCAGGCTCCTGCCACTGCAGGCGATGACGCCGATCGCTGGAGGTCAGGGTGAAGTTACCGGGCGCATAGAACTGTCCCGCCAGTTCCAGCGTGGCCTCGCGTCCGGCGATCACCGCGCCGCCTGGCGTGTTGCTGAACAGGGTGGTATTCAGCACCGAATGCATGCCGTGCTGATGGGTAAACAGCATCGACGTCTGACCGTTTACACGCCCATCCGGGACGGACTGGCCCCGGGCGACGATCGTGTCAGGCGCACCGCCGCCAACAAACACGCTAAGCGCCACCAGATAGCTGCCCAGATCCAGCATCGGGCCGCCCGCCAGATCGGCATTGAAGATGCGATGGTCCGGGGTGAAAAACTCGCCATGATCGGCAATCAGGGTGTGAACATCGCCGAGCACGCCATCCTCCAGCAGCTGACGGATAACGTCATATTTCGGTGTGAAGTTGCACCACATCGCCTCCATACAGAGCAGGTTCGCGTCAGCGGCGGCCAGTTTAAGCTGTGTCGCCTGTTGAGCATTCAGCGCCAGCGGCTTTTCAATCAGCAGATGCTTTCCGGCGGCAATCGCGCGCAGACCATCGGGAAAATGGTGGTTGTGGGGCGTGGCGATATAGACCGCATCAACATCCTCCCGCGCCAGCAGCACGTCGATACTGCCCGTGGCATGGCTGATTGACCATTTGTCGGCAAAGGCCTGCGCTTTTGCCGGGTCACGCGCAGCCACCGCCGTGATCTGCTGATGGGTATGCTTGCGCAGTGCATGGGCAAAATGGTCGGCGATCCAGCCCGGCCCGATAATGCCCCAGCGCAACTGTGGTACCTGGCTGGCAGCGGTCAGGCGTGGAACCGGAAGCGTTGAAGGGAACATAACTTTTCCTTTTGTACGTGCAGGCAGGTGCTGCTCAGGGCTCCACTATAGAAAGCCCGCCGTCGTCGCTCTAACCTTTTAATGATGTGATCCCATCAACCCGATCGGCGCAGGATTTTTATCCGTTTTAGCAAATGGGCGTTTTAAAGAGAATGCAGAAAGAAATGAATGTTTCATTTTGCGAGGAAGATCAAGATTAACGCTGACTTTCTATCAAATAAATGAGAGGAAATGGCTTTGCCGCGATAGAGTGTTGATGTCTCAGACAACAGAATATTTAGGCGTAGCCGTCAGCCAGCGCTACAGAGAGCAGAAGCAGGGAGAAGGATGATGTCAAAAGTGACGATGACCGCTATTGCGCAGGCGGCGGGCGTGGGCGTGGCCACCGTGGATCGGGTGCTGAATGGACGCGCGCCGGTGCGCAGCGTGACCGAGCAGAAAGTGCTGGCTGCGGCCCGCGAGCTGGGCTATCACCTGACACAGGCACACATCCGGACAACATCGCCGCTCGCTGCGGCAACAGTTCGCGTGAGCTTTATCCTGCTGCCTGCCCGTTATTCGTTTTATCAGCAGCTAGGCGAGGTGCTGAAACAGCAGCTGAAGGCTCAGCAGCCACAGGGCAGCGAACCTGAGTTTTGCTGGCATGATATTCACGAAGTGGAGGCGGTGGCGCACTCGCTGCGTCTGCTGGCACAGCGCAGTGATGTGATTGCGCTGGTGGCGCTGGATCATCCGCTGATTCGTCACGCGATTCAGGATGTGTCCCGACTGGGCGTGCGGGTTTACGCGCTGTTTTCTGATTTCTCGCCCTGTGAGCATGCGGGTTTTATCGGCATTGATAATCAGAAAGCGGGACGTACGGCGGCCTGGATGGCACAGCATCTGCTGCGTCAGCCGGGATGCGTTGGGGTGCTGCTGGGCGATCACCGCTTTACCTGCCAGGAGAGCAGCGAGATCAGTTTCCGCTCTTACCTGCGCGAGTCAGGCATCAGCCAGCGGGTACTGGAACCGTTAAAAACGCATGAGTCGGGTGAAGGGGGCTATCAGGCGACCCGGCAGTTGCTGGACACTCATGATGATCTGGTGATGATTTATGCGCCCTGCGGCGGCATCGAGGGCGTGGTGCAGGCGCTGCGTGACAGCGGACGCAGGCAGATCGATCTGCTGTGCCACGGTCCGCTGCCCGGCGATGAGCTGGCGCTGATTGATGGCACCATTACGCTGATGTTGCGCCATCGTATTGATGCCATGGCTGCGGCGGTGATCGCCACCTGCCTCAACAGCCGGATGGAACAGCGCGACCATTTTGCTCAGGTGACCGTACCCTTTGAAATCGTGACGCGTGAAAACCTGTAGAAAGAGCAGGTTAGCGGGTATTTGATAGAAAACTATCATATAAAGAAATATTTAAACGCGATCTCTATCAAAAAATGAAACTTTCATTGTTGTCTGAGATGAAATTTTCATTTGATACTGCCAGCAGTTCTCACTGCACAGGCAGATATCATGACCTTTCACATTGCTAATGCGCCCTGTAGCTGGGGCGTCGACGATCCCGCTAATCCCTGGCTGCCGCCATGGCAGAAAGTCCTGACTGAAGCCGCTCTGGCTGGCTATCCCAGTATCGAACTTGGCCCCTGGGGCTATCTGCCAGCGGATGCAGCCGAACTGACCCGGCAGCTTAATGCGCATCAGCTTTCGCTGGTGGCGGGTACGATTTTTGATGATTTGGTCAGTGAAGCGCATTTCCCTGAACTGGTCACGCTCACCCACAACCTGTGCCGTACCCTGGCCAGCGTACCAGCCGCCGTCAAAACGCCCGGCGCCAGCGCGCCTTATCTGGTGGTCATCGACTTCGGGAATCCGGAGCGGGCGAAATATGCCGGTCAGTCAGAAAAAGCGCCACGGCTCTCCGCTGACGACTGGCAGCGCATGATGCGACACATCACCATTCTGAGTGAGATTGCCTGGCAGGAGTATGGCGTGCGACCGGTGATCCATCCGCATGCGGGCGGCTGCATTGAGTTTGCCGATGAGCTTGCGCGGCTGGTCAGTGATATTCCGCATCAGGTGGCTGGTTTATGTCTGGATACCGGCCATCTCTATTACGCCGGGATGGATCCGGTCGCTTCACTGCAACAGTACTGGACCCGCATCGATTACCTCCACTTCAAAGACGTTAACCAGCGGGTCTGGCGAGACGCCCTCTCTCGCGGACTCGACTTTTTCACTGCCTGCGCGCAGGGGGTGATGTGTCCGCTGGGGCAGGGCGCAATTGACTATCCGGCGGTGCGCACGCTGCTGACTGAGCGTAACTATCAGGGCTGGATCACCATCGAACAGGAGCGTGATCCGCGCCATGCCGACACCAGTCTGCGGGATGTTAAAGCCAGCCTGGACTATCTCCGATCAACAGGATTCTGAGGACAACAGCATGATTAACGGTAAAAAAGCGGCTAATCGCTCGCTGCGCTGGGGCATGATCGGCGGCGGCGGCACCAGCCAGATTGGCTATATCCATCGCTCTGCGGCACAGCGTGACGGAAACTTTGTGCTGCTGGCGGGGGCGTTTGATATTGATGCCGCACGCGGGCGTGAGTTTGGTCAGGCGCTGGGTGTGGCACCGGACCGCTGTTATCCCGATTATGCCAGCCTGTTCGCCGGGGAAGCCGCGCGTGAAGATGGCATTGAGGCGGTGTCTGTCGCCACGCCTAATAATACTCATTTCGCCATTTGCCGCGCGGCGCTTAATGCCGGGCTGCATGTGGTGTGCGAGAAGCCCCTCTGTTTTACGGTCGAAGAGGCGGATGAGCTGGAGCAGCTGAGCCGGGAGAAGCAGAAGGTTGTTGGCGTCACCTACGGTTACGCCGGGCATCAGCTGGTTCATCAGGCCAGGGAGATGATCGCCGAAGGGGCTTTGGGTGAGATCCGCATCGTTAACATGCAGTTTGCTCACGGCTTCCATAATGAGGCGGTGGAGTTGCAGAGTGAAAGCACCCGCTGGCGGGTCGATCCGCGCTTTGTCGGCCCGAGTTACGTGTTAGGCGACCTGGCGACGCATCCGTTATTTATTGCAGAAACGATGTTGCCACAGCTGAAAGTGACGCGTCTGCTCTGTTCGCGTCAGAGCTTTGTCGCGTCGCGTGCGCCGCTGGAGGATAACGCCTTTGTGATGATGGAGTATGACAACGGCGCGGTCGGCACGTTATGGGCGTCGGCGGTGAATGCCGGATCGATGCACGGGCAGAAGATTCGGGTCGTCGGATCGAAAGCCAGTCTGGAGTGGTGGGATGAGCAGCCGAACCAGTTGCGCTATGAAGTGCAGGGCGAGCCAGTGCGCATTCTGGAGCGCGGCATGGGCTATCTTAATCCGCGCGCGCTGGAAGAGGACCGCATTGGCGGAGGGCATACCGAGGGGTTATTTGAAGCCTGGTCCAATCTTTATCGTCGCTTCGCACTGGCGATGGATGCTACCGATCGCCGTGACACCGATTTCCTGCAGGATTTCTGGTATCCCGACGTGCATGCCGGATTAATGGGCGTGCGCTGGGTTGCGCAGTGCGTGAAATCGGCGGATGCCGGTGCGGTGTGGGTGGCGTGCTGAAGCAGAGGGTGAGCCACAGGATGTGGCGAGTGTATCGAACCTTCGATAACGGGTTCGCTCCACAAAAGCAAAAAACCCGCCAGAGGCGGGTTCTTTAAATATGGTGCCCGAACCCGGAATCGAACCAGGGACACGGGGATTTTCAATCCCCTGCTCTACCGACTGAGCTATTCGGGCAACGGGGCGCATTAAACCGTAAAGGCCGCGGGTCGTCAACGGCTTTCACCAAAAAACCCCTGGAAACGTGACTGATTGCCTGATTTTCAGTCAAAGCGGGTAAAACCTCAGGCCAGCGCGCCATTTTTACGGCACAGCGCGATGCTGTAAACATCCTCCGCCAGCCGCTGTGCAGTGGCGACATCCTGCACATTGCGCTTCACCAGCAGCTTGCTGAGGCAGCCTTCAAGAATCAGCTCCATCTGATCGGCCACCATGCTGGGGTTGTCCAGCGCCTGCTCCACCAGAATGTCGTGGGTGAACTGCCATGAGCCGCGTTTCTGCTGTTCGGCCAGTTGATGGATGGGCTGATCGGGCTGCGGGTAGAAGCTACAGGCGGCAATAAACAGGCAGCCTGGAAAGCGTCCTTTGCTGACCTGCTCACTCAGGACCTCATAGCGTGCCATCAGCTTCTGGTCGGGCGACAGCGATTCATCCAGCAGGATCTGGCGTCGCCAGGTATCAATCTGCTGCCCGTGATAGCGCAGTGCATCGTAGAGCAGGGCGTCACGATCGGGCCAGAACTGCTGAAGCTGATCACGGGTTAATTCGGATCCCGCCAGGGTTTCCAATGAGAGGGTGGCGGCGAGGCCGTTCTGTTCAAGCACATTCAATGCATGCTCGAGTATCTGTTCACGCTGCAAGTGACTCTCCTCTGGTATGCAGGCCCGGTAAGGCACCGGGCAATGACCTGACTCCAGTGTTGTTTACGGGGTAAGTTTCTGCAAATGCGCCCGGAAGTCGGCGGCATTGAGAAACCCGGTGATGCGCGATCCGGCGATTTCGCGGCCCTGCGCATCAAAGAACAAAATCGTCGGTAAGCCCAGCACCTGAAGGTGCTGCAACAGCGCGTTATCACTGGCGTTGTTGGCGGTGACGTTGGCCTGGAGCAGCTGTACCTGACTCAGGCTATCGCGCACGGCGCTGTCACTAAAGGTATATTTTTCAAACTCTTTGCAGGCGACGCACCAGTCAGCGTAGAGATCGACCATGGTGATGCGGCCACGGGCCTGCTGCAGCGCGCTATCGAGCTGCTGCGGCGTCTGGATAGTATGGAACGGCAGCGGTGCCACAGCCTGCTGCTGCGCCGATCCGCCAAAGGCCCAGTCCTGCAACGGGCGTGCGCTGATCAGCGCAGCGGCCAGCATGATAATCTGCACTACGCGCCACTTACCGCTGCTGGCGCGCAGGCTGACGCTGAACGCCCAGCCAAAGAACGCCACGCCGAGCAGGCTCCAGAGTCGCAATCCCCACGCATCGCCCAGCACCCGCTCCAGCAGGAAGACCGGCAGCGCCAGGATGACAAAACCAAAGCCCTCTTTAACGGTTTGCATCCACGGGCCGCTTTTTGGCAGCAGCCGGTTGCCAAACAGGGTCACGGCGATCAGCGGTAATCCCATTCCGACCGCATAGAGCCACAGCGTCCCGGCACCGGCCCACAGATTTCCGCTCTGCGCGATGTAAAGCAGAATGGCGCTGAGCGGGGCCGTGGTGCAGGGCGAGCAGATCAAACCCGCCAGCGCGCCCATCAGGAAGACGCCGGGCAGCGAGCCACCCTGCTGACGATTACTCCACAGGGTCAGGCGGGTTTGCAGGCTGGCGGGCAGTTGCAGCGTAAACAGGCCGAACATCGACAGCGCCAGCACGATAAACAGCAGTGAGAGCGTGAACAGCACATAAGGATGCTGCAACGCGGCCTGGAAGCGCAGGCCCGCTGCCGCGACGACCACTCCCAGCAGCGTGTAGGTCAGCGCCATCCCCTGCACATAGACCATCGCCAGCGCGAACAGTCGGCCCAGCGAATAGTGGCGCTGTCCGCCAAGGATAATGCCGGAGATCAGCGGATACATCGGCAGTACGCAGGGCGTAAACGCGACACCGATACCAATCAGTAGCGCCCAGAGCGGCGAGAAAGGCAGCGGGCTGGCGGGCGCGGGCTGAGCGCTGACCGGCGGCGGTGCGCTGCTGGCGGTCACCGCACTTACCGGAACGCTGCGCGTTTCTGGCGGATAACAGAATCCGGCGGCGGCACAGCCCTGATAAGTCACACTGAGCGTGGCGCCGCTGGCCGCCTGCTGCAGCGTCACCGGCAGCGTCAGATCCTGCGGATAGATTTCACTTTTGCCGAAGAATTCATCTTCATGCGGCTGACCAGCCGGCAGCGTTAACGGCGCGATGGTCGCGTTCTGCGGTGTGATGTGGATCTGCTGGCGATAGAGGTAGTAACCCGATTTCACTTTCCAGTGCAGGTTGAGCTGCGCGCCCTGCTGGTCGAAGTCAAAAGTAAAGGCCTGATCGACCGGCACAAAGCGACTGGTCGCCGGATTTGAAAAGAGTGAAGCGTGCGCCTGCAGGCCGATAAACAGCGTCAGCAGAAGCGTAATTAAGCGAGAGATGCGTGCAGCCATGACAAGTATTCACTGTCTCCATATTGAACCGGCAGCGCCAGCAGTTCGGGCACATCGTAAGGGTGAGCGTCTTTGAGCAGATCACACAGCGCCTGCTGATGATCGCTGTCGCATTTCAGCAGCATCTGGACTTCGCTGCTCTGCTCCATTTTTCCCTGCCAGAGATACCAGGAGGTGGCGCCCGGCAGCAGTGTGACACAGGCCGCCAGCCTGGCTTCCAGCGCTAAGCCAGCAAGGTGCTCCGCCGTGGCCTGATCGGGCGTGGTGCAGAGGATAACGACAGCATTCATCCTGTGACTCCTGTTTTAAAGAGCGCCGATGATAGCACGCTCCATCCGTAACACGAGGAGTGCGCTTATAGCAGCAATCCGCCAAAAACGAAGCCAGAGAGCACCGACAGCGCAATGGCGATCACGCCGGGAATGATAAAGGCATGGTTAAACACATATTTGCCAATACGGGTCGAACCCGTGTCATCCATCTCGACGGCGGCCAGCAGGGTCGGGTAGGTCGGCAGCACAAACAGCGCTGAAACCGCCGCGAAGGAAGCGATGGCAGTAAGCGGCGTAACGCCCAGCAGCAGCGCGGCGGGCATCAGCGCTTTGGTGGTTGCAGCCTGCGAGTAGAGCAGCATCGAGGCGAAGAACAGCACCAGCGCCAGCATCCACGGATAGGTTTTCAGCGTGTCGCCCGCCAGCATCTGAATCTCCGCCAGATGTGCCTTCACAAAGGTATCGCCCAGCCAGGCGACGCCCATTACGCAGATACAGGCGCTCATGCCGGACTTGAAGGTGCTGGCGCTGAGGATTTCGCTGGTGTCGAGTTTGCAGGTCAGGCTGATCAGCGTGGCGATGGTCAGCATAAACACCACAATCGCTTCATTGCGTGGCAGCGGCGGATTGACGATCAGCCCGACGCTGGCGCTGGTCGCGGTGGCATAAAGCACCACGGCCACAATGCCCGTCAGAAACAGCAGCACCGATTTTTTCGCGCCCGGTTTTGCCTGGTAGAGGCTGGCGCCGCGCAGCGTGACTTCGCCTTTGGCGAGACGCGCCTGATAAACCTCATCATCCTTTAGCTCACGGCCTAAGAAGTTAGTCACCAGAGCCGCCAGGAAGAGGCCCACCATGGTTGAGGGGATGGCAATCGCCAGCAGCGTGATATAGCTGACGCCGCGCGGCTCAAGCAGGGTGGCGAAGAAGACCACTGCGGCTGAAATGGGTGATGCGGTAATCGCGATCTGCGAAGCCACTACCGCAATCGACAGCGGCCGGGAAGGGCGAACGCCTTGCTCTTTCGCCACTTCTGCAATCACCGGTAATGTTGAGAACGCGGTATGTCCGGTACCGGCCAGCAGCGTCATCAGGTAGGTCACCAGCGGGGCCAGCAGCGTAACGTGGCGTGGATGACGGCGCAGCAGGCGTTCCGCCAGGCTCACCAGATAATCCATGCCGCCTGCCACCTGCATGGCGGCTATCGCGGCGATCACCGCCATGATGATTTCAATCACATCGAACGGAATAGCACCGGGTGCCATGCCAAATCCCAGCGTCAGGATCAGCACGCCCATTCCGCCTGCGAACCCGATACCAATGCCGCCAAGACGTGCGCCCAACCAGATCGCCATCAAGACGA
This sequence comes from Pantoea sp. Ft-CA_14, assembly GCF_024520875.1. NCBI lineage: Bacteria > Pseudomonadati > Pseudomonadota > Gammaproteobacteria > Enterobacterales > Erwiniaceae > Pantoea > Pantoea sp. Ft-CA_14. The sequence goes on along the minus strand of NZ_JALNPM010000004.1, from coordinate 210,221 downwards.
TAAGCAGCTCAACCACAAACATGAATGACTCCTGAAAGATAAACCGGTAATAGCCGGGTGTGCTGTTTAACAAAAAAAAAGGCACACCGTGTTGATCGCGGTGTGCCTTTGGTTAACCAGCGTCGGTTAAACCTTACTGTTCGTTTTCATCAGTATAACGTTTGGCTTTATAAACCGGGTACATCAGGTTCTGCACCGAGAAGATATCGTCCAGCTCACTTTCCGTCAGCAGGCCGCGCTCCAGCACCACCTCACGTACGCTTTTACCGGTTTCCGCACAGATTTTACCGACGATGTCGCCGTTATGGTGGCCGATGTAAGGGTTGAGGTAAGTCACGATACCAATCGAGTTGAAGACATAGGCTTCGCACACTGCGCGGTTGGCGGTAATGCCGTTGATGCACTTCTCCAGCAGGTTGTAGCAGGCGTTAGTCAGAATGCTGATCGACTCAAACAGCGCCTGACCAATCACCGGCTCCATCACGTTGAGCTGCAGCTGGCCCGCTTCAGAGGCCATCGTCACGGTGATGTCGTTACCAATCACTTTGAAGCAGACCTGGTTTACCACCTCCGGTACAACCGGATTGACCTTGGCGGGCATGATAGAGGAACCCGCCTGCAGCTCTGGCAGATTGATTTCATTCAGGCCTGCACGCGGGCCAGAGGAGAGCAGGCGCAGGTCGTTACAGATTTTAGAGAGCTTCACCGCCAGACGTTTCAGCGATGAATGGACCATCACATAGGCGCCGCAGTCGGAGGTTGCTTCAATCAGATCTTCCGCCGGCACCACCGGCAGGTTGCTGACTTCCGCCAGACGCTGTACCGCCAAATGCTGATACCCTTCCGGCGTATTGAGGCGGGTGCCGATGGCGGTCGCGCCCAGGTTCACTTCCAGCAGCAGTTCCGCGGTGCGCAGAATGCTTTTGGTCTCTTCGTTCAGCAGTACGCTGAAGGCGTGAAATTCCTGCCCGAGGGTCATCGGCACGGCATCCTGCAACTGGGTACGGCCCATTTTCAGGATGGTCTGGAACTCATCGGCTTTGTGCTGGAAGCCTTCGGCCAGCTGGCTGATGCCATCAAGCAGTTTCAGTAGCGAGCTGTAGACCGCGATGCGGAAACCGGTTGGGTAAGCGTCGTTGGTGGACTGGCATTTGTTCACATGATCGTTGGGGTTGAGGTACTGATATTCCCCTTTCTGGTGGCCCATCAGCTCAAGGCCGATGTTCGCCAGTACTTCATTGGTGTTCATGTTGACCGAGGTTCCGGCACCGCCCTGATAAACATCCACGGGGAACTGGTCCATACAGCGGCCGTTGTTAAGCACTTCGTCGCAGGCCTTAATGATGGTATCGGCAATGTTGCGCGGGATGGTCTGCAGCTCTTTGTTGGCCATCGCCGCCGCTTTTTTTACCATCACCATGCCGCGGACAAATTCAGGTATGTCGCTGATTTTGCTGTTGCTGATATAAAAATTCTCAATCGCACGCAGAGTATGAACGCCATAATAGGCATCCGCCGGAACTTCGCGCATACCTAACAGGTCTTCTTCGATACGAATGTTGTTCGCCATGATAACCTTCTTGTTGTTGCCGCTAACCATCACAAAGGATGTGTTTATTTTGTCGTGGTGTACCCGTGCCGACATATTATCCGTCTTCATAGGGGCGTGTGCGATCATATTCTGATGCATATGAAAAGCACGCATGCAGATCACTTAATGCTGCAGCCTGGTTAACGATATGTGAAGTTGGTTACAAAATTAACCCCGCAGGATAAATTTGACAGGATCGGTTGAAAATGGCGACGCGGGTGCCCATCTCTTTTCTTATCATCCTCAGGATGAACGCTTTCTGCTGACCGGCACGCTGCCGTTCAGCCCCTACTTACAGGAGAGTACGGTGCGCTGGATACCGTTATTAGTCTTTTTCGTTCTGGCCTGGATTGAGATTTCCCTCTTCATTCAGGTTGCACACGTCATGGGCGTGCTGCTTACCATGCTGCTGGTGGTCTTCACCTCGTGCATCGGCGTTTCGCTGGTCAAAAATCAGGGCATGAAAAACTTTATGCTGATGCAGGAGAAGCTGGCACGTAATGAAAGCCCGGCCAATGAGATGATCAAAAGCGTGTCGCTGATCATCGCCGGTTTCCTGCTGCTGCTGCCTGGTTTCTTTACCGACCTGCTGGGCCTGCTGCTGCTGCTGCCACCGGTGCAGAAACATCTGACGCTGAAGCTGATGCCTCATCTGCGCGTCTGGCGGGGACCGGGAGCCGGACCAGACAGCGGCTACACCATGGATGGCGAGTTCGAGCGTAAAGACAGCGATCGCCTTGAGCATCATGACGATCACAAGGATCGTTAACCGCAGCTGTCACCTTTGAAAGCGCAACCCTCGGGTTGCGTGAGATTGTTGAAAAACCTGACCCGGCCAGCTGTGAGACCGGAGCCGCACAGGGAACAGGGTCAGATCGGAAAGTCGCAAAATCGTCATCCATGACTGCTCGGCCCGCGCCATCCGTGGCGCGGGACGCTTTCCTCTTCTGACCCTGTTTCCTGCGCCCTGAGCTTAGCCGTTGCTGCCAGGGTCATCCTGTACTGAGTTTGTCAGCACGCTGGCGCAACCTTCGGGTTGCGTTTTTTATTTGCCCCATCATCTGTTCAAAAAGCCATCACTTATCACTCACAGGTAAAAAATTTGTTGTCCGCCCCCTTGAAAGTGGGTGGTAGCGGCCCTATCTCTCTGGTCACGAGGCCGGAAGCCATGCAGCCCGGTGTTCAACCCCAAAACTGAATGATTGGACTTCTCAAAGGAGAGCTATCAAATGAAAATTCGTCCATTGCACGATCGCGTTATCGTCAAGCGTAAAGAAGTTGAAGCTAAATCAGCTGGCGGCATCGTGCTGACCGGTTCCGCAGCCGGTAAATCCACCCGTGGTGAAGTACTGGCTGTCGGCAATGGCCGCATCCTTGAGAGTGGCGACGTTAAGCCGCTGGACGTGAAGGTTGGCGACATCGTGATCTTCAGCGAAGGTTACGGCGCGAAAACCGAGAAAATCGACAACGAAGAGGTGCTTATCATCTCTGAGAGCGACATTCTGGCCGTTGTTGAAGCGTAATTTTTACGCGTAATTCACTGAACGAAACGAATTTAAGGGATATTTAAAGATGGCAGCTAAAGACGTAAAATTCGGTAATGACGCACGCGTAAAAATGCTGCGTGGCGTGAACGTACTGGCAGATGCAGTAAAAGTTACCCTGGGTCCTAAAGGCCGTAACGTAGTCCTGGATAAATCTTTTGGTGCACCGACCATCACTAAAGATGGTGTTTCTGTTGCACGTGAAATCGAGCTGGAAGACAAGTTCGAGAACATGGGCGCGCAGATGGTGAAAGAAGTTGCCTCTAAAGCGAACGACGCTGCGGGCGACGGTACCACCACTGCAACCGTACTGGCACAGTCTATCATCACCGAAGGCCTGAAAGCGGTCGCAGCGGGTATGAACCCGATGGACCTGAAGCGCGGTATTGACCAGGCTGTTATCGCTGCGGTTGAGAAACTGAAAGCGCTGTCTGTTCCTTGCTCTGACTCTAAAGCGATTGCGCAGGTAGGTACTATCTCTGCTAACTCCGATGAAACCGTGGGCCAGTTGATTGCTCAGGCGATGGAGAAAGTGGGTAAAGAAGGCGTGATCACCGTTGAAGAAGGCACCGGCCTGCAGGATGAGCTGGATGTGGTTGAAGGTATGCAGTTTGATCGCGGCTACCTGTCACCTTACTTCATCAACAAGCCAGAAACCGGTGCGATTGAACTGGAATCTCCGTTCATCCTGCTGGCTGACAAGAAAATCTCTAACATCCGTGAAATGCTGCCAGTGCTGGAAGCCGTTGCGAAAGCCGGCAAACCACTGCTGATCATCGCGGAAGATGTTGAAGGCGAAGCGCTGGCAACACTGGTGGTTAACACCATGCGCGGCATCGTGAAAGTGGCTGCGGTTAAAGCACCAGGCTTCGGCGACCGTCGTAAAGCTATGCTGCAGGATATCGCTATCCTGACCGGTGGTACCGTAATCTCTGAAGAGATCGGTATGGAACTGGAGAAAGCGGCTCTGGAAGATCTGGGCCAGGCAAAACGCGTTGTGATCAACAAAGACACCACCACCATCATCGACGGTGTGGGTGAAGAAGCGACAATTCAGGGCCGTGTAACCCAGATTCGTCAGCAGATCGAAGAAGCAACGTCTGACTACGACAAAGAAAAACTGCAGGAGCGCGTAGCGAAACTGGCAGGCGGCGTAGCCGTTCTGAAAGTAGGCGCAGCAACTGAAGTTGAAATGAAAGAGAAGAAAGCCCGCGTTGAAGATGCGCTGCACGCAACCCGTGCTGCCGTTGAAGAAGGTGTGGTTGCTGGTGGTGGTGTGGCGCTGGTTCGCGTGGCAGCACAGCTGGTTGATCTGCGCGGTCAGAACGAAGATCAGAACGTCGGTATCAAAGTTGCGCTGCGCGCGATGGAATCTCCACTGCGTCAGATCGTTTCTAACGCCGGTGAAGAGCCATCTGTTGTCGCTAACAACGTGAAAGCGGGCGACGGTAACTACGGTTACAACGCGCAGACTGAAGAGTACGGCAACATGATCGACTTCGGTATCCTGGATCCAACCAAAGTGACCCGTTCTGCTCTGCAGTACGCGGCCTCTGTTGCGGGTCTGATGATCACAACCGAATGTATGGTCACTGACCTGCCAAAAGGTGACGCACCTGATTTAGGCGGCGGCGCTGGCGGTATGGGTGGCATGGGCGGTATGGGCGGCATGATGTAATTGCCGTTGACTGCTTAAGTCATCAAAGAACCCCCGATCGGAAACGGTCGGGGGTTTTTCTTTTTCAGCGTCTGAATGCTGGCAGCAGCAGGAAAAACCCATTAACTTTTTTTATGTTCTGCATCATGGTTTAGTCAGGGCGGGATGCTCTAACGTGGATCCCGGCGCAAAATAGCGCGCTCTGAAAGGGATAAACAACAGATTAAGGAAAATTAAAATGCACGATAAATGGGATTTTTATAAGGACGAAGCACACAAGTGGCGCTGGAGAAGAACGGCGCCCAACGGCAATATTACCGGCGCCGCCAGTCAGGGCTACGTTAACAAAGCCGATTGCATCGAAAATGCACGACGTAATGGCTACACCGGTTAAGGGCATCACGCTCTGACATCACCCCCGATCGGAAACGGTCGGGGGTTTTTCTTTTGGGTGGGAAAATAGTATAAGTAAGGCGCAATCGTTCGTCTTTCCTCTTGATATGTCACGCTGTCTGCGGCTGCGCCGACTGATCGACTGGCTTCATTTTATTCACCAGCATCGGCACGCTTGCCAGCCTGCAAGCGGCGTGAAATATTGAGACGATATAACGGGATAAGGGCAATGAATGTGCAGAAAGAAAAATCCTTTTTCTGCTACGCTGCCACCCGACTCTGATGATAATAAATGGGGATTACAATGCGGATTAACCTCTTGCTCGGACTGACGGCTGGCGCGTTATTGCTGGCGGGCTGCAGCAGCTCTACGCAACTCTCTTCAGCAGGACAGCGCGTGACGTTCACCGATCAGCAGCCTGGCAATACCTGTCAGCTTCTGGGCAATATTACCGGCTCTCAGAGCAACTGGCTGAGCGGTGCAGGCGGGGAAACCAGCGCACTGCGTGGCGCAGCAAACGACCTGCGCAATCGCGCAGCGGAGATGGGCGGTAACGTGATTTATGGAGCAACCAGTCCGACGCAGAACCTGTTGTCCGCGTTCGCGCCACTCGACAGCAAAATGACCGGCCAGGTCTACAAGTGCCCATAATGTGAATCAGGCAGTCTGCCAAATTGAACCGGCCAGCCTTTTACTGGCCGTTTTTATTCCTGACGTAACTGTAAATCTAACGGTGTTTTACTTGGCTCTCCGCCAATTTCACGCGCCAGCTTTGGCACCAGATAGCCGGAGACCTGTGACAGTAATGCACGCACCAGCTGGCGGGCCTCGTCATCTGACACAAAGAAATGCGCCGCACCCTGTACCTTATCCAGCACGTGCAGATAGTAGGGCAGAATGCCGGCATCAAATAGCGCATTGCTCAGGGTGGCCAGCGTCTGCGCATTATCGTTGATGCCACGCAACAGCACGCTCTGATTCAGCAGGGTGACACCGGCACGCTTCAGGCTGCTCATCGCCTCACGCAGCTCATCATCAATCTCCTGCGCATGGTTGATGTGCGTCACCATCACCACCTGCAGATGCGTCTCGCTGAGCATCTGACAGAGCTGATCGGTAATGCGCGCCGGTATCACCACCGGTAAACGGCTGTGGATGCGCAGACGTTTCAGATGCGGGATCTGTTCCAGCGCGGCGATAAGCCAGGCGAGCTCATGATCTTTCGCCATCAGCGGATCGCCGCCGGAGAAAATGATCTCATCCAGCTCGGGATGATTGGCGATATAGTCCAGTGCAGCCTGCCAGCTACGCTTGTTGCCGGGATTATCCTGATAGGGGAAATGACGGCGGAAGCAGTAGCGACAGTTGACGGCGCAGCCGCCTTTTACCAACAATAAAGCCCGGTTTCGGTATTTATGCAGCAATCCAGGTACAACGTTGCTTTGTTCATCGAGCGGATCGGTGCTATAACCTGGCGCATCAGTGAATTCCTGGCGGCGGGTCAGTACCTGAAGCAGCAGCGGGTCGTGCGCATCGCCTTTTTTCATCCGGCGGATGAACGCATGCGGTACACGTAAGGCGAAAAGACGCCGCGCATCCGCACCTTCAGCCAGCTCAGTGTGCTGATCAAGGGCTAAAATCCGCAGTAATTCATCAGGTTCGGTGACAACATCCGCAAGTTGCTGCAACCAATCTTCTCTGGAAGGTGTTTTTAGGGTTACAATGTGTGCCATTTTTTTGGCTTAGTACCAGTGTCAATTTTCGTAGAGGGCCTTCATGGCGACTTATTCTAGCAACGATTTCCGTCCCGGTCTTAAAATCATGTTCGAAGGCGAGCCGTATGCCATCGAATCCAGTGAGTTCGTTAAACCGGGTAAAGGTCAGGCATTCGCGCGCGTTAAAATGCGTCGCCTGCTGACGGGTTCTCGCGTTGAGAAAACTTTTAAATCTACCGACTCCGCCGAAGGCGCTGACGTAGTAGATACCAACCTGAACTACCTGTACAACGACGGTGAGTTCTACCACTTCATGCATCCGGAAAGCTTTGAGCAGTTCCAGGTTGAAGAGAAGACGGTAAGCGATGCAGCGAAATGGCTGCAGGATAACGCTGAATGTATCGTTACGCTGTGGAACGGTCGTCCGATCGCCGTTCAGCCGCCGAACTTTATCGAAGCTGAAGTTATCGAAACCGATCCAGGCCTGAAAGGTGATACCGCAGGGACTGGCGGCAAGCCAGCTAAACTCTCTACCGGTGCCGTGGTGAAAGTGCCACTGTTCGTGCAAGAGGGCGAAGTGGTGAAAGTTGACACCCGCTCTGGCGAATACGTGTCACGCGTGAAATAAGATTCGCAGGCGCATCTTCTGGTGCGCCTTTTTCTTGTCTGAGAGAAAAAAATGATCAAGCTGGCAAAATTAATCGCGTTCGCGTTGCTGGTCTCCTCTGCGCTAAGCGCCTGCAACACATTCCACGGTTTTGGCGAAGATGTCTCTCACTTAGGTGGTGCCATTTCGCGAGCAGCAAAATGACCTTAACTGATTGTCCTTTTTAAAGTCTCACCAGCAGCAACTGCCGGAAATCCGGCTATGCTTAAAGCGCTGTACTTTACATCCATCAAAAAGGACATTGTTATGTTAAAGAAAAGTATTGCTGCAATCTTCTCTGTACTGGTGCTCTCTTCCCTGCTCACAGCTTGTAATACAACGCGTGGCGTAGGTGAAGATGTCGAAGCGGGCGGCCAGGCGATTCAGAACAGCACGAAATAACCTGTTATTCCAACCGGTACGAAATGCTTTTCGTACCGGCTTGTCAGATTCTGCACTATTTCTGTTTTACCCAGATTAACTCTTCAACCGGGAAACCATCCCGACGCGCCTGATCAACCAGTTTCTCTTTTACGCCCGGTTCCAGTTGTGGTGTGCGTGACAGTATCCAGAGATAGTGGCGATTCGGTCCACATACCAGCGCATAGCGGTAGTCAGGATCGAGAGCAATCACGTTATAGCCGCCATAGAAGGGGCCGAAGAAAGAGACTTTCAGAGAAGCCCGCGTGGGTTCACCGGTGAAGTAGGCTTTGCCGACGCTCTCCTGCCAGCGCTGCTTTTTGACGTTATAGCCACGGTTGATTACCTTCAGGCCGCCATCTTCACGCGGGCTGTAGTTTGCCGTTACCTGTTCAAGTCCGCGCTCAAAAGGGTGGTTAAGGCGGGCAATCTCATACCACTGACCGAGATAGCGCTGGCTGTCAAAGTTATCTACGACCGTGACGTTCTTTGGCGGCGTAGTGCTGCAGGCGACAGAGAGAAAAGCACTCAGGCTGGCAACAACTGTTTTCCATGGAGACATAGTGGGATTCCTTTGTGATTTAACCGCTTAAGTATAGAAGCCGAAACGCTGTTTTTGGCAGTACGGGCACGAGATTGTTTGCCGCAGGCATTGCAGGTAGACTTCCCCCCCTAATTTGCATCAGGAGTCATCACCATGAGCGAAACGGCAAGCTGGCAACCAAGCGCATCCATCGCCAATTTGTTAAAACGCGCCGCTATTTTAGCAGAAGTGCGTCGTTTCTTTGCCGATCGCGGCGTGCTGGAAGTGGATACGCCGGCGATGAGCCAGGCCACCATTACCGATATCCATCTGGTGCCATTCCAGACGCGTTTTGTCGGGCCTGGCGCGGCACAGGGGCGCGATCTCTGGCTGATGACCAGCCCGGAATATCATATGAAACGCCTGCTGGCGGCGGGCAGTGGCCCGATCTACCAGATGGCGCGCAGCTTCCGCAATGAAGAGGCGGGACGTCACCACAACCCGGAATTCACCATGCTGGAGTGGTACCGGCCGCATTACGACATGTACCGTCTGATGAACGAAGTCGATGATCTGATGCAGCAGGTGCTGGAGTGTGACAGCGCTGAGTCGCTCTCCTATCAGCAGGCGTTTATCCGTCATCTTGAGCTGGATCCGCTGTCAGCGGATAAAGCGCAGTTGCGTGAAGCGGCAGAGAAGCTGGGTGAAGGTGAGCTGGCGCGTGCAGAAGAAGATCGCGATACCTTACTGATGCTGCTGTTTATGCTGGGTGTGGAACCGAAGATTGGTCAGGATAAACCCTGCTTCGTTTATCATTTCCCGGCCAGCCAGGCAGCCCTGGCGGAGATCAGCACCGAAGATCACCGTGTGGCCGAACGCTTTGAGGTCTATTACAAAGGCATTGAGCTGGCGAACGGTTTCCGTGAACTGACCGACAGCCGTGAGCAGCGTCAGCGTTTTGAGCAGGATAACCGTCGCCGTGCGGCGCGCGGCCTGCCTGTGCATCCTATTGATACGTATCTGCTGGATGCGCTGGCGCATGGCATGCCAGCCTGTTCCGGGGTCGCACTGGGTATTGATCGCCTGATCATGCTGGCGTTGAAAGCGGAGTCATTGAGTGATGTGATCGCGTTCCCGGTGGATCGCTGCTAATCGGTTAATCACAAACGATGGCGGATTAGAGGGGAAGGGTTGGCCCGGATGAAGAGCAAAGCGTCCGAGCCAGGATGGCGAGGCCGACCGCCATGGATGGCGGCCTTCTTTGCGATCAGCCGGGCCATCCCTGACCTGGCACAGGTTTCAGCTAGCTGCTGCTGTCAGGAAACTCCTGAATAGTGACCGGCAGCGTCAGTTTCTGATCGTTTCGCAGTACCTGCACATCAATCACTGAACCCGGGCGAATTTCTGCCACTTGATCCATGGTCTCCTGCGCGGAGATGGCCGGCTTGCCATTAACGCTGAGCAGCACATCGTTGGCCTGAATCCCGGCTTTATCCGCTGGCCCATCTGGCGTGACCACGCTGACAATAATGCCCTGAACCCGATCCAGATTGCTGCCCTGTCCATGCAGCGGCGGCAGCTCACGCCCGGTAATGCCGATATAGCCGCGGATCACCCGACCATCACGAATCAGCTTATCCATGATCTTCGAGGCTAAAACGGTTGGAATGGCGAAACCAATCCCTTCCGGGGTTTCACCATCACTACTTTTATCAAAGGTCAGGGTGTTAATGCCCATCAGCTCGCCTAGCGAGTTAATCAGCGCGCCGCCGGAGTTACCCTGATTGATTGACGCATCGGTCTGCAGGAAGTTCTGTCGGCCTGATGAACTTAAGCCAACCCGGCCCGTGGCGCTGATAATGCCCTGCGTGACCGTCTGACCGAGGTTATAGGGGTTGCCGATCGCCATCACCACATCCCCGATATGCGCCTGGCGATTTGGATTGATGGGGATAACGGGCAGGCCGGAAGCCGTGATCTTCAGTACCGCCAGATCGGTCATGCCATCGGAACCCACCAGCGTCGCTTCAAAGAAGCGGCCATCCTGCAGCGCCACGATAATTTGATCGGCATTATTGATCACATGCTTATTGGTAAGGATGTAGCCTTTTGCATTCATGATCACCCCTGAACCCAGGGTCGTGATGCCACGATTGTTGTTGCCGTGGGCGCTACGATTGTAAACGTTCACAACGGCAGGCACGGCGCGGCGCACCCCTTGATTGAAGCTAAAGGGCGTTTCGTCTGTAATATTTTCGTGGTTATAGAGGGCGTCGCTGCCCATACGCAGTGCAGGCAGTGCTGCGAGCAAAATACCCGCCACAATCAGGCCCAGCACCACGGCACGCAAAAGTTTAAGAAACATGGTGTTAAATTACGCCAGGGGAGATCGCAGGGGAGAATAGCATGAGAGCGGCGGACACACACGTGCTTGTGTCCGCCGTAATGCGAGGTTTATCTCAACAACAGATAGATACTTTCATCGCCGCGCACCACATTCAGTGCCAGTACCGGCGGTTTCCCTTCCAGTATTTTACGCATTTCAGCAATGGTCTGAACCCGGTTGCGGTTAACGCCGATAATCACATCATCTTTCTGCAGACCAACCTGTTCAGCCGGTGTGCCTTTTTCGATGGTATCGACCTTCACGCCTTTATCACCGGTTTTAGTCTGTCCATCACTCAGGGTTGCGCCCTGAAGCGCGGGTGACATCAGCTGTGCGCTGGCGGTGCTCTGTGCGCTCTGCTCCAGCGTAACGGTAACCGTTAATGGCTTACCTTCACGCAGCAGGCCAAGCTTAACCTGTTCACCTGGCGGCGTGGTTCCCACTTTGACGCGCAACTCAGCGAAGCTGGTAATCGGCTTGTCGTTGATCGACGTAATGATATCGCCTGACTTCACGCCCGCTTTCTGCGCGGCAGATTGCGGTAAGACTTCAGAGACAAAGGCGCCGCGCTGTGCATCGACATTGAATGCTTTAGCCATATCGGCTGTCATTTCAGTGCCTTTGATGCCGAGCTGACCGCGCTTCACTTCACCAAATTTAATCAGCTGCTGCGCGAGGTTCATCGCCATATCACTCGGGATAGCAAAGCCGATACCGATGTTACCGCCGCTGGAGGCGAGAATCGCAGTGTTGATACCGATCAGTTCGCCGTTAAGGTTGACCAGCGCACCGCCTGAGTTGCCACGGTTGATCGCGGCATCGGTCTGAATAAAGTTTTCCAGCCCTTCCAGGTTCAGGCCGCTGCGCCCCAGTGCGGAGATAATACCGGAGGTGGCCGTCTGTCCCAGACCGAACGGGTTACCGATCGCTACCGCGAAATCACCCACTTTCAGCTGGTCAGAGTCCGCGACTTTTACCTGCGTGAGGTTTTTTGCGCCCTGAATCTGAATCAGCGCGATATCGGTCTGCTCATCATGGCCAATCAGTTTGGCTTCATATTCACTGCCGTCACCAAGCTGTACGTTGATTTTATCCGCACCGTTGACCACGTGATTGTTGGTGAGCACGTAGCCTTTCGCGGCATCGATGATCACGCCAGAACCTAAACCTTCAAACGGCTGTGGCTGACTATTTCCGCCAGGCATCTGACCAAAAAAACGCTTCAGCGGTTCAGGAATATCCTGAGCCTGTGCACCCGAATCAGTGCCTTCCACGTGCACACTGACCACGGCAGGTAACACTTTCTCCAGCATCGGCGCCAGACTCGGCAGCGGCTGGCCCGCAATTTGTGCTGGCAGCGTTGCCATCGCGTCTGGCGCGGCGGCAAGGCTCATCCCAATACTCAGGGCTAATGCGCTAAACAGGCGTGCTTGTTTTTTCATTGCTACAACGCTCTCGCTGCAAAAGGTGGGAGGAATTAATAAGTGTGACAGTCGTTTGCGGTCAGGGTTCGCAAAAACAGCGGGCGCAGACAGGCTGCGCCCCAAAAAGATTAGTCGCGGGCAGGGCGCTCGCCACGCAGTAAACCGGATGCGCCTTCAGAATAGTCGCGCGGCATCTGCACCGGCACCTGATCGTTGTCCGCTTCGGCTTCAGTCAGCTGATAGGCAAACGGATTTTTCTGGCCAGGCAGATTCGGCAGCAGGTCATTTGAGCCTTTTGCCATGTGCTGATAGAGCTGACGATAATCACGCGCCATGTTGTCCAGCAGCTCCGCGCTCTGCGCGAAGTGGTTGGTCAGCTCTTCGCGATAATCCGCCAGCTCCGCTTTCGATTTTTCCAGCTCGTACTGCATGCTGCGCTGCTCACGCAGCTTTTTGTTGCCAAAACGCATGGCGACTGCGCCGACAATAATACCAACCACTAAACCAATTAGCCCGTATTCCCAGGTCATAATGACTCCCGTGTTATTTCCATTGTTCCGTAGGGCATTGCACCATTTCAATAATAGTCACTATACCCGTTAATCTTATGGATGTGGAACTCTGGAGCAGCATGGCTTAGTGTAGAACGGCCTTTTTTTCAGCAACCGTGGTATGAATCAGACACCATTCAGGGACTTTGAAACAACAATGCAAACCTCAACTCCGCTTTCACGCTATGAACAGGCGCTGTCGCAGGGCGAATTCAGGCCCGATGACGTACAACGTGAAGCGATTACCCGTTTAGACGCGCTGCAGCAGGCGCTGGTTGCCCGGCAACAATCCGCCGCGCCTGCCACATCCGGCCTGCTGGGTCGCCTGTCAAAATTGATCGGTAAAGAGAAAAACGAGACGCCACAACCGGTACGTGGACTCTATATGTGGGGCGGTGTCGGTCGCGGTAAGACCTGGGTCATGGATCTCTTTTTTCAGTCTATTCCTGGCGATCGCAAACTGCGTCTGCACTTCCACCGCTTTATGCTGCGGGTGCATGAAGAGCTGACGCAGCTTCAGGGGCAGAGCGATCCGTTAATGATTATTGCGGACAGATTCAAAGCAGAAACGGACATCCTCTGTTTTGATGAATTTTTTGTCTCCGATATCACCGATGCGATGCTGCTGGGCACGCTGATGGAAGCGCTGTTTGAACGCGGCATTGCGCTGGTGGCCACCTCGAACATTCCGCCTGATGATCTCTATCGTAATGGTCTGCAGCGCGCGCGCTTCCTGCCTGCCATCGAGCAGATCAAACGTCATTGTGATGTGATGAATGTGGATGCCGGTATCGACTACCGGTTACGCACGCTGACCTCCGCGCACCTGTGGAACTCTCCGCTGAACAAAGAGACGCACGCTGAAATGGCGCGGATGTTTAAAGCGCTGTCGGGCAGCCAGCCTGAAGATGCGCCGGTTCTGGAAATTAATCACCGCCAGATGCCGACGCTGGGCGTCAGCGAGGGCGTACTGGCGATTAATTTCACCACCCTGTGTGGCGAAGGGCGCAGCCAGCATGACTATATTGCGCTGTCGCGCCGTTTTCACAGCGTGCTGCTGTATGACGTGCCGGTGATGATCTACAAAACCGAAGATCAGGCACGGCGTTTCCTGGCACTGGTCGATGAGTTCTATGAACGGCATGTGAAGCTGGTGGTCGCGGCAGAAACGTCACTGACCGAGATTTATCAGGGCACGCGGCTGAAGTTTGAATACCAGCGCTGTTTATCGCGACTTCAGGAGATGCAGAGCGAAGAGTATCTGCGTTTACCGCACCTGCCGTGAGAATAATCGGGATAAATACCGAAATAGGGTTCGATTTTTGTAACCGACTTCTCTATAATCTTGCGACCCCACGTTACAGCAAAGGATTTTTTTCCCAAATCCTCTGTGTTCCAGTAACTCTATCCGAAGGGGTGGCTTGCTGGTCAAAATGGTCGTGTGAGCCTCATTCGTTTACTTAAGCGTTTGGGATTTCACCAACGTGTAACTTAATTTGGGTAAGCTTTTCGATGAAAACTTTTACAGCTAAACCAGAAACCGTCCAACGTGACTGGTTTGTAGTTGACGCAACGGGCAAAACTTTGGGTCGCCTGGCGACTGAACTGGCGCGCCGTCTGCGTGGTAAGCATAAAGCGGAATACACTCCGCACGTTGATACGGGTGATTACATCATCGTTCTGAACGCAGAAAAAGTTGCTGTAACCGGCAACAAGCGTACTGACAAGATCTACTATCACCACACTGGCCACATCGGTGGTATCAAACAGGCGACCTTTGAAGAGATGATTGCTCGCCGTCCTGAGCGTGTGATTGAGATCGCGGTTAAAGGCATGCTGCCGAAGGGCCCGCTGGGTCGTGCTATGTACCGTAAACTGAAAGTTTACGCAGGCAACGAGCACACCCATGCGGCACAGCAACCGCAAGTTCTTGACATTTAATCGGGATTAAAGGCAATGGCTGAAACTCAAAACTACGGCACTGGTCGCCGCAAAAGCTCTACCGCTCGCGTATTCATTAAGCCGGGTAGCGGTAACATCGTAATTAACCAACGTTCTCTGGAACAGTACTTCGGTCGCGAAACTGCCCGCATGGTAGTTCGTCAGCCGCTTGAGCTGCTGGACCTGGTTGGTAAATTCGATCTCTATGTCACTGTTAAAGGTGGCGGTATTTCTGGTCAGGCTGGTGCGATCCGTCACGGTATCACCCGCGCTCTGATGGAATACGACGAATCACTGCGTGGCGAGCTGCGTAAAGCTGGCTTCGTAACGCGTGATGCGCGTCAGGTTGAACGTAAGAAAGTCGGCCTGCGTAAAGCACGTCGTCGTCCTCAGTTCTCCAAGCGTTAATTGTTTGCAGCTCCGGCTGCGGCAATTGGCTCAAAAAACCCGCTTCGGCGGGTTTTTTATTTTCTGCCTTCCCATAAACTGTCCGCGAAAACCGTAACGCCGCGCTCAATTTACCTGCAAAGATTCATTCCACGCCCACAAACAGCCTAAAATCTGGTAAACTCTGTGTCACTTTGCGCCCGCAGGCCGGTGCGTTATGCGCCTCCCCACTGTCGGGGCGTCAGTATCTGTGACGCAGCTAACCAGGTTGCGTGCGAGTTCGATAAGCAAGTGAGTCGCCGTGTGGTTGGCTATTCGCAGTATCTTTTTGTGAACAAACTTGGAGGTTTTCATGGCTGTCGCTGCCAACAAACGTTCGGTAATGACGCTGTTTTCTGGTCCTACTGACATTTTCAGCCATCAGGTACGTATCGTCCTGGCGGAGAAGGGTGTCAGCGTAGAGATCGAGCAGGTCGAAATGGATAACCTGCCGCAGGATCTGATTGACCTCAATCCGTATCGCACGGTACCGACGCTGGTAGATCGTGAGCTGACGCTGTATGAATCACGCATCATCATGGAATATTTAGATGAGCGCTTCCCGCATCCGCCACTGATGCCGGTTTATCCGGTTGCCCGTGGTGATAGCCGCCTGATGATGCACCGCATCGAGCAGGACTGGTATAGCCTGATGAGGAAAGTAGAGAACAGCAGCGGTCAGGAAGCGGAAGCGGCACGCAAGCAACTGCGTGAAGAGCTGCTGGCTATCGCGCCACTGTTTGGCCGTACGCCTTATTTCATGAGCGAAGAGTTCAGCCTGGTTGATTGCTATCTGGCTCCACTGTTATGGCGTCTGCCGTCAATGGGTATCGATTTGATCGGCTCAGGTTCAAAAGAGCTGAAAGGTTACATGAATCGCGTATTTGAGCGTGACTCTTTCCTCGCTTCATTAACTGAAGCTGAACGTGAAATGCGGCTGCAAGCCCGGGCTTAACGTATGGAAATGTCGCAACTTACTGCACGTCGTCCCTATCTGCTGCGCGCCTTTTATGACTGGTTGCTCGACAACCAGCTGACGCCGCATCTGGTGGTCGACATAAATCTGCCGGGTGTGCAGGTGCCGCTGGAGTATGCGCGCGATGGTCAGATAGTCCTGAACATTGCGCCACGTGCTGTCGGTAACCTCGATCTGGCAAACGATCAGGTGTCGTTCAACGCCCGCTTTGGTGGCGTTCCTCGCCAGGTTAACGTGCCGATGGCGGCGATTCTGGCAATCTATGCGCGTGAAAATGGCGCCGGGACGATGTTTGAACCGGAACCGGCTTACGAGCTGGGCACGCAAGAGGCGTCAGAGGGTCAGGAAGAGACTATGATGTCGGTGATTGATGGTGATCGTCCTGACGATGCCAGCGATGACGAGACACCGCCTGATGACGATCCACCGCCACGTGGTGGACGACCTTCACTGCGCGTAGTGAAATAGCAGTGACATAACAGCGAATACCCGTCCATCCGACGGGTATTTTTTTGCCTGTCAGCCATAAAAAAATCCGGCTGCCTGCGCAAGCCGGATTTTTTCAGCAGACCATCGCGATCAATAGACGTCGCGCAGGTAGCGCTTCTCTTTCTTCAGCTGATCGACATAGTCAGCAGCGCGCTCGGTGGAGAGACCACCAAACTGGCGAACCACTTCATAAAGCGCATTATCCACGTCCTTCGCCATACGCGATGCATCGCCACAGACATAGAAGTAAGCCCCTTCCTGCAGCCAGGCATACAACTCAGCGCCCTGTTCAAGCATCCGGCTCTGCACGTAGATCTTCTTCTCCTGATCGCGTGAGAACGCCAGATCCAGGCGCGTTAGTAAGCCATTATCGCGCCAGGCAAGTAATTCATCCTGATAGATAAAGTCATGTTCCTGATGCTGATCGCCGAAGAACAGCCAGTTTTTCCCCTGCGCGCCGGTTGCCTGGCGCTCCTGCAGGAAGGCACGGAATGGCGCGATACCGGTACCTGGTCCCACCATGATCAGCGGTGCGCTGTTGTTGGCAGGCACGCGGAACGATTTATTGGGTGAGATAAAGATGGCAGGCTTTTCACCGCGACGCACACGCTCGGCCAGGTAGGTTGAGCAGACGCCACCGCGATTACGGCCGCCACTGTGATAACGCACCGAGGCAACGGTCAGATGTACCTGGTCTGGATGGGCTTTAGAGCTGGATGAAATAGAGTAAGCGCGATGCTGCAGCGGACGCAGCAGCGCGACAAACTCGGGTACCGCCAGCGTGCGCGTCAGTTCAAGCTGTAGCAGGTCAAGGGTATCTTTGCCCCACAGCCACACGCCCAGCGCATCTTTATCATCATGCTGTAACACATGACGCAGCTCCTGGTTGGTGGTGTTCTGTCCGACCCACTCGATTAACTTGCGTGACGGCTCTGAGATCTCAAACTGATAGGTCAGCAGGTCGCCAAGGCTGCGATCAAAGCCGGGCACCGGCGTCTCGTAGTCCGCGTTAAGCTGGGTCAGCAGCAGGCTGACCAGCGACGGCTCGTTGACCGGAATTACGCCCAGCGCATCGCCCGCTTCATACTTCAGGCCGCTGTCAGACAGGTCGAACTCGAAATGACGAATATCTTTGGCTGACTGCTCGCCTGACAAACGCTTGTTAGTGATCAGCGCGGCGGCGTAAGGATTGGATTTGTTGCTGCCTGGAATGACTGGCGCTTCAGGCGCGCTTTCCAGCACGGTGCCGCTGCTGCCCGCGCTGGCGGCAAACTGTGGCATTGAGCTGTTCAGCCACTCGCTGGAAGGCTCCTCAAAATCGATATCACAATCGATACGATCAACCACGCGTTTCGCGCCCAACTGCTCAAGGCGCATATCAATAAACTTGCCCGCCTGACAGAAGCCATCGTAGCCGGTATCGCCAATCGCCAGCACGGCGAAATGCATCTGCTCCAGACGCGGTGCGGTACTGGCAGAGATCGCATCCCAGAACAGCTGCGCGTTGTCCGGCATTTCACCTTCGCCATAGGTCGAGGTGACGATCAGTACATGGCGCATGGTGGCAAATACGTCGAGATCGACATCGCCCAGCGCCTGAACCACCGGCACCAGACCTTTAGCGCGCGCAGACTTCGCTGCGGTCTGCGCCAGTGCTTCAGCATTGCCGGTCTGTGAGCCATAAAGAATGTGCAGTTGCGTCGTCGCGGCTGCGCCTGTGCCCGCGGCGGGTTGCTGCTTGTCTTCTAATACCAGCAAACGGGAGTGCAGACCCGCAAGAAAGCCAGCCAGCCAGTACTTCTGATCGCCATTAAAAGGTGCATCTTCTGGAATATAAGGAATTTTCATGGGTACTTTTACTCAATCCCGTTCTCGCCCGTCATCAGTGGCATTGTCCGGTGTGAAAGCGGTTCCGCTTTCCCGCGCCGCAGTGTGTGCGACAGGGGAGAGCGGTGCTGCATCTGTCCGGTACAACGATTAATCCGGGCAATGATCAATTAATAATATTCAGTTCAGCCTGATCAGTATCACTGTCAGGAGAGTTTACCCACCGCAGCGGCGATTTCCGGCAATGCCGCACGTGCAAACAGCTCTTCAAAGTCAGGCAGGTGGCCCAGCACTTCCCGGTTACAGGCATCCTGATACATGATCCAGCCATAGGTTGCCAGACTGTCCATGGAGCGGATGTTACGTTGCGTTAGCGCCGCTTTGTAATCTGACATGCGTTTGGTACCAATCAGACTCGCCAGTTCATCATCGCTGTAGCTCTCGATAGCGGAACGGGCATGACGCTGCAGCTTGCTTATCAGCGAAAAGTCTTCCGTCATCAACAGATTACGGACTGCTTTTTCAACTGCCGCATCTTCAACCGGGGTGCCTTTCGGTAATTTGCCCAGCGCCAGCTGCTGGGCAAAACTCAGCACGGTGTAGTTGTTCAGCAGGACAAACATCTCCAGCGTATCGGTCGCGCCATAAGCCGGTACGGCACCGTTGGCGATGGTTTTACCCTGACGCCATGCGGCTTTAAACTTCGCCACCTGATGGCCTGCCAGCGCCGTCGACAGCTCTTCGAGCAGATCTTTGCGGCTCTTGGCTTTCAGAATCTCGCCGCCATCCTGATAGAGCAGCAGCGAGCGCGGCATCACGTAAACAAAGTGGTGACACTCCGTTTCCCAGTTCTCCAGCAGCCAGGCGGCACGCGGTGATTTGGTCGCCTCCAGATGCCAGTTCAGCATGGTCAGCACCGCCTGCTTGTGAACCTGGGCCATCTCATCCTGATCGGCAATCGAGCCGAACTGCACCGAATCACCGGCAGCATGGCTGGCCAGCGATCCATAGGGGTCGTACTGGTAGGCGAAGCCGCCGCTCATGCCGTTGCCAAATCCTTTACCGAAGGTGCCCAGGTTGAGGATGGCACCGTTGGTCATATATTCGCAGCAGAAGTCACCGACGCCTTCAACCACGGCGGTGGCACCGGAGTTACGCACCGCGAAACGGTCACCGGCCTGGCCCTGCACGAACAGACGTCCGCCTGTCGCGCCAAACAGCGCAAAGTTACCAATCAGCACGTTGCCATCGGCATCCTGCGCGCCGCCACCAGGCGACATCACGATCAGTTCGCCGCCACACTGTCCTTTGCCGACACCGTCGTTACAGGTGCCGTAATGGGTCAGCTGCATGCCATCGTTGCAGAAGGCACCAAACGACTGACCGGCAGAACCGGTGGTGGAAATTTTTACGCTCTCAGGGGCCAGATAACGACGACCGCGGTCGTCAGTCAATACGGCAGGCATCGCCTGCAGCTGCTCAGAACTCAGCTGATGGTTCAGCATCCGCTCAATATCGATGGCCAGCTGGCCGCCGACACTTTTGTTTCGGTTATTCAGCACGATGTTGTTGCCCAGAGTGACGTCAGGATTTCCCTTATTCACCAGCGACAGCATCAGTTGCTCAATCCAGACATCATCCAGCTCAAAATCTTTTTCCAGATAAACTGGCTTGTCGATTTTCAGCTCAGGCACCACGGTAAGCATGGCGCGTAAGTCGAGCTTGCCCACTTCCAGCGGGTGATCCATCAGGTGCAACAGGTCAGAGCGACCGCGTGCCTCACGCAGGGAACGCAGGCCCATACGCGCAAGGATTTCACGCACTTCATGCGCCACGTTGAGGAAATACTGCGCCAGCTGACGCGGATCGCCATCAAACGCTTCGGCATTCGTGGTTAAGCCAGCCGGGCACTTAACGTTACAGTTCTTCGCCATCACGCATTTCAGCATCATCAGCGCCGTCGTACCGAACTCAAAGCTGTCGCCGCCAAGCAGCGCAGATTTCACCACGTCGCTGCCGGTCTGCTGTGCGCCAGAGCAGCGCAGCAGCACTTTCTCACGCAGGCCGTTGGCGCACAGCGCCTGGTGGACTTCAGCGATGCCGATTTCAGCCACGCGTCCGGTATATTTCAGGCTGGTCACCGACGCAGCGCCGGTACCGCCGGTGTTACCCGCAACGTTAATCACGTCTGCACCGGCTTTGGCCACGCCGACCGCGATGGTGCCGATCCCTTCAGACGAGACCAGCTTGACGATAACGCGCACCCGCGCGGCTTTGCAGTCGTGGATCAACTGCGCCAGATCTTCGATGGAATAGGTGTCGTGATGCGGCGGCGGTGAGACCAGCTCGACGCCAGGCGTACCGCCACGCGCGGCAGCAATCTCGACGGTAACTTTGGCCGCCGGTAGCTGGCCGCCTTCGCCAGGTTTCGCACCCTGACCAATTTTGATCTCCAGCTCTTCCAGCATCGGATCCGCCAGATAGGCAGCCCAGACGCCGAAACGGCCCGAAGCCAGCTGTTTGATGCGTGAGGCACGAATGGTGCCGTGACGGGAATAATGCTCGCCGCCTTCACCGCAGTTACTCATGCCGCCGACCATATTGGTACCGTGCGCGACCGCTTCATGAGCGGGAGCCACCAGCGCACCGTGGCTCATCGCCCCGGAGGCAAAGGTACGGGTAATTTCACAGGCTGGCTGCACTTCGCTCAGCGGCAGTGAGGGCAGGGTGGTGAAGATACGTGACAGATAATCGGCCGCTTTACCGTAAGCGGTCACTTTCAGACCGCCAGTCACCACTTCGCTGCTTTCGATATCGTCACCGAAGCGGGATTTCAGGGCGCGAGACAGGTTCTGCAGGCGTTCGCTCTCAGGCTTCAGTCCTTCAATCGCATCGGTCAGACGCAGCATAAAGTGATTCAGGCTGCCATCTACCGCTTCACACTCCATGCCACGAATGGCAAAGCCATTGTTGGTCAGCGAGTAGCGTCCCAGCTTGCGGCGGAACTCCGCTTCGCTGTCGATGTGGGTCAGGTCAGCCGGGAATGTCAGGATGTCGCGCAGGGCCGCCGGGCGACGTTTACGCTCTTCATACATCAGGCTTGAGAACTGACGGTAATCAGCAGTAATCGCGAAATTATTAATCACCTCATCCGGGATGCGTTCAAAGCTGCTGTCTTTAAAGGTCTCTGGCTTGATGCCAAACGCATTATCCAGTTTAGCCAGCGTCATCAGGCGGATGAAGTTGTCCTCTTCGCGCGCTTTATCGGCAAAGCGAATCGGCTCTTCGGTCATATCGATAAAGGTCCGCACGGCGATGGTGCCGTAGGAGTGACCTGCGCCTTCTGCACGCTCTTTAAACAGGCCCAGCAACGGAACTTCAGATTCGCCCTGAATCTTCAGTGCACTCTGGTGCCAGTCAACGGCCATCTGCGCGATCGTCGCGAAGCCTGCACCGCCCACCGGCGTTTTGATATTCGGGAAATACTTTTTCAGCACCGGGTCATCGGTGTTAAGGAAGTTAGGCTCAAAGAACTCGCCGCTGCTGTAGCTCTCAACGGTACAGAGGCCCACTTTGCCCATGGTTTTCATCAGTGCTTTTTCAGCCGCTTTGGCATAGCGCTTAAAGGCTTTGTTACCTTCTTCACCTTCACCAAATTTCTCCTCTGCGCGCATCTGTACGCCCAGCGGATAGATAGCTGACGCCCCAAAGCCAAGTGTGGCGGCAATGTGGTGCGAGGAGATGCTCTGGCCGCTTTCAACCACCAGAGAAACATCCAGACGCAACCCTTCCTTTATCAGGCGCTGGTTGATGGCGGAAACCACCAGCAGCATCGGGATCGCGGCGTGCTTTGAAGAGATATGGCGATCGGTAAGTACGGCGATGCCACCCTGGGTACGGGCAAAATCAACCACCTGTTGCGCCAGGTCATCAATCGCTTTTTCCAGGGCATTCGCGTTCGCGGTGGTGCTCAGCAGATCTTTGCCGATCACCGGCTCATAGAGCATCTCAAAGCGGGCATAAGGTGCGATGGTCTGCTCGCGTAAACGCAGCATATCGAGGTGGCTGAGAATCGGGGTCGGCACCACAATCTGACGGCCTTTGCTGCGGCCCAGATGGGGTTTTGCCCCCAGCGCGACACGCAACGTCATGCCATCCACTTCGCGGATAGAGTCCAGCGGCGGGTTGGTAACCTGCGCAAAGCGCTGAGAGAAGTAGTGCGCCATGCCGCCTTCATGATCGGATAAGCCGTTGATGGCGTTGCCGTAACCCATCGCAGAGATCTTCTCTGCGCCGGTATTCAGCATCGGGTCCATCATGAACTTGAAGCTTTCCTGATTGTAGTAGTAGGCAACAAAGCGCTGATACGTTTTCAGATCGCCACGATAACGCAGCGGTGAACCCTGCTGTTCTGCCGGGATCTCGGGCAGATCGTCAAGACCGACGCGCGCTTCACGCAGCAACGCCGAATAATCTTTCTCTGCGGCCAGTTTTTCCAGCGCCTGCAGCGTGGTATAGCTGCGTTTTTCACGGTGATCGAAATAGAGCATACCGCCCGCTTCGATACGCCCACGACGCAACACGCTTTCAGGTGGGAAGGCGATCTGGCCGGCTTCCGACATCGCACCGATATAGTCAGCGGTTTCTACTGAACGCAGGGGACGCAGACCCAGACGATCAAGACGGGCGCCAATCACTTCGCCATTACCAAAGATTAAGGCAGCAGGGCCGTCGTTCTTCTCTTCATACAGCGAGAAGTACTCCAGCATGTCACGCACTTCTGGCGACAGCGCGCTGTCGTTTTCCCAGGCGGGCGGCATCATCGACACCACGGCGGTGATCAGATCGAGGTCATCTTCCATCAGACGGCTGTGGATGCTCTGATCCAGGCGCGAACTGTCGGACTGGCCTTTAGGCCGCACGATTGTCTTGCCACGGGCCAGTGCCAGCGCGGACTCAGCGATGCGGTTTTTACGGTCAGTGTTCAGCTCGCCGTTGTGCGCCATCAGGCGGAACGGCTGCGCCATCGTGGTATGGGGATCGGTGTTAGTGGAGAAGCGGGTATGGAAAAACAGCCCGCGCACCTGATGATCGGGATCGGTCAGATCTTTGAAGTAAGGGATCACTTCATTGGAATTCAGGCGGGCTTTGAACACCTGCGTGCGTGACGACAGCGACAGCGGATAGAGACCGCCAAATTCACTTTCGGTAAAGGCACGGGCTTCAATGGTTAACAGGGCACGGTAGATGCGTTTTTCGAAGTCGTTCTGATCAACCACATCCTGTGGCGCAGTGAAAATCCACTGCAGAATCGGTAACTGGAACTGCGCGGCTGCCGGGCGCGTTACGCTGCTGTCGAGCGGCATGTCACGCTTCATGAGTACCGGCAGACCAAAGCTGCTGAGGGTTTCATCCACCAGACGTTCGGCATTCGCGCGCAGCTCAGCATCTTTCGGCACAAAGAAGTTACCGATACCAAAGCGTCCCGCTTCCAGCGGCTGGCCGGTAATTTTGCGGAAGAATTGCAGCGAAAGATCAACGTTGACCCCCGCGCCGTCGCCAACGCCTTCCGCTGACATGCCGCCGCGGTGAGGCACCGTACACAGGGCGCTGTGCGCCATCTGCAGAATCTCGTGGGTCTGCTCGCCGTCCTTACGCGTAATGAAACCTACACCACAGCTGTCACTGCCTGCTGTCGGATCATACAAGCCATAGGATTGAGGTTTTTTAGTGGACATTGAGGGTCTCCTTAAACTGCTTTGACATTACCTGCACTGTTTCAGGGTCTGAGCGCAACGGGGGCGCTATCATTTTCATCGCCATGCTCTGTCGAGCGCGCGTCATAGCCCTGAGCATTTCTCTCCAGACATCGGTAAAACGTCCTTAATTGAGCTGCTCTCTGATTTCCGGTCTCTTAAAGGAGATGACTTAAACCACGCGGGAGTCTTCTTGTTGCATAGATATGCCGAGACAATGGCCCGTCTGGAAAGCTTTCAGCGGATTTCCAACTTATCGGGAAAGCGTAATCAGGTCAAATAGGGCGGTCAGACGGGATTATCATGCGTTTTATCTGCTTAAGTCTATGAATTAAATGCTTTTTAAGGTTTAAAATGTATCACTCTGGTGCCTGGCGACAGGCCGATAAATGTGAACTGACTCACTGTAGTGCAGGCGTCAGATCTCTGCACCATGCTGGTGACAGGGTGTTAAGCAGCATTAAATGCTGTTCAGCACCCATGATGCATAGCATGTATCTGTTTTTCTTATGTCCGGTTATTTGAATGAAACCGCGGTTGGTTATAAGAAAAATTAATCAGCATGGGCATGCTTAAAACAGCATTAAAGATGAATGGCTATGCATATAAAAGGGTGTGCCTGTGCAACAGGACGCTGCCAGGATATTGAAAAAAGGCCGTACAGAGAAATCGGTGATTCGCTGGCGGCCTTACAGATTATTCATTTGGCACAGTCAGTCAAGGGTTTTAACCGCTTTGTCCTTAACGTCGCCGATCGGCGAGGCTGCTGCACCATAAAAGCGCATTTGATCCCTTATCTCCACGCGACGTGCTGCGACGGCAGCGGGTTAACTGCGCTATTATGAGGCTGTTTCTCTTCCAGGGAGTTGTTATGAAACAAATTCGTCTGTTGGCGCAGTACTACGTTGATTTAATGGTGAAGCTTGGACTGGTGAGGTTCTCGCTGCTGCTGGCGTCTGCGCTGGTGGTGCTGGCGATGATTGTCCAGATGGCGGTCACGATGGTACTGCGGGGCCATGTCGAGAGCATTGACGTGGTGCGTTCGGTCTTCTTCGGGCTGCTGATCACGCCCTGGGCGGTCTATTTTCTCTCGGTGGTGGTCGATCAGCTGGAGGAGTCACGGCAACGACTGGCACGGCTGGTGGATAAGCTGGAAGAGATGCGTACCCGCGATCTGGAACTCAATCAGCAGATGAAAGAGACCATTACGCAGCTGAATCAGGAGATCAGCGATCGTAAAAAGGCGGAGCTGGCACGCGAACAGGTGATGGATAAGCTGCGTGAAGAGGTAACGCGTCGTGAGCAGGCACAGATTGAGCTGGAACAGCAATCCTCCTTCCTGCGCTCCTTCCTGGATGCCTCGCCTGACCTGGTGTTCTATCGCAACATCGATAAACAGTTCTCCGGCTGCAACCGTGCAATGGAGCTGCTGACCGGCAAAAGCGAAAAGCAGCTGATTGGCCTGACGCCGCGCGATATCTATGATGATGAAGCGGCCACTAAGGTGCTGGAAACGGACGAAAAGGTATTCCGCCACAACGTCTCGCTGACCTATGAACAGTGGTTGCAATATCCCGACGGACGCAAAGCCTGCTTCGAGATCCGTAAAGTGCCTTACTACGACCGTGTGGGTAAGCGCAGCGGATTGATGGGCTTTGGCCGCGATATAACCGAACGTAAGCGCTATCAGGACGCGTTAGAGAACGCCAGCCGGGAGAAGACCACCTTTATCTCTACGATCAGCCACGAGCTTCGTACGCCGCTTAATGGCATTGTCGGCCTGAGCCGCATCCTGCTGGACACCGACCTTAATCAGGAACAGCTGAAATATCTCAAAACCATCCACGTCTCCGCCATCACGCTGGGCAATATCTTCAATGATGTGATTGAGGTGGACAAAATCGAGCGCCGTAAAGTACAGCTGGATAATCAGCCGCTCGACTTCACCGGTTTCCTGGCCGATTTAGAAAACCTCTCTGGCCTGCTGGCACAGCCGAAAGGGCTGAAGTTTGTGCTCGCGCCGCAACTGCCGCTGCCGCATATGATCTCGACCGATGGAACGCGTCTGCGCCAGATTCTGTGGAACCTGATTGGTAACGCCGTGAAGTTCACCCAGCAGGGCGAGATCGTGGTGCGGGTAACCTATGAGCAGGACGAGACGCTGCGCTTTGAGGTGCAGGACTCCGGCATGGGTATCCGTCAGGAGGAGCAGGACAAGATCTTCGCTATGTATTATCAGGTCAAAGATCAGCATGGCGGTAAACCGGCTACCGGTACCGGCATCGGGCTGGCGGTATCACGCCGCCTGGCGCAGGCGATGGGCGGTGATATCCGCGTGCACAGTGCGCCGGGACAGGGTTCCTGCTTCACCGTAGAGATTAAAGCGCCACGCATTGCTGAAGAGGTGGAGGATGAAGGCGTGGACGACAGCCTGCCACTGCCTGCGCTGCACGTGCTGCTGGTTGAAGATATTGAGCTTAATGTGATTGTGGCGCGCTCGGTACTGGAGAAGCTGGGCTGCAGTGTAGAGGTCGCCATGACCGGCAGCGAGGCGCTGGCGATGTTTGACCCGCTGGAGTTTGACCTGGTGCTGCTGGACATTCAGCTGCCCGATATGACCGGGCTGGATGTCTCACGTGCGATTCGCCAGCAGTACCAGGGAACGCATCTGCCCCCGCTGGTTGCTCTTACCGCCAATGTCCTCAAAGACAAAAAAGAGTACTTCGATGCGGGAATGGATGACGTGCTCAGCAAACCGCTGGCAGTGCCGGCACTCACTGCGATGATTAAAAAGTACTGGGATTATCAGGCAGAACCGGAAGAGGAGATCGCTGATGTCAGCGATGACAAAACCCGGATGCTGCTGGATGTCGCGATGCTCGAACAGTATATCGAGCTGGTTGGTCCCAGCCTGATTACCCAAAGTCTGACGATGTTTGAAAAGATGATGCCGGACTACCTTGCGGTGCTGGAGTCGAATCTGATGGCGCGCGATCAGAAAGGCATTGCTGAAGAGGGACACAAAATCAAAGGGGCGGCGGGTTCGGTCGGGCTGCAGCGTTTGCAGATGCTGGCGAAACAGATTCAGAGTCCGGAGTTACCGGCGTGGTGGGACAATGTAGGTGAATGGATTGATGAGCTGAAGCATGAATGGCGACACGATGTGCAGGTATTACGCGACTGGGTGGCAGAGCAGGATAAGTGATACCCCGGAAAAAAATGACCCCAGCCGAGGCCGGGGTGCGCGAAATACTGCGCCAACACCAGGGAAATCATTGCGGCCGCTATGATTTGAATAATTAATGCAGCCGCAGGGTATTGGTTAACACTGTCATCACCTTAGCAAATTCATCTTCTCATGCGACAAGATTCATTAAAATTTGTGATATTGAGCAGCGTTTAAATACAGAAAACATTAATTTGGCAACACAGTCAAGTAAGGAATTAATTTCTGTGCTGTGTTGCTGCTATTTTAATCAGTTTTACGCTTTTTCGTGTAGTTTTAATGCTGCCGGGCAGGGAAACTGAGGCTGAGCAGCACCAAAGTGAGCCGCCGTTAACATTTGCCTTTTGAGTGAGGCTAACGCGCTGATATTGCAAGCGCGCTGCCTGAAATGACACGAATTATCCAAAACGATTTGGAATGATAAAAAAGAATCTAAAAGTTTGTCCTTCTGTCGTTCTGCTATCAGGGTTATTCCTGGAAGGAAATAGTGCCATTCTGGCAACCCGTGACGCTATTAAGCGCTGCTTATTTATCCGTTATAACGATAATTCTGATTAACCTTTAGGCGCGGCAGGATTAAGAAAACAATAACAGTTAAGCATGGTAAATGATTCATGCGGGCGCTTATTACTCATGATTAAGTGTTTATCTGGAAAGATGCTAAGCAATGGCAATGAATGGAACCGATTCCTTTTTTGCGGAAGTACTTGAACTATTTCGAACTGTTGCAGCATGTTGATGCAAAATGATTGAATAAAGTCTGGAAACAGCCTGTCAGTTTTCAGCGATAATCGTAAAAAGGCTGCTTTTTTAGCAGTGATTACATGAGTGATTGATTAACGTCTGAAACAAGTGTGGGAAGATTGCATGAACAAGCATAAAGGAAGCGTCGGACAGCGTATCAGACGTATTGTTGGTCGTATCGTACTGGTGTGGCTGGGAATATGGCTGGCGGGCATTTTACTCTTTTCGTTCTTACCCGTGCCGTTCTCAGCGGTGATGGCTGAACGACAGATTGGAGCCTGGTTACGCGGTGATTTTAGTTATGTCGCCCATTCAGACTGGGTCGGCCATGACGAGATTTCGCCCTGGATGGGGCTGGCCGTTATCGCCTCAGAAGATCAAAAGTTTCCCACCCATTGGGGCTTTGATGTGGCGGCGATTGAGTCTGTACTGGATAACAGCGATAGCCGGATGCGTGGGGCGTCCACGCTGTCTCAACAGACGGCGAAGAATCTGTTCCTCTGGGATGGTCGCAGCTGGGTGCGTAAAGGTCTGGAAGCGGGTCTGACGGTAGGAATTGAAACGGTCTGGACGAAGCGGCGTATTTTAACCGTCTATCTCAATATTGCGGAGTTCGGGCCCGGCATCTTTGGCGTTGAGGCGGCTTCTCAGCGCTACTTCCATAAGCCTGCCAGCCGGCTGACCGCAGCAGATGCCGCCTTACTGGCAGCGGTGCTGCCTAATCCGATACGTTATCGTGCTGCAGCACCCTCAGGCTACGTCAGAGAGCGGCAGCAGTGGATACTGCGTCAGATGCGCCAGCTTGGTGGGGAAGGCTTCCTGCAGCGTAATCAGCTCGACTAAGCATTAATCTTCATCGAAACCCGCTTCAAATAACTCAATGACCGCTGCCAGCGCCGGGATCTCCTCCGGGCCGCTGGCTTCAATCTCAATGTGGCCGCCTTTTGCCGAGTCGAGCATCAGCAGCGCAATCACGCTGCTGGCTTCGGCTTCAGTGCCCGCTTCATTACGCAGTAATACTTCGGCATCAAAGCTCTGCACCAGCTCAAATAACTTCATCGCCGGACGTGCATGCATGCCCAGCTTATTTTTGATTTCTACAGTTTGTCTGACGGTCATGATTTGCGCTTTTCCAGCGTACGATGGCGTGACTGCACATTCTTACCCCGTGAACGGAAGTAATCTGCCAGCTGTTCTGCAATATAGACTGAGCGGTGTTTACCGCCGGTGCAGCCAATCGCCACGGTAAGATAGCTACGGTTATTGGTCTCCAGCATCGGCAGCCAGAGTTCAAGGTAGCTGCGCGTCTGGTAGATAAAATTATGCACTTCAGTGTGGCGATCAAGGAAGGCCGCCACAGGACGATCGAGGCCGGTCATCGGGCGCAGTTTGGGATCCCAGTGGGGGTTGGGCAGAAAGCGCACGTCAAATACATAGTCAGCGTCAATCGGAATGCCATGCTTGAAGCCAAACGACTCAAACACCATGGTCAGCTCACGTTCACGCTTGCCCAGCAGGCGGGTACGCAGCATCTCTGCCAGCTCGTGCACCGACATCTCTGAGGTGTCGATGATCAGATCGGCACGCGAACGAAGTGGCTCCAGCAGATCGCTCTCTTCATCAATCGCGCTCTCCAGCGAGAGGTTTTTGCTGGAGAGGGGATGCAGACGGCGCGTATCGCTGTAACGACGAATCAGGGTGTTGCGATCGGCGTCGAGAAACAGCAGCTGAGGGGAAAATGTATCAGGCAGATTATTCAGTGCGGTTTCAAAAATTTCCGGGGATTCGGGCATATTACGCACGTCGATGCTGACCGCCGCTGAAATATTGCGCTCAGCCAGTGAGTTAGCTAACTCAGGCAGCAGCACGACCGGCAGGTTATCAACGCAGTAGAACCCCATATCTTCCAGCGCACGGAGCGCCACTGACTTCCCCGAGCCTGAACGACCGCTAACGATCATCAGCACCATGACCTTCTCTCCCGTTTTAAAACCGGCACCGGGCCGGTAAAGACGCGTTACTGCTCCGACTGGACTTCCGTAATAATGGCATAGAGCTCTTCATCACTCTGCGCTGCGCGCAGACGACGGCAAACCGTTTTATCTGCCAGACGCTTTGCCACCAGTGACAGGGTGTGCAGATGTGTTTTGCACTGGTCAGCCGGGACCAGTAAGGCAAACAACAGATCGACCGGCTGGTTGTCGACGGCATCAAACGCAATCGGCTGTTCGAGGCTGATAAACACCCCAACCGCGCGCAGCGTATCCTCTTCCAGCTTGCCGTGAGGGATGGCTATCCCGTTACCAATACCG
The DNA here is from genome assembly GCF_024520875.1 of Pantoea sp. Ft-CA_14. Taxonomy (NCBI): domain Bacteria; kingdom Pseudomonadati; phylum Pseudomonadota; class Gammaproteobacteria; order Enterobacterales; family Erwiniaceae; genus Pantoea; species Pantoea sp. Ft-CA_14. The sequence goes on along the minus strand of NZ_JALNPM010000004.1, from coordinate 179,673 downwards.
GTACTGCCCATGCGTTCGCGGGTCAGGATCGCTTCGAAAAGCGTCTGGTGCGGCAGGTTGAGCTGCTTAGCGGCCAGTTCGCTGATGATTTCCAGCGCACGTTTTTTGCTCTGGCAGTGGACGCCGCTGCGGGTGCAGTCTGGCGAAAGCACTGTGCTCAATTCCAGTGTGAGATCGTTGTTCATTATCGTTTCACTTGCGTGTTCACCAGGCCATTCACCGCCAGCGCGTATTGACGCGTGTGACAAACGGCGCCTGCTCAGATGACAAAACGGGGCGGATTATCCGCCCCATCCTGTCGGCTCTGCGCGCCAGGCGCGCGTCGCTAGCGTGAAGGTTAGTGTTTTTTCAGTTTATCTTTGTGTTTGGTCAGCTGACGGGTGAGCTTATCGATCAGTCCGTCAATGGCCGCATACATATCTTCCGCTTCGGATGTGGCGTGCAGCTCGCCACCATTCACGTGTAGTGTTGCGTCAGCCACCTGCGTGACTTTCTCAACCTTCAGGACAATATAGACCTGATTGATATGTTCAAAATAGTGTTCCAGTTTGGCAAATTTACCGTTGACGAATTCACGCAGAGGTGGAGTGATTTCAACGTGTTGCCCGGTCAGGTTCAGCTGCATAGGTCTTCCTTCTCATTTCTTTCAAACCAGTTGTTTACGCTGGTTCGATGGCGGGATGGATAAAGACTCACGATATTTGGCGACGGTACGCCGTGCCACCATGATCCCCTGATCAGATAACATGGAGGTCAGTTTACTGTCGCTCAAGGGTTTGGCTGGATTTTCCGCCGAAATTAATTTTTTCACCAGGGCACGAATCGCGGTAGAGGAGGCTTCACCGCCACCTTCCGTATTAACGTGACTGGAGAAAAAGTACTTCAGTTCAAAAATGCCACGCGGGCTGTGCAGATACTTCTGCGTGGTAACGCGGGAGATGGTCGATTCGTGCATCTCAACGGCCTGGGCGATATCCGCCAGCACCATCGGGCGCATAAATTCTTCACCCTGCTCGAAAAAGGCCTGCTGCTGCTCAACAATACAGCGCGTCACTTTCAGCAGGGTATCATTGCGGCTTTCCAGGCTCTTAATCAGCCAGCGGGCTTCCTGCAGATTACTGCGAATGAACTGGCTGTCGCTGTCGTTCCGCGTCGCGCCGCTCATTGCCGCATAGTGCTGATTGATCTTCAGACGTGGCACGCTATCGGCATTGAGTTCAACCGTCCAGCGGCTGCCGATCTTACGCACCAGCACATCGGGAATGACATATTCTGGTTCGCCGGTGTTGATCGACTGACCCGGACGCGGGTCCAGCGACTGAATCAGCAGCATCGCCTCTTTCAGCACCTCTTCTTTGAGGCGTGTGACCCGCATCAGGCTGCGGAAGTCATGGTTTGCCAGCAGATCGAGATGTTCGCTGACGATCAGACGCGCCTCTGCCAGCATCGGCGTTTCGGGCGCATATTGTGAAAGCTGCACAAGCAGGCAGTCACGCAGGTCGCGCGCGCCAACACCAATCGGGTCAAAGCGCTGGATGCGTTTCAGCACCGCTTCAACTTCATCCGCTTCGAGCTCATCATCGCCGATGCTGTCAAGGATCTCCTCAAGCGAAACGGTGAGATACCCGGTGTCATCAATAGCATCGACAATAGAGGTGGCAATGGCGCGATCGGTATCGCTGAACGGCGTCAGTCCGACCTGCCACATCAGATAATCCTGCAGCGACTGGGTCGTTTCGCCCTGATAAACCGGTAACTCATCATCCTGGTAATCGGTGCCGGTGCCGGAAGGCGTACCCGCGGTGTAGATCTCATCCCAGGTCGCATCCAGCGGCAGTTCATCAGGCATCTCTTTCTGCTCAAGCGCTTCGCGTGTATCCAGCGCCTCGGCCTCTGAAGACTCCCGTGAATCGATCTCTTCATGCAGGTCAGTCTGCTCAAGCAGCGGATTACTTTCCAGCGCAAGCTGAAGCTCCTGCTGGAGTTCAAGCGTAGAGAGTTGCAGCAGGCGAATCGCCTGTTGCAATTGCGGAGTCATTGCCAGCTGTTGGCTGAACCTGAGTTGTAAACCTTGCTTCATAGACAGGATGATCGTTCCCAGGTAAACATCGGTATTAACGACACCTTATCAGAGTCTGAACTCTTCACCCAAATAAACCCGCTTAACCTGCTCATCCGCAAGAATTTCATTCGGTGTGCCGTGTGCGATCAGGTGCCCCTGGCTGACGATATAAGCCCGCTCACAGACCGCTAACGTTTCGCGTACGTTATGGTCGGTAATCAGCACACCGAGGCCGCTGTCACGCAGATGCTCAATGATCTTCTTAATGTCGATAACGGAGATGGGGTCAACACCGGCAAAAGGTTCATCCAGCAGGATAAATTTAGGATTAGCCGCCAGTGCCCGCGCAATCTCAACACGACGTCGCTCACCACCTGAAAGTGCCTGGCCCATGCTGTCGCGCAGGTGCTCAATGTGAAACTCTTCCATCAGCTCACGGGCACGATCCTGGCGTTGCTCTTCGGTCAGATCGTCACGGATCTGCAAGACCGCCATCAGGTTATCGTAGACGCTGAGGCGACGGAAGATCGATGCCTCCTGCGGCAGATAGCCGATGCCACGACGCGCACGGGCATGCAGCGGCAGGATGCTGATATCTTCATCATCAATAATAATGCGGCCAGCGTCACGCGGCACAATGCCCACTACCATGTAAAAGGTGGTGGTTTTACCGGCACCGTTCGGGCCCAGCAGGCCGACAATCTCGCCGGATTTTACCTGCAGGCTGACATCTTCTACCACGCGACGGCCTTTATATGCCTTCGCCAGGTTTTCTGCGATTAATGTGGCCATAGCTATCAGTTACTCTTCTTTCCGCTGTTGGACGAACCTTTGTCCTGAAGTTGCGACGGCACCAGTACAGTCGTGACGCGCTTGTTCTGGCCCTGACTGAAAGCCTGCATTTTCTGCTCTTTCACCAGGTAGGTAATACGATCGCCTTTGATGTTGCTGTCCTGCTGCTCAATGAACGCATTGCCGGTCAGTTCAACGAAATCATTAGCCAGTTCATAGTGCAGTTTTGCGGCATGGCCCTGCACAGGCTTACCGCTGTCCTGCATCTGATAGAAGGTGGCGGGATTACCGTAGGCGTCAACGATGGTTTTCTTGCTGTCGCCGCCCGGACGGGTCACCACGACTTTATCTGCCGTGATTTTAATTGAGCCCTGCGTCACGATGACATTGCCGGTAAAGGTCGCGACATTGCCTTGCAAATCCAGCGCCTGATTCTGCGAGTCAATATTGACGGGCTTGTCCGAGTCACCGGTCAGAGCCAGCGCCGGAACGCTGGTTGCCAGCAGCATGCTGGCCAGTAAAAGCTTCAGGCTATTTTTGTTCATTTTGAATTTCATAAGAGGTTTTGACCTTCTCGATTAACTCGGCGTTTTTTGTCCGTAAATTGCCGCGCATTTTCATGCCGGTGGAGTTAAAACTGCGGCCATACAATGTCACCTGGTCATCAGAGGTAACGTCCTGAGTGACAAGATTAATCTGGGCGTTATCGGTTTTGATCCGCTCAAGCTGAGAATCCTGCGTCAGCGTATTCAGCTCAACATGGCCATACAGGTAAAGCATACGATCTTTGGTGAGCTTTGCTTTATCCGCGCGTAACGTCCAGGTAGGGATTTTGTTCTCATCAAAGGTGGTCATGACCGGATTGTCGAACCAGCTCAGTTCATCATCCGAAAAATAGGTCACTTTGTCAGAGACCAGTTTATATGACAGCGCGCCCTGCGGGTTATAAACCACAGTGTGTGAATCAGCACTGGTATAGGTCGGTGACTGACTGTCCGTGCCGACTGGCGTGCCATCGTCATCCTGGTTAGTAAGATTCCAGCCGATCAAAACCAGTGCAATCAAGGTCAGAATCAGCGTTATCCAACGCCTGCTTTTACTCATACTGATTGCCCTTTGGCATCCTCAAATTTGTTCTGCGCCATTAAGATCAGGTCACATACTTCGCGAACTGCACCGCGTCCACCGGCAATCCGCGTGACATAATGCGCGCGCGGCAACAGGATCGGATGTGCATCCGCCACTGCCACGCTTAAACCCACTTTCGCCATAACCGGCCAGTCGATCAGATCGTCACCGATGTAGGCGACCTGGTCGTCGGAAAGAGACAGTTTATCCAGAAGTTCACGATAGGCCAAAAGCTTATCCGATTGTCCCTGATAAAGATGACGGATGCCGAGCGTTTTGCAGCGATCTTCCATCAGACGGGCATTGCGGCCGGTAATAATAGCCACTTCCACATCGGAGGTCAGCAAACAGCGAACGCCGTAACCGTCCCGCACGTTGAATGCCTTCAGCTCTTCGCCATTATTCCCCATGTAGATCACTCCGTCGGACATCACGCCATCGACATCGCAGATCAGCAGACGAATCCTGCTGGCGCGCGCCATAACGTCAGCGCTGACCGGGCCGTAGCAGGTTTCAATCGGGTGGGTTGCCTGTTGCATTTTCTCTTCCTGTTCAGACTACGCCAGCGCGCAGCATGTCATGCATATGTACCACACCGAGCAGATGGTCGTCATCGGCCACCAGAATCGAGGTAATGTTTTTGGTCTGCATCAGGTTCAGGGCTTCCACCGCCAGCATATTAGGCCGGACGCGGATGCCACCTGGCGTCATCACTTCCCCGATGGTGGCGCGCTGGAAATCGATGCCCATATCAAAGATGCGGCGCAGGTCACCATCGGTAAAGATACCTTCAATTTTCATCAGGTCGTCGACGATCACCGTCAGCCCCAGATTTTTGCGGGTAATCTCCAGCAGCGCATCGCGCAGCGAGGCGTCCCGTGTGACGTGCGGCAGCTCATCGCCACTGTGCATGATATCAGCCACATGCAGCAGCAGTTTACGGCCCAGCGCACCACCAGGATGGGACAAAGCAAAGTCTTCGGCGGTGAAGCCGCGCGCTTCCAGCAGCGAAACCGCCAGCGCGTCACCCATCACCAGCGTGGCCGTGGTGCTGGTGGTCGGTGCCAGACCCAGCGGGCAGGCTTCCTGCGGAACATGGACACACAGATGCACATCGGCAACCCGGCCCATCGCACTGTCAGGCCGTCCGGTCATGCAGATCAGCGTAATGTGCTGACGCTTTAAAACCGGAATCAGCGCGAGGATTTCGTTCGACTCACCGCTGTTGGAGATGGCGATGACCACATCATTTTTGCTCACCATGCCCAGATCGCCATGGCTGGCTTCGGCCGGATGAACAAAAAAAGCGGGCGTGCCGGTACTGGCAAAGGTCGCCGCCATTTTTTTGCCGATATGGCCAGACTTGCCCATGCCCATCACCACCACTTTACCCTGACAGGCGTAGATCAGGGCGCAGGCGCGGGCGAAATCGTCGTTAATATATTGATCGAGTTGTTCCAGACCTTCGCGCTCAATGCGCAGTACGGTTTTCCCCGCCTGCTGGAAATCAAATGCTGTTGGTTGCTGATATGACATAGTGAGTCTGTCCTTGTTAGCCGTCCATGAATGCCGGCTGCATCCACAGCAGCGTCACCCAGACGAAGAAACCACAGAGTAAAAATAAGCCTGCCGTACGGCCAACGCGGCGGCGACGTAGCAGGCAGAGCAGGGCAAACAGCACGCTGACTCCCAGCATCACCCAGTAATCACGGGCGAAGGCGTGATAATCGACACTGCCAGGGTGAATCAGCGCCGGCAGACCCAGCACAATGGCAATATTATAAATGTTGGCGCCGATCAGATTGCCGATCGCGATATCATCTTCGCCTTTCAGCGCACCGGCAATAACCGTTGCCAGCTCGGGCAGGCTGGTGCCCACGGCGATCAGCGTCAGGCCCATCACCAGTTCGCTGACGCCAAAATAGTCGGCAAACGCCGTGGCATTGTCGATCACCATTCGTGTCGACATCGGCAGGATAATCAGCGCGACGGCCAGCCAGAGAAAGGCCACCGTATTTCCGCTCTCTTCGCGTGGCAGCTCGGCCAGCTGCTCGCGGGTCAGGGTGTCGTTGTTATCCCGTTCTGCTTTACGCGCAATGCGAATCACCACCATCAGATAAATCGCGGCAATGGCGATCAGGCCTATTCCATCCAGTCGACTAAGCTGATTGTCAAACAGCATGAAACCGCTGAGCAGGGTAACCAGCAACATTAACGGCAGTTCACGGCGTATCAGATTAGAATGGACGCTGAGCGGGTGCATAAGCGCAGCGGCACCCAGGATGAGTAAAATATTGGTAATATTCGAGCCGAGCGCGGTGCCAACAGCAAGATCCATCTGGCCATGCTGCGCGGCGGAAAAGGAGAGGATCATCTCTGGCAGCGAGGTGCCGATGCTGACAACGGTCATGCCAATAATCAGTGGCGGGATGCCAAATGATCGACACAGTATAGAGGCGCTAAACACCAGACGATCGGCACCATATGCCAGTAAAAGCAAACCGATAATCAGCAGTGCAGAAGCTACGAACATGAAAAATCCTTGCGTAAAAACCCAGGCCGGCAATGCCTTTCCCGACCGGTTTAAGGTTCTGTTTGGCGAGACAGGCGCTGATTTTGACCGTCCGGACGGCAAAAGTAAATTTAATGACCATTTTCGCCAAATCTTAGCGGTAAGTTTCTGTAAAGCTATCGTGAATCAGGACCGAACAGGCTACCATCGTACCCCATGTTTACGCCCGATCCTTACAAGAGGTTATAATGATCCAGCAGCAATCGAATCTGGTTGAGGTTCGTGGCGTGAGTTTTTCGCGCGGAGATCGCACCATCTTCGATGACATTTCGCTGACCGTGCCAAAAGGCAAAGTGACGGCGATAATGGGGCCGTCGGGGATAGGAAAAACCACGCTGCTACGCTTGATTGGGGGGCAACTTCAGCCGACCAGCGGTGAAATCTTTTTCCGTGGTGAAAACATTCCGTCATTGTCTCGCACTAAATTGTACGAAGCGCGCAAAAAAATGAGCATGCTGTTCCAGTCTGGCGCGCTGTTTACTGACCTGACGGTCTATGAAAATGTTGCCTGGCCGCTGCGTGAACATACCCGTCTGCCTCCTCCGTTGCTGCACAGCACCGTGCTGATGAAGCTGGAAGCGGTGGGTCTGCGTGGCGCGGCCCAGCTGAAGCCCGCGGAGCTGTCGGGCGGAATGGCGCGTCGTGTGGCACTGGCGCGCGCTATCGCGCTGGAGCCGGAACTGATCATGTTTGATGAGCCTTTCGTCGGTCAGGATCCGATCACGATGGGTGTGCTGGTAAAACTCATTGATGAACTGAACCATGCTCTGGGCCTGACCTGTATTGTGGTCTCGCACGACGTACCGGAAGTACTGAGTATTGCGGACTATGCCTATATCGTGGCCGGACAAAAAATTATCGCACACGGCACCACGCCGGAGTTGCGAGCGAACAATGACCCGCGCGTTCGCCAGTTTATTGATGGCGATGCGGATGGTCCGGTTCCCTTCCGTTTTCCTGCCGGCGACTATCTCGCTGATTTAACCGGCTCAGGGAGTAACTAAACTGATGGTGTTGAAGGCGCTGGCGACATTTGGACGTCAGGGAATTGAAACGTGCGCCAGTTTTGGACGCGCAGGACTCATGCTCTTTCATGCGCTGGTGGGCAAGCCAGCGTTCCGCAGACACACGCCGCTACTGATTAAACAACTTTATAGCGTCGGCGTGCTGTCGCTGCTGATCATCGTGGTTTCCGGTCTGTTTATCGGCATGGTGCTTGGCCTTCAGGGTTATCTGGTCTTAAACACCTATGGCGCGGAAACCAGCCTCGGTATGCTGGTGGCGCTGTCATTGCTGCGCGAACTGGGGCCGGTTGTGACCGCGCTGCTGTTCGCCGGACGGGCAGGGTCTGCGCTGACAGCCGAAATCGGCCTGATGAAGGCCACCGAACAGCTCTCCAGTATGGAGATGATGGCGGTTGACCCGTTGCGCCGGGTGGTCTCGCCGCGCTTCTGGGCCGGTTTTATCAGTATGCCGTTACTGACGCTGATTTTTACCGCGGTAGGGATTGCCGGTGGGGCGCTGGTCGGGGTGAGCTGGAAAGGGATTGATCCCGGTTTCTTCTGGTCGGCGATGCAGAATGCCGTCGATTTTCGTGCCGATGTGGTTAACTGCCTGATTAAAAGTGCGGTATTTGCCATTACCGTGACGTGGATTGCGCTGTTTAACGGCTATGATGCGATTCCAACCTCTGAAGGGATCAGTCGCGCGACGACGCGCACTGTGGTGCACGCGTCACTGGCGGTGCTCGGATTGGATTTTGTGCTGACAGCACTGATGTTTGGGAATTGATGCAATGCAAAGCAAAAAAAGCGAAATCTGGGTTGGCATATTTATGATTATGGCGTTGCTGGCGGCGCTGTTTCTCGCGCTGCGCGTCGCCGATTTAAAGTCAATGGGCACCGAGCCGACGTGGAAGCTCTACGCCACCTTTGACAATATTGGTGGTCTCAAAGCCAGTTCGCCGGTCAAGATTGGTGGGGTGGTGATTGGCCGGGTGACCGACATTGAGTTAGAGCCGAAAACGCTGCTGCCGCGTGTCACCATGGACATCAGCGATCAGTATGCGAATAAAATTTCAGACACCAGCTCGCTGGCGGTTCGCACTCAGGGACTACTGGGTGAGCAATTCCTGGCACTCAATTTAGGATTTGACGATCCTGAACTGGGTTCGGCGATGCTGAAAGATGGCGATACGCTGCGCGATACGAAATCCGCCATGGTGCTCGAAGACCTGATCGGTCAGTTCCTTTATAAGAGCGGCGATAATAAACAAAACAGTGAAAACAAGGATGCGCAGGAAGGCGACAGTGCTGCGCCTGCGGCACCGGCTCAACCTTAAAGAAGAGGGTATACCATGTTTAAACGTTTACTGATGATTGCCATGCTGGTGGTTGCGGTACCGCTGACGGCAACCGCAGCCGATCAGAGCAACCCCTACAAACTGATGAATGAAGCGGCGCAAAAGACGTTCACCCGTCTGAAAAACGAGCAGCCGAAAATCAAGCAGGACCCTAACTACCTGCGTCAGATTGTGCGTCAGGAGCTGCTGCCTTATGTACAGATCAAATATGCGGGCGCGTTAGTGCTGGGCCGCTACTATCGTGATTCGACGCCCGCTCAGCGTGAAGCCTACTTCAGCGCCTTTGGTGACTATCTGGCGCAGGCTTATGGTCAGGCACTGGCACTGTACAACGGACAGAGCTACCAGATTCAGCCTGAGCAGCCGTTAGGCGATGCCCAGATTGTCGCTATTCGCGTTTCCATTATCGATCCCAATGGCCGTCCACCGGTTCGCCTCGACTTCCAGTGGCGTAAAAACAGCCAGAGCGGTAACTGGCAGGCGTATGACATGATTGCTGAAGGCGTCAGCATGATCACCACCAAACAAAATGAGTGGAGCGATCTGTTACGTACCAAAGGTATCGATGGTCTGACGGCGCAGCTGAAATCTTCTGCGGCACAGCCAATCACGCTGGATAAACAACAATAATGCACGAATCGTTACGCTGGGAGCGGGAAGCCAGCACGCTATTACTGAAAGGCGAACTGGATCGCGACACGCTGATGAGCCTGTGGCAGCAACGTGAAACGCTGATTAAAGATGTCGATACCATCGACGTCGCGGCGCTGGAGCGTGTGGACTCTTCCGGGCTTGCCCTGCTGGTGCATCTGCGGGAAATCGCGCGGGCACAGGGTATTACCCCTCGCTTTACGGGCATCAGCGACAAACTGCATTCGCTGATTACGCTTTACAATCTGCAACAGATTATTGTTTCTGCGGATAAAAGCGCCTGATATCCGGTTGTTATGCTAAGCCCCTGTTTTCAACAGGGGCTTTTGCGTATTTAAGAGTCAGCCGCTTTCCTCTACTATGTCAGCCTTATTATTATTAAGTGAAGTTAAGCCCAATGGAAAACAGTGAAATTCAGGCCGTGCTGATGGCAGCATTGCCTTTAGATGAAGTGCATGTGATGAGCAATGATGGCAGCCATTTTCAGGTGATCGCCGTAGGCGAACTGTTTGGCGAACTGAGCCGCGTAAAAAAGCAGCAGGCTGTCTACGCGCCGCTGATGGAATTTATCGCGGATAACCGCATTCATGCTGTCTCTATCAAAACCTATACTCCCGCTGAATGGGCGCGTGACCGTAAACTCAACGGTTTCTGATCCCCAGCGGGGTGAACTCGTCGCTGGCGAGTCCAATCTTTAGCTAGTTAATTGAGAGCCGTGTTAATGGACAAATTTCGTGTGCAAGGCCCCACCCGCTTAAGTGGTGAAGTAACCATTTCCGGGGCAAAGAACGCCGCGCTTCCTATTCTGTTTGCTGCGCTGCTGGCTGAAGAGCCGGTCGAGATCCAGAATGTGCCAAAGCTGCGCGACATTGATACCACCATGAAGCTGCTGAGCCAGCTGGGTGCGAAGGTGGAACGCAACGGTTCTGTGCATGTCGATGCCAGCGCGGTAGATGTATTTTGTGCGCCTTACGATCTGGTCAAAACCATGCGTGCCTCAATCTGGGCGCTGGGCCCGCTGGTGGCGCGTTTTGGTCAGGGTCAGGTTTCCCTGCCGGGTGGCTGCGCTATCGGCGCGCGTCCGGTTGATCTGCACATCACCGGTCTTGAACAGCTGGGTGCCGAGATCAAGCTGGAAGAGGGCTACGTGAAAGCGTCAGTCAATGGCCGCCTGAAGGGCGCACTGATTGTCATGGACAAAATCAGCGTCGGCGCGACCGTGACCATCATGAGTGCTGCGACGCTGGCGACCGGTACCACCGTGATTGAGAATGCGGCGCGTGAGCCGGAAATTGTCGATACCGCCAACTTCCTTAACACCCTGGGCGCCAGAATCAGTGGTGCAGGCAGCGATAAAATCACCATCGAAGGCGTAGAGCGTCTGGGTGGCGGTGTTTATCGTGTCCTGCCGGATCGTATCGAAACCGGTACCTTCCTGGTGGCTGCGGCCATTTCGGGTGGCAAAGTGATGTGTCACAAAACCCAGCCGGATACGCTGGATGCTGTGCTGGCCAAGCTGCGTGATGCGGGTGCCGATATCGAAACCGGTGAAGACTGGATCAGTCTGGATATGCACGGCAAGCGGCCAAAAGCGGTCAACGTGCGCACTGCACCGCATCCAGGTTTCCCGACCGATATGCAGGCGCAGTTCACACTGCTAAACATGGTTGCGGAAGGCACGGGCGTGATTACCGAAACCATCTTCGAAAACCGTTTCATGCATATCCCGGAACTGATTCGTATGGGCGGACATGCTGAGATTGAGAGCAACACGGCGATCTGTCATGGGGTTGAAACCCTGTCAGGTGCGCAGGTGATGGCGACCGATTTGCGTGCGTCTGCCAGCCTGGTTCTGGCCGGTTGTATTGCGGAAGGAACGACGTTTGTTGATCGCATTTATCACATCGATCGTGGCTATGAGCACATCGAAGATAAGCTGAAAGCCATGGGCGCAAACATCGAGCGCGTCAGCGAAGAGTAATCCCGCAGATGCTCTGAAAGAGCCAGCCCCCTTTGGGGGCTGGTTTTTTTTCGCCTGAGGATCGCCTGAGTTTTCAGGCGGTATCGGAATGATCGACAGGCGCCCGGATACGTTTTCTGCGATCCAGCAGGCAGTGGGTCTCGGGATCGTAATAGCGGCTGGGCCAGATCTCACAAGGATGAACCTTGATCGCGTCAGCGATCAACCATTCGCCCTTGGGCCATGGACGCGTGAGCGCATTAGCCAGCGTAGATGAACTAAGACCTGCTGCGCGTGACAGCGCCGCGAGTGTCATTCCACGCTTATGCAGCGCCGCGATAATGTCAGCCGGGTGCCAGTCTTCCATCCTTTTTTGCATATCCTGTTCTCCTTTTCCCTGTCATTGCGTCGTCCAGCAGGACGTGAGCTTTCCTTTTTACCCTTATCTGGAAAGATTGGTGTTTTTATAGCAAATAGTTCCCATTAGTTTCCAGTAATATTTGGATCCAGCATCTGATCTGTGGGGTGGCATGCAAAAGGAGTGCAACAGCTAAGAGATAACAAAAAGAAGTGAGAGCAGGGACGTAAAAACGGAGCCTGTCAGGCTCCGTGAGGGATCAGAAATCGCGCTGAACTGACATGTGCGCCAGCGACTCCAGCGCACTGCGCCACGGCGATTCGGGCAGAATACGCAAGGCTTCAATGGCTTTATCCGCTTCCTGTTCGGCGCGGCTGCGCGTCCATTCGAGTGAACCACACTGATTCATCGCTTCCAGTACCGGTTCCAGCAGATGGCGGCCATTTCCCTGCTCAATGGCTTCACGGATCATCTTCGCCTGCTCAGGTGAGCCGTGCTGCATAGCATGCAGCAGTGGCAGCGTGGGTTTGCCTTCACTCAGATCATCGCCGGTATTTTTGCCCAGCGTCTCGCCGTCAGCACTGTAATCCAGTAAGTCGTCAATTAACTGGAAAGCGGTGCCCAGATAGCGCCCATAATCCTGTAGCGCTTTTTCCTCTTCAGGTGTGGCTTCAGCCAGTATCGCCGAGGCCTGCGAGGCCGCTTCAAACAGACGCGCGGTCTTGCTGTAAATCACGCGCATGTAGCTCTCTTCGGTGATGTCGGGATCGTTGACGTTCATCAGCTGCAGGACTTCGCCCTCAGCAATCACGTTTACCGCTTCTGACATCAGCGCCAGGATACGCAGCGAACCCATGCTGGTCATCATCTGGAAGGCGCGGGTGTAAATAAAATCACCGACCAGCACGCTTGCCGCATTGCCAAACGCCGCGTTCGCGGTCGCTTTGCCACGACGCATATCGGATTCATCCACGACATCGTCATGCAGCAGCGTGGCGGTGTGGATAAATTCGATCAGCGCCGCATTGGTCACGTGAAGATCGCCCTTGTAGCCCATGGCACGTGCGGATAGCACGGCAATCATGGGACGGATACGCTTGCCCCCACCACTGATGATGTAGTAGCCCAACTGGTTGATGAGCGAGACATCTGAATTCAGCTGGTCGAGGATGGTCTGGTTAACGGCAGCCATATCCTGTGCGGTTAATTCATTAATCTGTTCTAAGTTCATTCGTCTTTTCAGCTATGACTCGTTATCTCTGCCATGGTAAGTGCTTTTACCCAGCCAGCGTTCAGGTAATCTGTTACTGATTGTACTTGAATTTTCTGCCTGAGAAACGGTTGCATTCAGCCTGTGTTTTTTTTCTGCAAGAGTGTGCAAAGTGCTCTTGTCTTCTTCTGGAGTTTTGCGTAGAATTCGCGCCCTATTGTGAATATTTAGCGCGCCGCCTGATGAACTAAAAGGCAAGCGCAGAAGCGGAGTTTTATATGTACGCGGTTTTCCAAAGTGGTGGTAAACAACACCGAGTAAGCGAAGGTCAGACCGTTCGCCTGGAAAAGCTGGACATCGCAACCGGTGAAACGATTGAGTTTGACCAGGTTCTGATGATTGCTAATGGCGAAGACGTGAAAATCGGCGCGCCACTGGTTTCAGGCGGAATGATCAAGGCAGAAGTTGTTGCTCACGGTCGTGGCGAGAAAATTAAGATCGTTAAGTTTCGTCGTCGTAAGCACTACCGTAAGCAAGCAGGCCATCGCCAGTGGTTCACTGATGTGAAAATCACTGGTATCACGGCATAAGAGGAGATCTGACAAATGGCACATAAAAAGGCTGGTGGTTCGACTCGAAATGGTCGTGACTCCAATGCAAAACGTCTGGGTGTAAAACGTTTCGGTGGCGAATCTGTTCTGGCAGGTAGCATCATCGTTCGTCAGCGTGGCACCAAATTCCACGCCGGTACCAATGTAGGTTGTGGTCGTGACCACACCCTGTTTGCTACCGCAGACGGTAAAGTACAGTTCGAAGTTAAAGGTCCGAACAACCGTAAATACATCAGCATCGTTGCTGAGTAAGGTTGTCGTGACGCAGACGTTTAACGTCTGAACGCACGAATTGAAGGCCCCGCAGCTCCTGCGGGGCTTTTTACATTCTGCGGTCTGTTGCGGTAAAAGCGACGCATCACAAAAGTTTGCTGTACACTTTATGTACGCACTGGCGAAAGCCAATCCTGATTTATCCGCCGCTGGTCAGCGCAGAAGACCCTGGCGGACCCGTCTGCAGAGTGCTGCAGGCGATTGTGTGACGGAGATAGAAAATGAAGTTTGTAGATGAAGCGACAATTTTGGTCGTCGCCGGTGATGGCGGTAATGGTTGCGTAAGCTTCCGCCGCGAAAAATATATCCCGAGAGGCGGCCCTGATGGGGGTGATGGCGGTGACGGCGGTGACGTTTATCTGATCGCTGATGAAAACCTCAACACCCTTATCGATTATCGTTTCGAAAAATCTTTCCGCGCCGAGCGTGGGCAGAACGGCCAGAGCCGCGACTGTACTGGCAAACGCGGTAAAGATATCGAAGTTAAAGTGCCGGTCGGCACCCGGGTTATCGATCAGGGTACCGGCGAGACACTGGGCGACATGACGCGTCACGGCCAGAAACTGATGGTCGGCAAAGGCGGCTGGCATGGTCTGGGTAACACCCGCTTTAAATCATCTGTAAACCGCAGTCCGCGCCAGAAAACCATGGGTACCCCAGGTGAAAAGCGCGATCTGCAGCTGGAGCTGATGCTGCTGGCAGATGTCGGGATGCTGGGCTTACCGAATGCCGGTAAATCGACCTTTATCCGTGCCGTATCGGCAGCGAAGCCAAAAGTGGCGGACTATCCGTTTACCACGCTGGTGCCAAGCCTGGGCGTGGTTCGTATGGACAGCGAGCAAAGCTTCGTCGTGGCCGATATCCCTGGCCTGATTGAAGGCGCAGCCGATGGCGCAGGCCTGGGCATTCGCTTCCTGAAGCACCTTGAGCGCTGCCGCGTGTTGCTGCACCTGATCGACATCGACCCCATCGATGAAAGCGATCCGGTTGAAAATGCCCGCATCATTCTCGGCGAGCTGGAAAAGTACAGCGAGAAGCTGTTCAACAAGCCACGCTGGCTGGTCTTCAACAAAATTGATCTGATCAGTGAAGAAGAGGCGCAGTCACGGGCTAAAGCGGTGGCTGAAGCGCTGGGCTGGGAAGATAAGTATTACCTGATTTCTGCCGCAAGCCGTACCGGTGTCAACGAACTCTGCTGGGACGTGATGAGCTTCATCAACGCTAACCCGAAAGAAGCGGAGCTTGAAGAGAAGCAGCCGGAGAAAGTGGAGTTCATGTGGGACGATTACCACAAAGAAACCATTGAAAACACGGTTGAAGTGGAAGATGAAGAGTGGGATGACGACTGGGATGATGAAGACGACGAAGGCGTTGAAATTATCTATCAGCGTTAACCGATCGCCTGCTACAGCGTGATATGCAATGCCCCCTTTCAGGCCTGAAAGGGGGCATTGTTCTTTCTGCAGCTAGCTCATCACCGCTACACTCAGTCGCGCACTGCAGCACAGCTGATCCCGACCGTTCCGAATCTCAATCTGCCAGCTCTGACTGCGTTTACCCAGATGCAGTGGACGGCAAATTCCCCGCACCAGACCGGCAGAAACCGCACGATGATGGCTGGCATTCACTTCTACGCCAACCACGCTGCTGCCTTCCTCAACCGCCAGATATCCGGCAATTGAGCCCATCGACTCCGCCAGCACCACGGACGCACCGCCATGCAGCAGCCCGAACGGCTGTTGCGTACGGGCATCGACCGGCATCGTCGCTTCCAGATAATCATCACCTATCAGGGTAAAAACGATACCCAGATGGGCCACCAGAGAGTTCTCACCCAGCGCATTCAAGGCGGGAAGATCAATGGATCGCTTCCAGATCGCTGTCATTATCAGGCTCCCAGGGTTGCGCCACCATCAACCACAATATCCTGCAGCGTCACATGGCTGGCAAGATCCGACGCGAGAAACAATACGGTGGCTGCAATTTCCTGCGGCTGCGCGATCTTGCCCAGCGGGATACCCAGCTTGAACTGATCCGGGAAGCCGGCAATCATCTCCTGCTCACCCGTCGGTGTGTGCCACAGGCTGCGCTGCATATCGGTGTCGGTGGAACCCGGTGAAACGATGTTGCAACGGACGCCATAGGGCGCCATCTCCAGACCCACGGTCTGACAGAGACTGCGCAGCGCCGCTTTTGAAGCGCCATAAGCGGACATGCCAATACGCGGGGCATGAGCCGAATTAGACGCGACGGTGACGATGGCACCGGCGCGCTGTTCGCGAAAGCGTGGCAATGTTTGCTGGAACAGATTAAACGCGCCGCCCGCATTGACGTTAAGACACGCCTGCCAGTCGGCAAACGACAGCTCATCGGTGGCACCAATCCGTAAGATACCGGCTGCGTTGACCAGCACATCAATGCGCGGTTGCACGGCCAATACGCGCTGGCAGATCGTTTTGACCTGAGCCGGATCGGCTACATCCATCGTGTGGCAGGGAAACGGGTAATCATGGCCCTTAAAACGTTGATCAAAGGCCTCGACCTGTGCGCCAGCCTGATGAAAGGCTAACGCAGTATGATAGCCGATGCCCTGGCCGGCACCGGTTACCCAGACGATTTTACCGCTGAAGTCGAATGTGTGGCTCATTTCGCCGGCTCCCGCGTCAGCAGCGCCCACCAGCCATCAATGCTCGGATTTTTCGCCAGGCTGACGAAATCGATATCACGATGTACCTGACGCCAGCGTGCCGCCAGCGCCATCACGCGTACTGAGTCCAGACCGTAATCAATCAGGTTTTCATCATCTTCCGGCACCTCATCATCTTCCAGCAGCGGCAGGATCAACGCGCGCAAATCATCTTTGCTGAGTGGCACAGGCATCAGATCGGCGGTCATCACCACTTTTCCGCTACGGCCCGCGGTGTAGGTCAGCGCCATCATATGTTCCTCACGGCTGAAGTCAGCCAGCGCATCGGCCACCATAAACGGCTGAATATTGCGCATAAACGCATCGGTGGCGGTGGTCAGGCAGCCAATATGGGCATAGACGCCGGTGATAATTAGCTGATCGCGGCCCATCTCCTGCAGGATCGACTCCAGCGGCGAGCGGTGAAATGCACTGTAGCGCCATTTGGTCAGGACATGATCGTCCTCATCCGGTGCCAGCGCATCCACGATCTTCTGCTGATCGGGATGTTTATTCAGGCCCGGTCCCCACATGTCGTTGAGCAGCGCACGATCTTCATCGCTCTGCGCGTTTGGCTGAGCGGTGTAAAACACCGGAATACCCTGCGCTTTGCAGTAGCGACGCAGGCGGGCAATATTGTCGACTACCTGCTCAACCAGCGGGCTATTTTCGCCCCAGAAGTTGAGAAAATAGCGCTGCATATCGTGGATCAGCAGGGCGGCACGGTCCGGCTCCAGCATCCATTTCACTTTGTTGTTGGGCAACTCGGTGGCGGCTGGCAGCGGATAAGAGGTCAGTTGTGGAATAGCCATTGAAAATCTCCGGACAGATCAGGCTTGCGCTTGTTGATCGGCAAGTTGTTGGCGCAGACGTTTTTTGTCCACCTTTCCGACCGCGGTCAGCGGCAGGGCATCTACGCAGGTAATACGGTCGGGCAGCTTAAATTCTGCCACGCCAAGTTCACGCAGGTGACGACGCAGCGCCACCGGTTTAACCGGCTGACGGGTAACGATAAAGGCACAGCTCTTTTCACCCATCAGCTCGTCGCTCATGGAGACCAGCGCAGCGTGGATCACATCCGCATGGCGCTGCAGCAGGTTTTCGATCTCTTCGGCTGCGATCTTTTCGCCGCCCCGGTTGATCTGATCTTTCTCCCGGCCCTGCACGATGATGTTGCCAGCAGGCGTGATCTCAATCAGATCGCCAGAGCAGTAAAAGCCCTGGTCATCGAAGCTGGCGGCGTTATGTTCCGGGCTGTTGTAGTAGCCGCGGAAGGTATAAGGACCACGCGTCATCAGGCGACCGATGGAGCCTGCTGGCAATGGATTACCCTGATCGTCGGCGACCCACACCTCGTCATCCGGGGAGATCGGGCGTCCCTGCGTGGTGAGAATGGTCTGCTCATCGTCATCCAGTCGGGTGTAGTTCACCAGACCTTCCGCCATACCAAATACCTGCTGCAGTGTGCAGCCGATCTCGTTCTGGATGCGCGCGGCCAGCGTTTCGCCCAGCTTTGCGCCACCGACCTGAATGCGTTGCAGCGAGGCCAGCGCGGCATTGCTGCCCCATTCCTGAATCGCCTGCAGCCAGAGACTGGCGGCGGGCGGAACCAGGCCGGTATCGGTGACCTGATGCTTTTCAATCAACGGGAAGCAGAGCGTTGCGCTGGGATCGGCGGCTAAGATCACCTGTCCGCCCGCGTAAAAAACGCCCAGCGCGCCCGGCGAACTCATCGGGAAGTTATGCGCGGCGGGCAGGGCGATCAGGTAGCGGGTGTCGGCGGTAACATCGCAGATAACGTCACTCTCACGGATGCTGTAGTAGTAATCATTATGGGTACGTGGGATCAGTTTCGGTGTACCGGTACTGCCACCCGACAGCTGGAAAAAGGCGACTTCATCGCCTGCGGTCGGGGTTGCGATGAAGTTGCCCGCGGGTTCAGCCAGCAGGGCGTCGAGGCTGTTTTCCGTCTGAGCGTCATTACGCAGGATCACCTGTTGGAGTGAACGCTGATCGCGGCGAAGTTGCGCAATAAACGCATCATCGGCGAACAGTGCGTGGCTGCGATCGGCAATTAACAGGCTCGGCGAGATCTGACTGGCATAGGCGGCCAGTTCGGTGCGCTGATGGCTGAACAGGGCGTTAACCGGGGCAACGCCGATTTTGAACAGGGCAAACAGCGTCAGGTAAAATTCCGCCACGTTGCCAAGCTGCACCAGCGCCGTATCGCCTGACTTCAGGCCGCGACGCTGCAATGCCGCGGCCAGGTTGTCACTCAGCGCCGCCAGCTGGCGATAGGTAAATTGTCGTTCGCCATCAATCACCGCCACGCTCTCGCTGTCGCGATGACGTTCCAGGATGTCGGTCATCGGCAGATCGAGCCAGTAGCCTTTTTCACGGTAACGTGCGGCCAGATCGTCCGGCCAGCGGCTGTAGGAAATCGTCATACAGGTTCCTTTATTGCAGTCCAAAAGCGCGAAGCATGGTGTCGAGTTTGACGCCGGTTTCACGCCATTCTGATTCAGGTTGTGAGTCCGCTACGATGCCTGCGCCCGCAAACAGCCGCACCCGCGGGCCATTCACCGTACCGCAGCGAATGGTGACGACCCATTCGCCATTGCCCTGATCGTCACACCAGCCGACGATGCCGCCAAACAGCTGACGTTCAAATGGCTCCAGTCGCTGAATCAGCGCCTGAGCACGCTGATGCGGGAAGCCGCTGAGGGCCGGTGTCGGATGCAGCAGACAGGCCAGTGACAGCGCATTTTCGCGATCGTCCAGCACGTCACCCTGAATCTGCGTAGCGAGATGCCACAGTGTTGCGGTGGTCAGCAGTGAAGGTGTCTCGGGGACCGACAGCAGGCGGCTGCGCGGTTGCAGCGTCGCGCGCATCGCATCCGTGACCAGCTTATGCTCATGACGATCTTTTGCTGAGTGCATCAGGCTGTCGCCAGAGGCCTGGTCACGCTGCGGATCGCGATGACGCGGCGCTGAACCGGCCAGCGGACAGGAGCTGAACTGGCGGCCCTGCTTACGAATCATCAGCTCCGGGCTGGCGCCAACCAGCGCGCCACCATCGGGCAGCGGCAGATGAAAGTGATAGCTGTTAGGGTTCTGCGCCACGATGCGCTGCATCAGGGCGGCCGTATCAACCGGTTGTTCCGCCACGATATCCATCAGCCGCGACAACACCACTTTATCCAGATCGCCGCGCTGCGTAGCCGCCACCGCCTGCGCAACCATGTCAATGAAAATGTCATGGTCCGGCACCGCCGTGCGGCGACGCACCTGCGGCAGTTCAGCCTCAGCCAGAGAGGCACTGGCGTTGAGATCGTCACGGTTAAAGGTCTGATACGACTCAGGGATAAACAGCGCAGCGGGCTGATCCACGTCGAAGGGGATTGCACCCACCAGAATGGGATGGGCAATGCCCTGTTTTCTGGCTGAAGCAAAATGGTGCTGTAGTTGCTGCTGAAACTCCCCTGTCAGCTGCTCACCCTGCCTCACCGGCGCGGTAAGGGTAGTAAAACAGCCCTGTGTGGTCAGGCTTTGCCAGGGAGAGGTAAACAGAAAGCCACGGCAGAGTGCCGGGAAATCCTGCAACAAGGGATGTTCAAACGCCAGCGATTCCACCATAATTTCCACCTATAAATGATAAGATAACTAATAATGATTATCATTTGTATTGTGGGCCAGTAACCTACGTTGATTAGCCGAAAGTGTCAATAATTACGCGGCGATTCAGCTGGCATGGCCGGTTAAATCAGCACAAATGGTCTCTCTCTTTTTCCGGGTAAAAGTGGACGAAAATCTATGAGTAAACATGGTGTCACATCGGCGATAGCGCTGTTTTTCCTGAGCATCAGCCTGTTCAGTGTTACCGCTGCTGCCCAGACCGGCTGGCCGCGAACTGTCGCCGGGGCAACAGGCAATATCACGCTGACCCAGGCACCGATGCGCATTGTTTCGACCAGCGTTACCCTGACCGGCTCGCTGCTGGCGATTGATGCGCCGGTCGTCGCCAGTGGCGCAACCGCACCCGGCAGTCGGCTGGCTGATAAGCAGGGATTCTTCCGTCAGTGGGGCGAAGTGGCCAAACAGCGCGGCGTAAAACGTCTCTACATTGGTGAGCCCAGTGCAGAAGCGATTGCTGCTGAAGCGCCAGACCTGATTGTGGTCAGCGCCACCGGGAATGATTCGGCGATCAAACTGGTCGATCAGCTTGCGGCGATTGCGCCGGTGCTGGTGGTGAATTACGACGATAAAAGCTGGCAGCAACTGGTGACGTTGCTGGGTGAGGCGACCGGGCATGAAGCGGAAGCTGCCGCCCGGAAAGCTGAGTTTGATGCGCGAGAAAAGGCTCTGAAAGCGAAGCTGACCCTGCCGCCGCAGCCGGTTTCAGCGATGGTGTGGAACGGGGATGGCCGGGCAGTCAATCTGTGGACGGATGCGTCGGCGCAGGGGAAATTACTGCAGCAACTGGGCTTCACCCTGGCGACGCCGCCGGCCACGCTTCAGGCTGGTCACAGCATGGGACAGCGTAAAGATATCCTGCAACTGTCAGGAGAAAATCTGGCGGCAGGCCTTAATGGTCAATCATATCTGCTGTTTGCCGCTGAAGAGCCCACCGCCGCACAGGTGATGAGCAACCCTTTCCTGGCGCAGACCCCAGCTGTGCGCGCAAAAGCGGTCTATGCGCTGGGGCTGGATAGCTTCCGGCTCGACTACTACAGCGCCAGCAATTTGCTGACGCGGCTGGAGACGTTGTTCGTTAAATCATGATCCCGTTTCCGCCGGTGCAGGCGGTTGATAGCGACGCAGACGCGCCATCAGCAGCCACATGATGATGCCCAGCACGGTGGCTGCCAGACCAGCCAGGCTGGCCGCCTGCTGCGGCAACAACAGTGAACCCATCGCGCCAATCATCGCTGCACCTATCGCATCGCCGGTGACATTCTGCGCTGTCCAGAGGCTGTTGATCCTGCCGAGCAGCGCATCAGGCGTCAGCGTCTGGATCATCGCGTACTGCACCAGGCTGTTGATGGCACTGAAATAGCCAAAGACCGCGAGGCAGACCAGACTCGCGCTGAACCACGGCATCAGGCTGAACAGAGCCAGCGCGACGAAAGCAGCAATAGCACTCGCCAGAATCAGGCGGCCCGGCTGCGGTGACTGTGCCAGCCGTCCGCTGGTGAGGGCACCTGTGGCAGCACCCAGCGGAACGGCGGCATACATCAGCCCTAACTCCGTCACACCGACCTGCCAGTGTGGCGCCAGCGCCGGATAGAGCACGCGCACCGCGCTGGCTAACGTCACCAGCGCGCCGACCAGCGCCGCCATGCCAACGATCGGGCTGGCAAACAGGAATTGCACGCCGCTGACCAGTGCTTTCAGCGGATGCTCACGCGGCTGCGGCGGTGGCGCAAGCCGCGGCAACCGCAGCAGGGTTAACACCGTCAGCAACGTGCCGAACGCCGCCAGTCCGTAGTTCCACGCCACACCGCCCTGCGCGATGACCAGTCCGGCAATGGCGGGTGAGAGAATCGCGCCAAATCGCACCGTCAGCATGGTAATCGCACCTGCTTTCATCAGGTTTTCACGCCCGACCAGCGCCGGCGTCGCCGCCAGCAGCGCGGTGACGCCTATCGCGCCGAAAAAACCATCCCACAGTCCCAGCACAAAGACGGCGATCACCGACGGCGAAGGGAGCAGGGCATTGATGCATAAGGCGACAAAGCCCAGGCCACAGGTGGATCGGGCAAACAGGATCAGACGTCGGCGCTCATAGCGATCCGCCAGCACGCCGCCGGTCAGCAGGCCGATAAACATGCCGGCACTGGCCAGCGTCACCGCCAGACCCACCAGCAGCGGCGACTGCGTTAGCTGCTGAATCTGAACCGGTACCGCCACCGCCAGCATGCCGAGGGCGACGATGGAGATAAAGCGGGCGATAAAAATGGCGCGAAAGGCGGGGTGGGTTCTCAGCAGGCTGAGATCGATAAAGTGGGAGGGTTTGTTCATAACGTCGCTTTTTTGCACCCATTTTCCTCATCATTGAGTCCGGGAGTCATGGTAACATACAAAAAATCACTAATAACGATAACAAGTATCATTATCATAATGACTCGTGCTGCGATCTCAATGAATCGGTGAAGGTTTAAACGTTATGCGTCAACTTCGTGCAATAGCAGGTTCAGGGATGCTGCTGTTGTTGCTTCTCGCGCTCAGCCTGATGCTGGGTGCCAAATCTATCCCCTTTCATGATGTCACGCAGGCCTTATTCAGCGACTGTAACCGCGTCGATTGTGTCATCGTGCGCGATGCCCGACTGCCGCGCACCCTGGCGGGTCTGCTGGCCGGGATCAGTTTAGGTCTGGCGGGCGCGCTGATGCAGAGCCTGACGCGCAATCCGCTGGCCGATCCCGGCATTCTCGGTATCAACGCCGGTGCAGGCTTTGCGGTAGTGCTGGGCATCGCCCTGTCTGGCGCTGACTCCCCCGCGGACTGGCTTGGCTTTGCCTTTACGGGCGCACTGCTGGCCTCCCTGCTGGTGGCGCTGACCGGTGCGCTGGGCGGTGGCCGCGTTAATCCGGTGCGTCTGACGCTGGCAGGCGTGGCGCTGGGCGCGGTGCTGGAGGGGTTAACCTCTGGTTTATCGCTACTCAATCCTGACATCTACGATCATCTGCGTTTCTGGCACAGTGGCTCGCTGGATATCCGCAATTTTGCCATTCTGCGCACCACCTTTCCGGCGGTAGTCGCCGGTAGCCTGCTGGCGCTGCTGCTGGCGCGTTCGCTCAACAGCCTGAGTATGGGCGGTGATATGGCGACCGCGCTGGGTACCCGGGTGATGCGTACCCAGCTGGTGGGATTACTGGCTATTGCGCTGCTGAGTGGGGCGGCGACAGCCGCTGTCGGCCCCATCGCGTTTGTCGGCTTAATGACGCCACATCTGGCCCGCTGGCTGCTGGGTAACGATCATCGCTGGATGCTGCCCGGAACCCTTCTTATCACCCCCTGTTTGCTGCTGGCCGCCGATATTCTGGGACGGCTGCTGGTACCGGGCGAACTGCGCGTGTCGATTGTCACGGCCATACTGGGCGCGCCGATGCTGATTGTGCTGGTGCGCCGCAAGTCGGGAAGAGGGCAGCTATGAAACGGGTGATGATTAATGCGCTGATGCTGCTGGTGGCCTGCGGGGTGCTGGCCTTTCTGAGCATTACGCATGGCACCTTACCGATCTCCGCCAGCCAGTTGTGGGCCCTTATCAACGGCGAGGCGGCGCGTAACATACAGCTGATTGTACTGGAGTGGCGACTGCCGCGCGTCATGATGGCGCTGCTGATTGGTGCGGCACTGGGCGTCAGCGGGGCAATTTTTCAGTCGCTGCTGCGCAACCCGCTGGGCAGCCCCGATATTCTGGGTTTCAATACCGGCGCTTACAGCGGCGTCCTGGTGGCACTGGTGCTGTTCCAGCAAAACATGGAGGGCATGACGCTGGCGGCACTGCTTGGCGGACTGCTCACGGCGGGCGTGGTCTGGCTGTTCAGCTGGCGCAACGGCGTGGAGACCTTTCGTCTGATCATTGTGGGCATCAGCGTGCGGGCGCTGCTGATGGCGCTGAACAGCTGGCTGATTATCAGCGCCTCACTGGAGGCGGCACTGAGCGCCGGGCTCTGGAGCGCCGGTTCACTCAACGGCATTACCTGGGCGAAAACGACGCCGGTGATTATCGTGCTGCTGCTGGCGCTGCTGGCGACAAGCATGCTGGCCCGGCGCATGCGTCTGCTGGAGATGGGTGACGACACCGCCTGCGCGCTGGGCGTACCGGTTGAACGCAGCCGCGTTTTGCTGATGCTGACGGGCGTGATCCTCACCGCCGCCTCTACCGCGCTGGTCGGTCCTGTCTCCTTTATTGCGCTGCTGGCACCGCAGATTGCTCGTCGGCTATGTGGCGGTATCAAAGGCGCGCTGCCGCTGGCTGCCTTGTGCGGCGCGCTGCTGTTAACCGCCGCGGATTACGCCGCGCAGCACTTTTTCCTGCCTTATCAGCTGCCGGTTGGCGTCATCACGGTTAGCCTGGGCGGACTCTATCTGATTGCTCTACTGGTACGGGAGGCGCGACGCCAATGACAGTGAAAACACGTTTGCAGGGCGACGCGCTGACGCTGGGGTATGACAAAAAAATCGTGGCGGAGAATCTCACCGTCGCGATCCCCGACGGTGAACTGACCGTTATTATTGGCCCCAACGCCTGCGGAAAGTCGACGCTGCTGCGTACCTTAAGCCGCCTGGTCTGGCCCCTGAAAGGCCAGGTGCTGCTGGATGGCAATGCGATTGCTCACTACGCTACCAAAGAGGTGGCGCGTCGGCTGGGGCTGCTACCGCAAAGCTCGAATGCGCCAGCGGGCATCAGCGTCAGCGAACTGGTCGCGCGCGGGCGTTATCCGCACCAGTCGCTGTTTGGTCGCTGGCGACAGGAAGATGAGACGGCTGTTCAGCAGGCAATGCAGGCTACCGGCGTGGCAGATTTGGCGCAGCAGCAGGTTGATACGCTCTCTGGCGGCCAGCGGCAGCGGGTGTGGATTGCGATGGTGCTGGCTCAGCAGACGCCACTGTTGCTGCTGGATGAACCGACCACCTGGCTCGACATCGCCCATCAGATTGAGTTGCTGGAATTAATGCAGGATCTCAATCAGCAGCATGGCCGTACGCTGGTGGTGGTGCTGCACGATCTCAATCAGGCGTGCCGCTATGCCAGCCACCTGATTGCGATGCGAGACGGGAAAATCATTGCCGAAGGGAAACCGGCGGAGATCGTCACGCCGGAACTGATAGAAGCGATCTACGGCCTGCGCTGCATCATCATTAACGATCCGGTGGCCGGTACGCCGATGATTGTGCCGCTGGGAAGAGGCTGACCTGCGCTTTCTCCACCCGAAGAAAGCGCAAAGTCAGAACGGTTCAGGGATTCAGCGACGCCAGGCACTGCTGCAGTCGTGGCCCAATCTGTTCGAACATGCGCGGTGAGATGATCTCGACGTGCGCACAGTCCAGCGGCCAGATAGTCAGCTCGCCGACATAGGGCGCCCAGGCGCGGCGCGCATCCTGACCGGGCTGCTGCGTCTGTTCCGCCAGGAACAGGGTTGCGTGTCCGGTGAAACGGGCACTGCGCGCTGTTGCCAGCAGGCGCACCGAACTGGCGTAGTTGGCTTCAATGGTGGTAAACAGTGCCTCCATTCCTTCACCGGCCTGCTGCCGCTGCGCAGCGATAAACTGCTCGCGCTCACGATTAACCTCTTCCAGCACCGCCGGATCCAGCACGTTTTCACCGCGTCGTTCATCCCAGTTCTGCGTCTCCGGCGGCCAGGTATCCAGCAGTCCGAGGAAGGCAACGGTTTCACCTTCGGCCTCCAGCCGCGCGGCGATACCCTGCGCCAGCGTGCCACCCAGCGAGTAGCCCAGGAAATAGTATGGCCCCTGTGGCTGCTGCTGACGCACCGTCGCCAGATGCGCCTCACACACCGCGTCAAGGTGCTGCGCCTGGTTCAGCGGGCTGGCGTTGTCGGGTGACTGAATGCCGAGTAGCGACCAGCGTGCATCCAGATAGCGCTGCAACACGCTGAACTGCCAGGCAAAACCGGAGGCGGGATGGAAGCAAAACAGCGTCGGGCCAGTGCCGCGTCGCAAGGGTAATACCGCTTCAAATCCGGCACGAGCCACATCCGCGGGCTCGCTGCTGAGCAGTGCCGCCAGCTTTTCTACCGTGGATGCCACCATGATCTGGCCCACTGACACCGGCTGATTCAGCGTCCGGCGCAGCTGTGCTGCCAGCCGCATCGCCAGCAGCGAGTGACCGCCCAGCGAGAAGAAATCATCCTGGGCGCTCACCGGTTCGCACTCCAGCAGCCTGGCAAACGCCTGTGCCAGTGTCGTTTCGAGTCCGGGATGCGGCGCGCGACCAGCCAGCGCTGCCTGCGTTTGCGGCAGCGGCAGCGCTTTGCGATCCAGTTTACCGTTGCTGCTGAGCGGTAACGCCGCCAACTGAACAATCGCCACCGGCACCATATGCGCCGGTAACTGTGAGGCCAGAGTCTGACGCATTGCGTCGGTATCGATCGGGCCATCAGCCACCACATAGCCGACCAGCTGGCGGGCATCGCCCTGCTGATCGCTGCTGCTCCCCAGCACCACCGCATGTGTGACGGCCTGCTCAATGCCAGGTAGCGCAGCCATGGCGTGGTCGATCTCGTTCAGCTCGATACGCTGCCCGCGAATTTTTAGCTGATCGTCGCTGCGGCCCAGATACTCCACCGCACCATCCGGCAGCCAGCGCGCCACATCACCAGTGCGGTACATCCGGGAGCCGTGACCCCACGGATCGGCGACAAACCGGCTGGCAGTGAGGTCGGGACGATCAAGATAGCCATGCGCCAGCTGCACGCCGGTCAGATAGAGATCGCCAGCCACGCCCGGTGGCACCGGCTGCAGACGCGCATCCAGAATCCGTAAGCCGGTGTTCCAGACCGGGAAGCCAATCGGCACGCTGGCCCCTTCGACGGCCGCCAGTTCCGGGCCAAAGGCCGGATAGTAGCTGACATCAACCGCCGCTTCGGTCGGGCCATAAAGATTATGCAAGGGCACCCGGGTCAGCGCCTGCCACTGGCGCGATAACTCTGCGGGCAGCGCTTCGCCGCTACAGAAAACCCGGCGCAGGGTGGCGCAGCGCGCTATCGCGTCACCTTCCTGCAACGAAGCGACAAAAGCAGCCAGCATCGACGGAACAAAATGGGTGGTGGTCACGCGGTAGCGGGCAAACAGCTGCTGCAGCGCGTCCGGGTCGCGATGAGCATCGGGCGGAGCCATCACCAGCCGTGCGCCGACGATAAGCGGCCAGAAGAACTCCCATACCGAAACATCAAAGCTGCTCGGGGTTTTCTGCAACACCACATCATCGCTGCCGAGCGGATAGCGATCCTGCATCCATAACAGACGGTTGACGATCGCCTCATGACTGACCAGCACCCCTTTTGGCCGACCGGTCGAGCCGGAGGTATAGATGATGTATGCGCCATCCTGTGGACGCGGGGCCTGCATCAGCACGCTATCAACGGGTGTTAACAGCGCGTCGTAAAACAGCGGCGCGACGGGTGAGAGTGCCGCCAGCCGCTCGGACAGTTCACGACAGGTGATCAGCGTTTTCGGCGCGGCATCTTCCAGCATCATCTGTAACCGATCGTCCGGGTAGCCGGTATCAAGCGGCAGCCAGGTTGCCCCCACGCTGACGATCGCCTGCAGCGCCAGCGATAAAAAGACCGAACGCGGCAGCGCTACGGCGACGATATCACCCGGCGTCACTCCCTGCGCAATCAACTGTTGCCCCAGCGCGGCGACCTGCTGCTGCATCTGTTGATAGTCAAGCTGATGCCCCTCATCTGCCAGTGCCGGAGCGCGCGGCGAACGCTGTGCCTGACGGAGCAGCAGGCTGCTCAGGGTTTCTGCAGGCAGCATTACGGCAGTCTGGTTGATCGCCGCGAGCTGCTGATGCTCTTCCGGCATCAGCATGTCCAGCTCGCCACAGGCACTGGCTGGCCGGACGGCAAGCTGCTGAAGCAGCAGGCCAAAGCGGCTGGCGTGTTGCTTTAGCGTTGTGTCGCTGTAGCGCTGTGCATTAGCCAGTAACTCCAGCGTCAGGTCGCCCTGTTCGCTGAGGTAGATAGCAATCTCCAGATCGCGTACCGGTCCTGACGCCAGCTGATGGGTTATGCCTTTGATGCCAGCGAAAGCGAGCTGGTAATCAAACATCTTCAGATTGATTACCGGCCCATAGAGCGGATCGCTGTCGCCGGAGCGACCCAGATCGCGCTGCACCTGTTCAGCGTCGTAACGCTGATGGCGACGCATTTTTTTGACTTCGGCCGCCAGACGCCCGGCCAGTGCCGTCAGCGGCTGTGCCGGATCGTAATGCACCGCCATTGGCAGCACGTTAATCACCGGACCGGTGGCGCAGAGCGCGGCCGAGCCGATGCGGCGCATAAAGATGAAACCGGCGGCGAACGCATGCTGACCGGTGAGGCGCGCCAGCCATAACGCCACCAGCGCAAAGGCGGTATCCGCAGCACTGAGGTTGTGCTGCCCGGTGTGCGTCAGCAAAGCCTGAAAAGTGTCGCGATCCACGGCAAACGTGTGGCGCAGCAGGTCGGTACTGGCGCTCTCACCGGCCAGCGGCAGAGCGGACAACGAGGCGGGCGCAGGTAGCTGCGCGCCTTTCTCCAGCCAGAACTGGCGATCGCGCTGCCAGCCCGAAGATAGCTGATAGCGCTGATATTCATCAACGACGTCGCTGAACGGCACAAACGGGCTCGGCTCCGGCGTGTCGCCGCGCTGCCAGGCGCTGTAGAGATTGGCGATACGGCGGGTCAGGGCGGTGAAACTAAAACCATCGACCACCAGATGATGGTATCGCTGATACCAGTACCAGTGATCCTCATCCAGCCGAAACAGGCTGTGATGGTAGAGCGGCGCGCCGCTCAGCACCCGCAGATCGCCGGTCATATCCTGCTGCATCAGCGCACGTGCTGCGGCCTCCGGATCGGCGGCGTCGCGCAGATCGATCACCTCAGGCTCGCGGAAAGCCTGGGGTTCAGGCCACTGTAGCGGTTCACCCTCCTGCTCGCCAAAGGCCATATTCAGTGTGTCTGCTTCCTGCATGCCAGCAATTATGGCCCGTGACAGCAACGCGCTGTTCAGCGCACCGCGCAGTTCGACAAAATGCGCCACGGCGTAAGCATTGGAATAGGGCGATAGCTGGTCAGCGATCCAGATTCCGGGCTGAGCGGCCACCAGCGGCAGCGTTTTTTGTTCTGTCTGCGGGTTGAGGGTGATCTCAGACATTTTCGCCTCTGTCCTGCGTCATAACCGGACGGATATCGTGCCAGTTTTCATTCAGCCAGCTCAGACAGTCAGCCTGTGGCCCGGGACCAAACACCGGCTGCCATCCTGCCGGAACCGCACAAAAGGCGGGCCATAAACTGTACTGCTGCTGATCGTTCTTCAGCACCTGACAATCCTGTTGCGGATCGTCGAAAGGGTTAAGTTGTTGCATGTCGGTCTCCTGTCCGCAGTCACCGGGCGCGCTAACGCCGCTGTCCTGCATATCCGATATCTTTCAGTGGCGCGCAGAAGGCGGAATATAAGCGGGTTAGGGCTATTGCCACATGGCTTTAAGGCCTGCCAGCAGTCCGCCGCGCCAGCACAGCGCATCGTGACCGCCTTCGACCGGGTGATAGCTGACCTGATGTCCGGCAGCGGTCAGATCGTGCTGAAACTGCTGGTTTGCTGCCAGAATCAGCCGTTCGCGTCGTCCCGCTTCCAGGTAGAAGCGGCGAGGGGGTGCCTGCAGTAAGCCCTGTTGTAACTGCTGTGGCAGCCAGCCATTGGGATCGCCGCGCGCGGGCCACCAGAACGAACCGGAGAGGCTGATCGCTCCAGCAAAGGTTTCCGGCCAGGTCAGGGTGGCGTAAGCGGCAGAAAGGCCGCCAAAACTCTGTCCCGCTACCAGCGTGCTGTCGGCACGAAACGGCGCCCAGCGCTGAACCTGCGGCAACAGCTCGTGCTGAATCGCCAGCCAGAAGTCAGGGTTACAGGTCAGCTCACGCGTGCGGTGTTCGCGGTCGATGATGTCGATCATGACATAGACCGCAGGGGGCAGTTCGCCTGCCTCTGTCAGTTGCTGAAGCGGGCCGGCAACCGGCATGGTCTGTGCCCAGAACTGACCATCCAGCAGCAGTACCAGCGGACGATCGCCTGCACTGGCGTCTCCGGTAACAGAGATCCAGATCTGACGCTGGTTCCCCAGCCGTTCGCTGCGCCACAAATAGTGTTGCAGCGGAATATCGGCGGCACGGCCCTCATCAACCGCACGCCACACCTGCTGATCCGGCGCGTGTGGCAGGTGCAGTGGCGAGACCCTCATTCCGCGTCCACCCGCCCAGCTTCGCAAAGGATTCAGCGGGTCGCTTTGCGCCTGCGGGAATTTCTGACTCCACCACTGGCGCACTGCCTGCATATCGGCCTGCCCGGTAAAAGTCTCTTCCTGACTATCAGGAATCAGGCAGTAGCTGCCGCGCCAGTCAGCGGGCAGGGCGGTTTGCCACCACCAGACATCGGTATCGGGAACAGGCGTTAATGAGGAGGGGACCGCTGAATGATGATGATCGGTTACGCCGGTAATATTGATCCAGACGCGCCGGGTATCGGAGTGCTGCGTGTCACCCTGGGGATCGCGCCAGAAAAAGGTGACCTGACAGGTTCCCTTTTCGCCAGCTTCAACCAGAGGAATGCCCCGTTGCTGCTGCTGTTGCCACCAGCGTTCACTGCCGGTTTCTTCATTTAACCACGTCATACGCGCCATCTTTCGATCACCCTTGATTAGGGTCATGCATGTTATGAATAATAGTATTGATAATTATTTGCATTTGCAATAGGGTGTTTCCGCCCGACAGGGAGCGCGCGCATCCTCTCTGCCGCACCGGCTTTCAGACTGATGCAAAGCGGTTCTGACGCTGGCCCGGCGACAAGGGGAAAACGTTGCAGGCAAGGTTATTACTTTTTTACCGGCACGCCGGCAGTGGCATCCTCGCCGGCACTCCAGGAACAGAAAAATGAAAAAGTTATCCCGGCTTTCGTTAGCCATTATGATTGAACTGGGTTTCACCGCCTCTCTCATTTCTGCCGGTGCCGTGGCTGCTGAAGCCACCCGCGAACCGGCTATCGACAGCAGCACCTCCGATACCCTCCACGACGACACCATGATGGTGACCGCCGCCGAGCAGACGTTGCAGGCACCTGGGGTGTCGACCATCACCGCCGACGAAATTAAAAAACATCCACCCGCACGCGATGTCGCCGAAATTATTCGCACCATGCCTGGCGTCAATCTGACCGGTAACTCCACCAGCGGCCAGCGCGGAAACAATCGCCAGATTGATATCCGCGGCATGGGGCCGGAAAATACCCTGATTCTGATCGATGGATTGCCGGTGACCAGCCGCAACGCGGTTCGGCTTGGCTGGCGTGGCGAGCGTGATACGCGCGGCGACACTAACTGGGTACCGCCAGAGATCATTGATCGCATTGAGGTGATCCGCGGTCCGGCAGCGGCCCGTTACGGTAACGGTGCAGCGGGCGGCGTGGTGAACATCATCACTAAAAAAGAGATGGATAATCAGTGGCACGGCTCATGGAGCGCCTATTACAACGTGCCGGAACACAAGGAGGAGGGCGCGACCCGTCGCACCAACTTCAGCCTTGAAGGGCCACTGGGCGAGGATGTCAGTTTCCGGCTCTATGGCGGACTGGCAAAAACGCAGGCTGATGCTTACGACATTAATGAAGGGCACGCCGCAGACCGCACCGGCAGTTATGCCGGATCGTACCCGGCGGGCCGGGAAGGCTCGATCAACAAAGATATTCATGGCCTGCTGCGCTGGGCATTTGCGCCGATGCAGACGCTGGAAGTGGGGGCCGGTTACAGTCGTCAGGGCAACCTCTATGCCGGGGACACGCAGAACACCAATACCAACGCCCTGGTGAAAAGCAAATATGGTGACGAGACCAACCGGCTCTATCGGCAGAACTTTTCTGTTAAGTGGACCGGTGCCTGGGATAATGGCATCAGCACCAATACCTACGCGCAATATGAGAACACCCGCAACGCGCGTCTGAATGAGGGGCTGGCGGGCGGCACCGAAGGCATCTTCGCCAACAGCAACTTCAATACCATCCAGCTGGATGATGTGTTGTTGCACAGTGAGATCAGTGTGCCGTTTGAATGGCTGGTGAACCAGACCGCGACCTTCGGGACGGAATGGAATAAGCAGCGGATGAAGGATCCTTCATCGACGACTCAGGCCGCCAGCTACGGGTCGATTCCCGGTATCGCTACGACCGGCCGCACACCCTATTCACAGGCGGAAATCTTCTCGCTGTTTGCCGAAGACAATATTGAGCTGACCGACAGCACCATGCTGACGCCGGGCCTGCGCTTCGATCACCATTCGATTGTTGGCGATAACTGGAGCCCGTCGCTCAACCTGTCACAGGGATTAGGCGATGAGTTCACACTGAAAATGGGCATTGCGCGCGCCTATAAAGCCCCGAGCCTCTATCAGACCAACCCTAACTATCTGCTGTACAGCAACGGTCAGGGCTGTGCCGCCAGTGCCGGTGCCTGTTATCTGATGGGTAATGACGATCTGAAAGCGGAAAACAGCATCAATAAAGAGATTGGGGTCGAATGGAAGCGCGACGGCTACCAGGCGGGCCTGACCTGGTTCCGCAACGACTACCGTAACAAGATCGAGGCTGGCACGGCGCCAACCGGCACCGCATCTAACGGCAAAACCGACATCTACAAATGGGAAAATGTGCCCAAAGCGGTCGTCGAGGGGCTGGAAGGCACGGTTAATGTCCCGTTCTCCGACAGCGTAACGTGGAACAATAACTTCACTTACATGTTGCAGAGTAAGAATAAAGAGACCGGCGATCGTCTGTCGATTATTCCGGAATATACGCTCAATTCGACGCTGAGCTGGCAGGCGATGCAGGACCTCTCCCTGCAAACGACCCTGACCTGGTACGGTAAACAGGTACCGAAGAAATATGACTATAAAGGTAACGCCGTTACCGGTAGCGCCACCGATCAGGTGAGCCCCTATTCGGTTGTGGGCATGAGCGGCACCTATGACGTTAATAAATATGCCAGCGTCACCGTGGGTATCGACAACCTGTTCGACAAGCGCCATTTCCGTCAGGGCAACGCGCAGACCACCGGCAATGCCACCACCGGAGCGTGGCTCTATGGCGCAGGGGCCAATACCTTTAACGAGTCGGGCCGCACCTGGTATATGAGCGTGAATACCCGCTTCTGATGGACGGGCAATAAAAAGCGCAGCGGTTGATCTGACCGCTGCGCTTTTTTTATGACTGAATAATCAGTTGTTCTGATTGATATCGCGGTAGAGACGGCTCTCAAATCGCACCAGCGGAATACGGCGGGTACGCTGATCTTCCGGCGGGACCGCATAACCGGAAAGGAACTGAACGAACGCCACCCGCGCGCCACTGGAGGTGGTAATAAAGCCCGCCAGGTTATAGACGCCCTGCAGTGAGCCGGTTTTCGCCGAGACTTTGCCATCCAGCCCCGCCTCATGCAGCCCGCCGCGATACTGCAGCGTGCCGTCGTAACCTGCCAGCGGCAGCATCGAAATATAATCCAGCGTGTTGTCATTCTTCGCAATGAACTGCAATACCTGCATCATGGTTTGCGGCGAAATCAGGTCATGGCGGGAGAGACCTGAACCATCCACCTGAATGCTATTACCCATGTCGACATTGGCTTTGGCTTTCAGGATGCGGCGAACGGCATCCTGTCCGGCGCGGAACGTGCCGGGCACATTGAAGTAGTGATGACCAATGGTGCGAAACACCGTGTCGGCAATCATGTTGTCTGACTTCTTCAGCATGGTGTGCAGCAGCGTATGCAGCGGCGCGGACTGGGTCGATGCCAGCACGGTACCCGGTTCGGTGACCTGCGTCTGTCGCACCAGATGCCCGCTGTAATCAATCTCAGACGACCGTAGTTCCGCCTTGAGGATTTCGCCAGCCCAGGCCGCGCCATCCTGCACCGCAAATGCCAGCGGCAGCGGTTCCGCGCGCTGGCGCATACAGCCCGTGAGGGTGTAGCGGTTCAGCTCGCCCGGCACCACATCCAGCTCGCAATATTGCCCTTCGCCGCTGTTGCGGCCAATGGTGCGCACCTGGCTGTACATATGCGCCGGATAATAGGAGGCGATACGTACAAAGGCATTCTCACCCGGCGTATTAGCACTGTAGAGCGAGACCGAGAAGCAGTTTTTATCAACGATTGCCGCACCCGGCGGAGCACTGAAGCACTGGGTCATATCGTTCCACGGCCAGCCCGGCGCCATATCGTGACTGGCAAAAACGGAGGTGTCGATAACCAGATTGCCTTTGATATGGTTAATGCCCTGCTTCTTTATCGCCGCCACCATGTTGCGCAGATCCTGACGGCTTAAGGTGGGATCACCGCCGAAACGTGCAACTAAATCGCCGTTCAGGGTGCCATCGATAATGGCGCCGCGAGTCTCAAAAGTGGTCTGAAAACGGAAGTCGCCACCCAGCTCCAGCAATGCTGCCAGCGCCGTCACCACTTTCATGGTACTGGCGGGCAGGGCCATCTGTTTTCCGTGATAATCAATAATCGGTGTTGATGCGCCTACTTTTTGTACCATCAGCGCCAGATTGGCGCCGTCTGGCAGGTACTGCATGTATTCATCAACTGGCGCTGCGTGTGCCTGCAGCATAAATGCGCAGCTTAATCCGGTAACAAGTCGTGAAAATCGCATAATCTCGCGGTAACTGGCAGGTGAGGGCGTCAATACTACGTCGCTGGACGGTGCAAAGTAAACGATGACCCGCAGGGAACTCTGGGGTAAAATACGTATCAAATTGCAAAACTCTTTTCTGGCCTGGAAGCATCTCCGGGTCAGGATTCTTTTATTTGCAAAAACGGGCTAATGCGCCGCAGAACGCTTTTTTCTGCAGTCACCGGTCAGGATGACATCGTTAAACAGGAAAGATGGCGAGGAGCTTAAATGAATCAGATTCCGATGACGTTAAGAGGCGCTGAAAGATTGCGCGAAGAGCTGAACGAGCTGAAAACCGTGAAGCGCCCGCGCATTATCGCCTCTATCGCTGATGCACGCGAACATGGCGATTTAAAAGAGAACGCGGAATATCACGCTGCGCGTGAAGAGCAGGGTTTTTGCGAAGGCCGTATTCAGGAGATTGAAGCCAAACTCTCCAATGCGCAGGTTATCGACGTCACTCAGATGCCGAAAACCGGACGCGTGATTTTCGGTGCAACCGTTACCGTGCTGAACGTCGAAACCGACGAAGAAGCCACGTATCGCATTGTGGGCGATGACGAAGCGGACTTTAAGCAAAATCTGATTTCGGTCAATTCGCCGATGGCGCGTGGCCTGGTGGGTAAAGAGGCCGATGACGTGGCTATTGTGAAAACCCCGGGCGGCGACGTTGAGTATGAAATCCTGAAGGTGGAATACCTTTAAGATGTTGCTACGCTTTGAAAAGCGTTAAAGCATAATGTAAAGAAAGGAAAAAGGCCGCATTGCGGCCTTTTATCTGAGGTAAGAGCATGTCACTTTCTTTGCCCAATTAGCGTGGCAGAGAAATTTTGCTCTCTTTAGAGGGGCGATACAGCACCAGCGTTTTGCCGATCACCTGTACGTTGCTGGCACCGGTCTCACGCACGATAGCCTCAACGATCAGCTGTTTCGTTTCACGATCTTCCGAGGCGATTTTTACCTTGATCAGTTCGTGATGCGACAGAGCCTGCTCGATTTCGGCCAGCACGCCTTCAGTCAGGCCATTGCCACCCAGCATAACCACTGGCTTGAGCGGATGGGCGAGGCCCTTGAGGTGCTGTTTTTGTTTGGTACTTAGATTCATCGTAGTTTTTTACTTACTCAGGGATTGAAAACGGTTCATTCTACCGCCATCTCGGGTATATCACCAAATCGACGCAACCCATTGCGTGCAGGTTTATCGCTACGATGACGATTTAGTTGGAAATATTATGACGGGTAAAAAGCGTTCGGCCAGCTCCGGCCGCTGGCTTCAGGAACACTTTAGCGATAAATATGTGCTCCAGGCGCATAAAAAAGGGTTGCGTTCGCGCGCCTGGTTTAAACTTGATGAAATACAACAGGGTGACAAGCTTTTCAAACCCGGTATGACCGTGGTAGATCTGGGTGCTGCACCCGGAGGCTGGTCGCAATATGTGGTACAGCAAATTGGGAACAAAGGGCGAGTCATTGCCTGTGATATCCTGCCAATGGATCCGATAGTCGGTGTCGATTTCCTTCAGGGCGATTTTCGTGAAGAATCGGTGGTCAATGCGCTGCTTGAACGCGTTGGCGATCAAAAAGTTCAGGTTGTCATGTCCGATATGGCGCCGAATATGAGTGGTACACCTGCCGTAGATATTCCCCGGTCGATGTATTTAGTCGAGCTGGCGCTGGAGATGTGTCGGGATATCCTGGCACCTGGCGGCAGTTTTGTAGTGAAAGTGTTTCAGGGAGATGGCTTCGATGAATACCTGCGGGAAATTCGCTCCCTGTTTACGAAAGTGAAAATTCGTAAGCCGGACGCTTCACGTTCACGTTCACGTGAAGTGTATATTGTGGCGACTGGGCGCAAACTATAACCAAATTGCTGGAGAAGTCCGCAGTTTTGCTGCGATTCCATGTATGCGGGATCTATAGTACCCTACGCTATCTGTTAACACCGTTGTAATATGAGGTTAATCCCTTGAGTGACATGGCGAAAAACCTGATTCTCTGGTTAGTCATCGCGGTCGTGCTGATGTCAGTATTCCAGAGCTTTGGGCCCAGCGAGTCGAATGGCCGTCGGGTTGATTATTCAACCTTCCTGTCGGAAGTGAACCAGGATCAGGTCCGCGAGGCACGTATTAACGGGCGTGAAATTAACGTCGTTAAAAAAGACAGCAATAAATACACGACCTACATTCCTGTCAACGATCCCAAGTTGCTCGATAACCTCTTGACCAAAAACGTCAAAGTGGTTGGCGAACCGCCGGAAGAACCAAGCCTGCTGGCTTCAATCTTCATTTCGTGGTTCCCGATGTTGCTGCTGATCGGTGTGTGGATCTTCTTTATGCGTCAGATGCAGGGCGGCGGCGGTAAGGGCGCGATGTCCTTCGGCAAGAGCAAAGCCCGCATGTTGACGGAAGACCAGATTAAAACCACTTTCGCCGACGTAGCAGGTTGTGACGAAGCGAAAGATGAAGTTGCTGAGCTGGTGGAATATCTGCGTGAGCCAAGCCGTTTCCAGAAGCTGGGCGGTAAGATTCCAAAAGGCGTTCTGATGGTGGGGCCACCGGGTACCGGTAAAACCTTGCTGGCAAAAGCGATTGCCGGTGAAGCGAAGGTGCCTTTCTTTACCATCTCCGGTTCTGACTTTGTGGAAATGTTTGTCGGTGTCGGTGCATCCCGTGTGCGTGACATGTTCGAACAGGCCAAAAAAGCGGCTCCGTGCATCATCTTTATCGATGAGATCGACGCAGTCGGTCGTCAGCGTGGCGCCGGTTTAGGCGGTGGACATGACGAACGTGAGCAGACGCTGAACCAGATGCTGGTTGAGATGGATGGTTTCGAAGGTAACGAAGGTATTATTGTTATCGCCGCAACTAACCGTCCTGACGTACTGGACCCTGCGCTGCTGCGTCCAGGTCGCTTTGACCGTCAGGTTGTAGTTGGCCTGCCAGATGTTCGCGGTCGTGAGCAGATCCTGAAAGTGCATATGCGTCGTGTGCCGCTGGCAACTGATGTTGATGCAGCAATCATTGCACGTGGTACGCCAGGCTTCTCGGGTGCCGATCTGGCCAACCTTGTTAACGAAGCAGCGCTGTTCGCGGCCCGTTCAAACAAGCGTGTGGTTTCGATGGTAGAGTTCGAGAAAGCGAAAGACAAAATCATGATGGGTGCGGAACGTCGCTCCATGGTGATGACGGAATCGCAGAAAGAGTCAACTGCCTACCACGAAGCAGGCCACGCCATTATTGGTCGCCTGGTGCCAGAGCATGACCCGGTTCATAAAGTAACGATTATCCCGCGCGGTCGCGCACTGGGTGTGACCTTCTTCCTGCCTGAAGGCGACGCGATCAGCGCCAGCCGTCAGAAACTGGAAAGCCAGATCTCAACGCTTTACGGCGGTCGTCTGGCAGAAGAGATCATCTACGGTGCAGAACGTGTTTCTACCGGTGCGTCCAACGATATTAAAGTTGCGACCAATCTGGCGCGTAACATGGTGACGCAGTGGGGCTTCTCTGAAAAACTGGGTCCGTTGCTCTATGCAGAAGAAGAGGGTGAAGTGTTCCTCGGACGTTCTGTCGCGAAAGCGAAACATATGTCTGATGAAACGGCCCGCATCATCGACCAGGAAGTTAAGCACCTGATCGACAGCAACTACCAGCGTGCTCGTCAGATTCTGGGTGAGAACATGGACATCCTTCACGCGATGAAAGACGCGCTGATGAAGTATGAAACCATTGATGCACCGCAGATCGACGACCTGATGGCGCGCCGCGAAGTGCGTCCGCCAGCGGGCTGGGAAGATCCAGGCAGCAACTCAGACAGCAACGGTACGCCAAAGGCGCCACGTCCGGTTGATGAACCGCGTACGCCAAACCCAGGCAATACCATGTCAGAGCAGTACAACAAATAAGACGCAACATCGTCAGACAAAACCCCGGCTGGTCCGGGGTTTTTTACATCCAGATATTGATCAGCAAGGAGTTTCCGCTATGAAGTTGTTCGCCCGTGATTCCCATCTCGATTTATCTTTTCCACATGTGATGGGCATTCTTAACGTCACGCCGGACTCCTTTTCAGATGGTGGAAAGCATAACGCGCTGGTTGATGCGCTGACGCATACCAATGAGATGGTCAATGCAGGCGCAACCATCATCGATGTGGGCGGGGAATCAACCCGTCCTGGCGCGGATGAAGTGAGTGTGGAGGAGGAGCTGGAGCGGGTGATTCCGGTCATCGATGCCATTGCCCAGCGTTTCGAAGTCTGGATTTCAGTGGACACCTCTAAAGCCGATGTCATCCGGGAAGCCGCGCGAGTGGGTGCTCACATCATTAACGACGTGCGTTCACTTTCCGAACCCGGAGCACTGGAAGCCGCCGCGTCGACCGGGCTGCCCGTCTGTTTAATGCATATGCAGGGCGAACCGCGCACCATGCAGCAGGCACCGGTTTACGAAAATATTTTAAGCGAAGTGGACACTTACTTCGCTCAGCAGATAGCGCGCTGCGAAGCAGCGGGCATTAAAAAAGAGCGTCTGATACTCGACCCGGGCTTCGGTTTCGGTAAAAATCTCAGCCACAATTATGAACTGCTGGCTCATCTTGGCGATTTTCACCACTTCGGCCTGCCGCTGTTAGTGGGGATGTCGCGTAAATCGATGATTGGCCAGCTGTTAAACGTCGGCCCGTCACAGCGTTTAACCGGCAGCCTGAGTTGCGCGGTGATTGCTGCTATGCAGGGCGCGCAGATTATTCGCGCCCATGATGTAAAAGAGACGGCTGAAGCGATGCGCGTGGTCGAAGCGACCCGAAGAGCAAAAGGAGTATCATGAGTAATCGTAAATATTTCGGTACAGACGGCATTCGTGGCAAAGTCGGTGAAGCACCCATCACCCCCGATTTCGTCCTGAAGCTGGGCTGGGCCGCAGGTAAAGTGCTGGCGCGCCACGGTTCAAAGAAGATCATTATCGGTAAAGATACCCGTATCTCTGGCTATATGCTGGAGTCCGCGCTGGAAGCCGGTCTCGCCGCAGCAGGCCTGACGGCCGCCTTTACCGGCCCGATGCCTACACCAGCCATCGCCTATCTGACCCGTACCTTCCGCGCAGAGGCGGGCATTGTGATTTCAGCGTCACATAACCCGTTTGACGACAACGGGATTAAATTCTTCTCGTCCGAGGGCACCAAACTGCCCGATGACGTCGAAGAGGCGATTGAGCTGGAGATGGAAAAGCCGATTACCTGCGTTGAATCAGCGCAGTTAGGCCGCGCCAGCCGCATCGTCGATGCAGCAGGGCGTTACATTGAGTTCTGCAAAGGGACGTTCCCCAGCGAACTGAATCTGAATGGCCTGAAAATTGTGGTCGACTGCGCCAATGGCGCCACCTACCACATTGCGCCGAATGTATTGCGTGAACTGGGCGCGACGGTGATTGCTATCGGTGTCCAGCCAGACGGCATGAACATCAACAAAGAGTGCGGTGCCACCGATCTCAAACTGCTGCAGCAGCGCGTGCTGGCGGAGAAGGCTGATATCGGCCTGGCCTACGACGGTGACGGCGATCGCATCATGATGATTGACCATCTGGGTGACAAAGTTGATGGCGACCAGATCCTCTACATCATTGCGCGTGAAGCCCTGCGTCAGGGACAGCTTCGTGGCGGCGTCGTGGGTACGCTGATGAGTAACATGGGGCTGGAGTTAGCGCTGAAACAGCTTGGCATTCCGTTTACCCGTGCCAAAGTCGGTGACCGTTATGTACTGGAGAAGATGCAGGAGAAGGGCTGGCGTCTCGGTGCAGAGAACTCCGGTCATGTGATCCTGCTGGATAAAACCACAACCGGTGACGGTATCGTTGCAAGTTTGCAAGTGCTCACTGCGATGGTGCGTAACCATATGAGCCTGCACGATCTCTGTAGTGGCATGAAAATGCTGCCGCAGGTTCTGGTTAACGTACGCTTTGCGGGCGAACATGATCCGCTTCAGAGTGACGCGGTGAAAGCTGTCACGGCCGAAGTGGAAAAAGCGCTGGCGGGTCGCGGACGCGTTCTGCTGCGTAAATCAGGTACTGAGCCATTGATTCGTGTCATGGTCGAAGGCGAAAATGAGGCGCAGGTCACCGAACTGGCGAATCGCATCGCCGACCAGGTCAAGGCCGTTTAAAACCGTAACAGGCGGTCTGCAGGGTGCTGAACTGCCTGTAAAATCACCGGGATGGCGTTTTTTTCTGCAAACAGTAGGGGTAGTAAAAATTGCACTTGCAGAGATATGCGCCTTTGGTTAGTATTCACACCCGCTTCTGATGGGTGATGACGAGACTCCCCATCAATACTGGTTGAAGCTTTAACTGTACGATTACCGTGCAAGGAACAGGATGATATGTACCAAGCTCTTTTAGTAGTTTTCCTTATTGTAGCTATCGCCCTCGTGGGTATGATCATGCTGCAGCAAGGCAAAGGCGCTGATATGGGAGCCTCATTCGGTGCAGGCGCATCCGGTACGGTGTTTGGTTCTTCGGGTTCAGGTAATTTCATGACTCGTACAACCGGCATCTTAGCAGCGCTGTTTTTCATCATCAGCCTGGTTCTGGGTAATCTGAACAGCAATAAAGCGTCTAAAGGAAGCGAGTGGGAAAATCTTTCTGCGCCGGCGCAGTCTTCTCAACAGACTGAAAAGCCAGCTCAACCGGTAACGCCGGGCAGCGATATTCCTAAGTAAGGTCGTCAGCACAACGAATCGTTGTGGTCAGTGCAGTGCCGTGGTGGTGGAATTGGTAGACACGCTACCTTGAGGTGGTAGTGCCCGATTGGGCTTACGGGTTCAAGTCCCGTCCTCGGTACCAAATAGCAGTATCCCTTGCATTTTATGCAGGTCTGGCGTATTATTCGCCACGTTTTCGGACGCGGGGTGGAGCAGCCTGGTAGCTCGTCGGGCTCATAACCCGAAGGTCGTCGGTTCAAATCCGGCCCCCGCAACCAATTTTCCCTTTGAGTTCTTTTTCAAATATACTGTATGCATCGACGGACGCATTCACGGTTATTTTTTGAAAGAAAATTCTTTGGATGGAGTCCGGGCCGCATTGCGGCATACAGGGTCCAGTGATTAAAAGCCCCGAATATTCGGGGTTTTTTGTTATTAGCGAATCGTAATACTGGGCTATAGGCCCTTTTTTTATGTCTTGGGGGTGGGCTTGTCCACATTAGAGCAAAAATTGACAGAGTTGGTATCGGCTCCC
The DNA here is from genome assembly GCF_024520875.1 of Pantoea sp. Ft-CA_14. Classification (NCBI taxonomy): domain Bacteria; kingdom Pseudomonadati; phylum Pseudomonadota; class Gammaproteobacteria; order Enterobacterales; family Erwiniaceae; genus Pantoea; species Pantoea sp. Ft-CA_14. The sequence goes on along the minus strand of NZ_JALNPM010000004.1, from coordinate 137,336 downwards.
GTAGAAGCGCTGGGTTACGAACTGGTTGGAATTGAATTCGTTCGTAGTCGCACATCTATCCTGCGCATCTATATTGATAGTGAAGATGGCATCAATGTCGATGATTGCGCCGATGTCAGCCACCAGGTAAGTGCGGTAATGGATGTTGAAGATCCCATTACCGTCCCTTACAACCTAGAAGTCTCTTCACCGGGACTCGATCGTCCTCTGTTCACTGCAGAACACTACACCCGCTTTATGGGTGAAGAAGTGAGTCTGGTGTTGCGTATGGCCGTGCAGAACCGCCGTAAATGGCAGGGAACCATTAAGTCAGTTGATGGCGAGATGATCACGGTGCACGTTGAGGGTAGCGATGAAGTGTTCGCACTGAGTAATATTCAGAAAGCGAACCTGGTCCCCCACTTTTAAAAGTCCGGATTGAGGCTAACCAGGATGAACAAAGAGATCTTAGCTGTTGTAGAAGCCGTTTCTAACGAAAAAGCCCTGCCGCGTGAGAAAATCTTCGAAGCGCTGGAGAGCGCGCTGGCGACTGCGACCAAGAAAAAGTACGAGCAGGAAATTGAGGTACGCGTCAGCATTGATCGCCGCAGTGGCGATTTCGATACTTTCCGCCGCTGGGAAATCGTAGAAGAGGTGACACAGCCGACGCGCGAGATCACGCTGGATGCGGCCCGCTTCGAAGATGAAGCATTCAATCTGGGCGAATATGTCGAAGATCAGATTGAATCGGTCACCTTTGACCGTATCACCACCCAGACCGCTAAGCAGGTTATCGTGCAAAAAGTGCGCGAAGCTGAGCGCGCAATGGTGGTTGATCAGTTCCGTGAGCAGGAAGGCGAAATTATCACGGGCGTGGTGAAGAAAGTTAACCGCGACAACATCTCCCTCGACTTAGGCAGCAATGCCGAAGCGGTGATTCTGCGCGAAGATATGCTGCCGCGTGAAAACTTCCGTCCAGGCGACCGTATTCGTGGCGTACTCTACTCTGTACGTCCGGAAGCGCGTGGCGCGCAACTGTTCGTGACGCGTTCTAAACCAGAAATGCTGATTGAACTGTTCCGCATCGAGGTGCCAGAAATTGGCGAAGAACTGATTGAAATTAAAGCCGCTGCCCGTGATCCGGGTTCGCGCGCTAAAATTGCAGTCAAAACCAACGACAAACGTATTGATCCGGTGGGTGCCTGTGTGGGCATGCGCGGCGCGCGTGTTCAGGCAGTTTCCAGTGAACTGGGCGGCGAGCGTATCGATATCGTGCTGTGGGACGATAACCCGGCGCAGTTTGTTATTAACGCCATGGCTCCGGCCGATGTGGCGTCAATCGTGGTTGATGAAGATAACCACACCATGGATATCGCCGTAGAAGCTGGCAATCTGGCTCAGGCGATCGGCCGTAACGGCCAAAACGTGCGTCTCGCTTCACAGCTGAGTGGCTGGGAGCTGAACGTGATGACCGTCGATGATCTGCAGGCTAAGCATCAGGCTGAAGCACATGCAGCGATCGATATGTTCACTAAACATCTCGACATCGACGAAGAGTTCGCCACCGTACTGGTGGAAGAGGGCTTCTCCTCGCTGGAAGAGCTGGCATACGTGCCAATCAACGAGCTGCTGGAAGTCGACGGCCTCGACGAAGAGACCATTGAAGCCCTGCGTGAACGAGCAAAAAATGCGTTAACCACCCTGGCACTGGCGAAAGAAGAGAGTCTTGGAAATCAGGAGCCCGCTGAGGATCTTCTGAATCTTGAAGGCCTCGATCGTGCGCTGGCGTTCCGCCTGGCGTCGAAAGGCGTTTGCACGCTGGAAGATCTCGCTGAGCAAGGTGTTGACGATCTGACGGATATTGAAGGCATGTCTGATGAACAAGCCGGCGCGCTGATTATGGCCGCACGTAATATCTGCTGGTTCGGCGATGACGCGTAATAACAGGAAGGAACAGCATGACAGATGTAACCGTAAAATCGCTGGCCGCAGAAATTCAGACTCCGGTCGATCGCCTGGTACAGCAATTTGCTGATGCGGGGATCCCTAAGTCTGAAAATGACGCGGTGACCCAGCAAGAGAAAGAAACCTTACTATCTCATCTGAACCGTGAACACGGTCAGGTCGGTTCAGCTAAGCTGACGCTGCAGCGTAAAACGCGCAGCACCTTGAATATTCCAGGCACCGGGGGTAAAAGTAAGTCGGTGCAAATTGAAGTCCGCAAAAAGCGTACCTATGTGAAGGGTGATGCAGAGGCTGAGCAAGCTCAGGCAGAAGCTGAAGCCGAGGCGCAGCGTGAAGCGGAAGAGCAGGCGCAACGCGAGGCTGAAGAAAAAGCCCGTCGCGAAGCTGAACAGAAAGCGCAACGTGAAGCCGAAGATAAAGCCAGGCGCGAAGCCGCTGACAAGGCCAAACGTGCAGCAGCGGAAAATGAAAAAGTGACAAATCAACCTACCGACGAAGTGACCAGGGCTGCGCAATCAGACAAAGCCCGTCGCGAAGCTGAAGCTGCCGAACTGAAGCGTAAAGCTGAAGAAGAAGCCCGCCGTAAGCTTGAAGAGGCTGCCCGCCTCGTAGCAGAAGAAGCCCGCCGTCTGGCTGAAGAGAAATCAGCTGAATGGGAAAAACCGGAAGAAGAGGATAAAGGCGACTATCACGTCACCACTTCGACCCATGCCCGTCAGGCGGAAGACGAAAACGACCGTCAGGTTGAAGCAGGTCGTGCGCGTGCGCGTACTACGGCTAAAGCTGCGCGTCCGGCGAAAAAAGGCAACAAACACTCTGAAGCCAAAACTGACCGTGAAGAAGCGCGTGCGCAGGTTCGTGGTGGTAAAGGCGGCAAGCATCGCAAACCTAGCGCACTGCAGCAGGGCTTCAACAAGCCAGCGCAGGCCGTTAACCGCGATGTTGTGATTGGCGAAACTATCACCGTAGCCGAACTGGCTAACAAAATGGCGGTGAAAGGTTCTCTGGTCATTAAAGCGATGATGAGAATGGGCGCCATGGCGACCATTAACCAGGTCATCGACCAGGAAACTGCACAGCTCGTTGCCGAAGAGATGGGCCACAAAGTGACCCTGCGTCGTGAGAACGAGCTGGAAGAAGCGGTAATGGACGATCGTGATACTGATGCTGCGCAGGAGTCTCGTGCTCCGGTTGTCACCATCATGGGCCACGTCGACCACGGTAAAACGTCCCTGCTGGACTATATCCGTTCCACTAAAATCGCCTCTGGCGAAGCGGGCGGTATTACTCAGCACATCGGTGCTTACCACGTTGAAACCGACAACGGTATGGTTACCTTCCTGGATACCCCGGGCCACGCCGCGTTTACCGCGATGCGTGCACGTGGTGCGCAGGCGACCGATATCGTTATCCTGGTGGTTGCAGCAGACGATGGCGTGATGCCACAGACTGTCGAAGCTATTCAGCACGCCAAAGCCGCTAAAGTGCCGGTTGTGGTTGCAGTGAACAAGTGCGATAAGCCAGAAGCGGATCCGGATCGTGTTAAAAACGAACTGACTCAGTACGGTATCATTCCGGAAGAGTGGGGCGGCGAAAACATGTTCGTTAATGTCTCTGCGAAAGCGGGTACCGGCATTGATGACCTGTTAAACGCTATCCTGCTGCAGGCGGAAGTGCTGGAACTGACCGCTATCCGTGAAGGTATGGCGAGCGGCGTGGTGATCGAATCGTTCCTCGACAAAGGTCGTGGTCCGGTTGCCACCGTGCTGGTACGTGAAGGTACGCTGAACAAAGGCGACATCGTTCTTTGTGGTTTCGAATATGGCCGCGTTCGTGCAATGCGTGACGAACTGGGTCGCGAAGTCATGGAAGCGGGTCCATCTATCCCGGTTGAGATTCTGGGCCTGTCCGGCGTGCCGGCTGCGGGTGATGAAGCGACCGTGGTACGTGACGAGAAGAAAGCACGTGAAGTTGCGCTCTATCGTCAGGGCAAATTCCGCGAAGTTAAACTGGCTCGCCAGCAGAAATCTAAGCTCGAGAACATGTTTGCTAACATGACCGAAGGCGAAGTGTCTGAACTGAACATCGTTCTGAAAGCTGACGTTCAGGGTTCTGTGGAAGCAATCTCCGACTCCCTGCAGAAACTCTCCACCGACGAAGTGAAGGTGAAGATTGTGGGTTCAGGCGTGGGCGGGATTACCGAAACCGATGCGACCCTGGCTGCTGCCTCTAACGCCATCCTCCTTGGCTTCAACGTTCGTGCCGATGCCTCTGCGCGTCGCGTCATTGACGCAGAAAGCCTGGATCTGCGCTACTACTCTGTCATCTATAACCTGATTGACGAAGTTAAAGCGGCAATGAGCGGCATGCTGGCACCAGAGTACAAACAGCAGATCATCGGTCTGGCTGCGGTGCGCGATGTGTTCAAATCACCGAAGTTTGGCGCGATTGCCGGTTGTATGGTGACGGAAGGTAACATCAAGCGTCACAATCCAATCCGTGTCCTGCGTGACAACGTGGTAATTTACGAAGGCGAGCTGGAATCTCTGCGTCGCTTTAAAGATGACGTTAACGAAGTGCGTAACGGCATGGAGTGCGGTATCGGCGTGAAGAACTACAACGACGTTCGCGTTGGCGATATGATCGAAGTGTTTGAAATCATCGAAATTAAACGCACCATCGAGTAATAGACTGCTGATGTGTTGCAATTTGGGAGGCCTCTGGCCTCCCGAATTATTTGGGAGAAATAATGATGGCGAAAGAATTTGGTCGCCCGCAGCGCGTTTCACAAGAGCTGCAAAAAGAGATTGCGATGATCCTGCAGCGTGAGATCAAAGATCCACGTCTTGGCATGATGGTCACCGTATCAGGCGTTGAAGTCTCACGCGATCTCGCTTACGCAAAAGTGTTCGTGACTTTCCTCAACGACAAAGATGAAGAAGCGATTAAACATGGCCTGAAAGCGCTGAAAGAAGCGTCAGGTTATATCCGCATTCTGCTGGGCAAAGCGATGCGTCTGCGTATCGTGCCTGAGCTGACTTTCTTCTACGACAACTCGTTAGTCGAAGGGATGCGCATGTCCAATCTCGTCACCAGCGTCGTGAAGAACGATACTGAGCGCCGTGGTCCGGACGCCACTGGCGATGACGAGGAGGCGTAATGAGTCGTCCGCGTCGTCGCGGTCGCGACGTCCATGGCGTGTTGTTGCTGGATAAGCCACAAGGCGTCTCGTCGAATGATGTCCTGCAGAAAGTGAAGCGTATCTTTAACGCGAATCGCGCAGGACATACCGGCGCGCTGGATCCTCTGGCTACCGGCATGTTGCCGATCTGCCTGGGTGAAGCGACTAAGTTTTCGCAGTATCTGCTCGATTCCGACAAACGCTATCGCGTGATTGCCCGACTGGGCGAGCGGACCGACACGTCAGACGCCGATGGCAACATCGTGCAGACGCGTCCGGTCAGCTTCACTCAGGCCGATCTGGACAGTGCTCTGGAGAGCTTCCGCGGCGAAACGCTGCAGGTGCCTTCAATGTTTTCGGCACTGAAGCATCAGGGACGCCCGCTGTATGAATATGCGCGTCAGGGCATTGAGATTGCGCGTGAACCGCGTCCCATCACTGTCTATGAACTGCAATTCATTCGCTGGCAGGATAACGAGCTGGAGCTGGAAATTCACTGCTCCAAAGGCACCTATATCCGCACCATCATCGATGACCTGGGCGAAAAGCTGGGATGCGGTGCGCACGTGATTATGCTGCGTCGCGTTCAGGTTGCCCGTTATCCGTATGAAAGGATGGTGACGCTGGAACAGCTCAACACCCTGCTGACGGAAGCCACAGAAGCCGGCATCCCACTGGAATCGCAGCTCGATCCGCTGTTGTTGCCGATGGACAGCCCCGCCTCTGATTTCCCTGAAGTGAATATCCCGCCTGCCGTGGCAGATTTCTTCCGCCAGGGACAGCCGGTACAGGCCAGCAATGCGCCTGCGCAGGGGCTGGTAAGGGTATCGGAAGGCGAAGCGCGTAAGTTTATCGGTATGGCAGAAATTGCCGACGATGGCCGGCTTGCGCCACGTCGTTTAGTGGTTGAGTATCAGGATTGAGCCAGGCGTTCACTTTTCGCTGATGGGGCATTTGCGTTGCTATCGGGCGCAGAGTAGAATAGCGCGGCTTTAAAGCGGGATGCTGAATTAGAGATCGGCACCCATACATTCATTTATTACTGGAGTTTATTATGTCTCTAAGCGTAGAAGCTAAAGCAGAGATCGTTGCTAAATATGGCCGTGGTGCTAACGACAGCGGTTCAACTGAAGTTCAGGTTGCCCTGTTGACCGCGCAGATTACCCATCTGCAGGGTCACTTCTCTGAGCACAAAAAAGACCACCACAGCCGCCGCGGTCTGCTGCGCATGGTATCTCAGCGTCGTAAGCTGCTGGACTACCTGAAGCGTAAAGACGTTGCACGCTACAGCAGCCTGATCGAAAGTCTCGGTCTGCGTCGCTAAGTCTGAAGAATCTGATCGTCGGGGCATTATGCGGGCTTTTGCACTCTGTGCAGCTTACGATCAGATTTGTGCGAGTTTCGTGAAGAGGGGGCCTTTATGGCCCCTTTTTTCGAGCAATCGGCAGCAATCCGGACCAAACTGATGTATTGTTGCTTAGTGTGATCTTTAGTTTGCAGAATTTCGCGCGGCTAATGAGAGGCTTTACCGCAGGGGCGGTCGAGGGTTGTCATTAGTCGCGAGGATGCAACTGAAGATTGGTAATCAATGGCGGGCTACAGATAGCCATGCCCCGAAGTTAAGGACTTTGATTTTGCTGAATCCGATCGTACGCAAATTCCAATATGGTCAACATACCGTCACGCTGGAAACCGGCATGATGGCTCGCCAGGCGACAGCCGCTGTTATGGTGAGCATGGACGATACTGCAGTATTCGTCACTGTAGTAGGTCAGAAAAAATCTAAACCAGGTCAGGATTTCTTCCCACTGACCGTGAACTATCAGGAGCGTACTTACGCTGCTGGTCGTATCCCGGGCAGCTTCTTCCGTCGTGAAGGCCGTCCAAGCGAAGGCGAAACCCTGATTTCGCGTCTGATTGACCGCCCGATTCGTCCGCTGTTCCCGGAAGGTTTTGTTAACGAAGTTCAGGTTATCGCCACTGTTGTCTCTGTGAACCCACAGGTTCATCCGGACATCGTTGCCATGATCGGTGCTTCTGCTGCACTGGCGCTTTCTGGTCTGCCGTTCAATGGCCCAATTGGTTCTGCGCGTGTTGGTTACATCAACGATCAATATGTCCTGAACCCAACCGCAGATGAGCTGAAACAGTCTCGTCTGGATCTGGTGGTTGCCGGTACGCAGAATGCCGTTCTGATGGTTGAATCTGAAGCTGAGATCCTGTCAGAAGAGCAGATGCTGGGCGCCGTGGTCTTTGGTCACGACCAGCAGCAGATTGTTATCGAAAACATCAATGCCCTGGTTGCTGAAGCGGGCAAACCACGCTGGGACTGGCAGCCAGAAGCAGCCAATACCGCACTGATTTCTCGCGTTGCTGCCCTGGCAGAAGCGCGCATCAGCGATGCTTACCGCATCACTGACAAGCAGGAGCGTTACACCCAGGTTGGCGTCATTAAAGACGAAACCATCGCTGCGCTGCTGGCTGAAGATGAAACGCTGGATGGTTCAGAAATCGGCGACATCGTGCATAGCCTTGAAAAAACCGTCGTTCGTACTCGCATCCTGAATGGCGAGCCACGCATCGATGGTCGTGAAAAAGATATGATCCGTGGTCTGGACGTGCGTACTGGCGTATTGCCACGTACACACGGTTCATCACTGTTCACCCGTGGTGAGACGCAGGCACTGGTTACTGCAACGCTGGGTACGACCCGCGATGCGCAGAACCTTGATGAGCTGATGGGCGAACGTACCGACAGCTTCCTGTTCCATTACAACTTCCCTCCATACTCTGTCGGCGAAACCGGCATGGTAGGTTCGCCGAAGCGTCGTGAGATTGGTCACGGTCGTCTGGCGAAGCGCGGCGTGTTAGCGGTAATGCCTAAAGCGGAAGATTTCCCTTACACCATTCGTGTTGTTTCTGAAATCACCGAATCTAACGGCTCTTCTTCAATGGCCTCTGTCTGCGGTGCCTCACTGGCGCTGATGGATGCAGGCGTGCCAATCAAAGCCGCCGTTGCCGGTATCGCAATGGGTCTGGTGAAAGAAGATGAGAAGTTTGTTGTTCTGTCTGACATCCTGGGCGATGAAGATCACCTGGGCGACATGGACTTCAAAGTAGCCGGTAGCCGTGAAGGTATCACCGCGCTGCAGATGGACATCAAAATCGAAGGCATCACGCGTGAAATCATGCAGGAAGCGCTGAACCAGGCCCGGGGTGCACGTCTGCACATTCTGGGCGTTATGGAACAGGCTATCAGCACGCCGCGTACTGAGATTTCTGAATTCGCACCACGCATTTACACCATCAAAATCAGCTCTGACAAGATCAAAGATGTGATCGGTAAAGGCGGCTCAGTGATTCGTGCACTGACCGAAGAGACCGGCACAACGATTGAAATTGAAGATGACGGCACCGTGAAAATCGCTGCGACCGATGGTCTGAAAGCGAAAGAAGCGATTCGTCGTATCGAAGAGATTACCGCAGAGATCGAAGTGGGCCGCGTTTACAGTGGTAAAGTGACCCGTATCGTTGACTTCGGCGCCTTCGTTGCAATCGGTGGTGGTAAAGAAGGTCTGGTTCACATTTCACAAATCGCTGATAAGCGCGTTGAGAAAGTGACTGACTATCTGCAGATGGGTCAGGAAGTACCGGTTAAGGTGATGGAGGTTGATCGCCAGGGCCGTGTACGTCTGAGCATCAAAGAAGCGACAGAATCTAAGCCGCAGGCTGAAGAAGCTGTCGCGGTGACCACGCCTGACGCTGCTGAATAAGTCGTTGCTGATTTGCCCCTCTCTGCCTGGCAGAGAGGGGCGTTTGTATCATCGCGAGGGCGGGAATCCTTGTGCACAGCAGGCGGATGACAGGATGGTTATCCCAATGTTTGTATTCGGGAGTGGGAAATGAAGCCTTTTCTGCGCTGGTGTTTTGTTGCGACAGCTTTGACGCTGGCAGGATGCAGCAACTCCAATTGGCGTAAGAACGAAGTTCTTGCAGTGCCTTTACAGCCCACACTGCAGCAGGAAGTGATACTGGCGCGCATGGAACAAATTCTTGCCAGTCGCGCTCTCACCGATGATGAACGCGCACAGCTGTTATATGAGCGCGGAGTGTTGTATGATAGTTTAGGTCTGCGGGCATTAGCGCGGAACGATTTTTCGCAAGCGCTGTCTATAAGACCAGATATGCCCGAAGTGTTTAACTACTTAGGCATATATTTAACGCAGGCGGGCAACTTTGATGCCGCCTATGAAGCGTTTGATTCTGTACTTGAGCTTGATCCAACTTACAACTATGCGCATTTAAACCGTGGTATCGCCCTCTATTACGGCGGTCGATACAAGTTAGCGCAAGATGATCTGCTGGCGTTTTATCAAGACGATCCTAACGATCCTTTCCGCAGTTTGTGGCTCTATCTCGTTGAACGTGAGATGGATGTCGACAAGGCAAAAGTCGCGCTTCAACAGCGTCACGACAAAGCGGTCAGAGATCAATGGGGATGGAATATTGTCGAGTTCTACCTTGGAGATATCAACGAGAAAACGTTGATGGAAAGTCTCAAGGCGGACGCAACGGATAACACCTCGCTCGCTGAACATCTCAGTGAAACCAACTTCTATTTAGGTAAGTACTACCTAAGTCTGGGGGAGAAGGACGACGCGAAAGCGTTGTTCAAACTGGCGGTGGCCAACAACGTCAATAACTTTGTTGAACACCGATACGCATTGTTGGAACTGGCGCAACTCGGCCAGGCACAAGACGATTTATCAGAATCTGACCAGCAATAGCTGACGAACTTAATTTGCCTGTAAAACCTGTTAAGTCATCATCTTAAAGGATGAAGGCTTTTCTGTTCGTCAAAACTTTTAATTTGAGCCGGTTCACACTTTTTGATGAAAATGACTGAAAGTTTTCACGACGAGTTATGTAGACTGGCCGCCGCAATCTAAGAGGCACGTGTACTACATGACTGATATTCAAACCACTTTTGCTGACCTTGGCCTGAACGCCGACATCCTTGAATCACTGAATGGCATGGGCTACGTAAAGCCATCCCCAATCCAGGCTGAGTGTATTCCTCACCTGCTGGCGGGCCGTGACGTGTTAGGCATGGCGCAGACCGGGAGTGGTAAAACCGCGGCGTTCTCTCTGCCGCTGTTACATAACATTGATCCTACTGTTAAAGCGCCACAAATCCTGGTGCTGGCACCTACCCGCGAACTGGCGGTACAGGTTGCTGAAGCAGTTACCGAATTCTCTAAACACATGCGTGGCCTGAACGTGGTTGCCCTTTACGGCGGCCAGCGTTATGACGTGCAGCTGCGCGCACTGCGTCAGGGACCACAGGTTGTTGTGGGTACGCCTGGCCGTCTGCTTGACCACCTGAAACGCGGCACGTTAGACCTTTCTAACCTGCGTGGCCTGGTGCTGGATGAAGCAGACGAAATGCTGCGCATGGGCTTCATCGAAGACGTTGAAACCATCATGGCGCAAATTCCAGCCGATCATCAGACCGCGCTGTTCTCTGCAACCATGCCGGAAGCGATTCGTCGTATCACCAAACGCTTCATGAAAGATCCACAGGAAGTGCGTATTCAGTCAAGCCTGACCACGCGTCCTGATATCAGCCAGAGCTACTGGACCGCTTACGGTCGTAAAACAGACGCACTGGTTCGCTTCCTGGAAGCAGAAGACTTTGATGCTGCCATCATCTTCGTGCGTACCAAAAACGCAACCATGGAAGTGGCAGAAGCACTGGAACGTAGTGGCTATAACAGCGCCGCGCTGAACGGTGACATGAACCAGGCGCTGCGTGAGCAGACGCTTGAGCGCCTGAAAGATGGTCGTCTCGACATTCTGATTGCAACCGACGTTGCGGCCCGTGGCCTGGACGTTGAGCGCATCAGCCTGGTTGTTAACTACGACATCCCGATGGACTCAGAATCTTACGTTCACCGTATCGGCCGTACCGGTCGTGCTGGTCGTGCTGGCCGTGCGCTGCTGTTCGTTGAGAACCGCGAACGCCGTCTGCTGCGTAACATCGAACGTACCATGAAGCTGACCATTCCTGAGGTAGAACTGCCTAACGCAGAACTGCTGGGTGAGCGTCGTCTGGCTAAGTTTGCTGCTAAAGTTCAGCAGCAGCTGGAAAGCAGCGATCTGGATCAGTACCGTGCTCTGCTGGCTAAAATGCAGCCAGAAGATGAAATGGATCTGGAAACACTGGCAGCCGCACTGCTGAAGATGGCACAGGGCGAACGTCCTCTGATTCTGCCACCAGAAGCACCGCGTCCGGCACGTCGCGAATACCGCGATCGTGACGAGCGTGATGGCCGTCGTGACAGCCGTGAAGCGCGTGGCGATTCTCGTGCTCCGCGTGAAAACCGCGAAAGCCGTGATGGCGATCGTCCACGTCGCGAACGTCGTGACGTTGGCGAAATGCAGCTGTACCGCATCGAAGTAGGCCGCGATGATGGTGTTGAAGTTCGTCACATCGTTGGCGCTATCGCTAACGAAGGCGACATCAGCAGCCGTTACATCGGTAACATCAAGCTGTTCGGTACCCACTCGACTATCGAGCTGCCGAAAGGCATGCCAGGCGATGTGCTGCAGCACTTTACCCGTACCCGTATTCTGAACAAGCCGATGAATATGCAGTTACTGGGTGATGCACAGCCGAACGAAGGCCGTGGTGACCGTCGTCCAGCTGGTGCTGGCGGTGAGCGTCGCAGCGGTCCAGGTGCAGGCGGTCCGGGCGCAGCTAACCGTGAAGGTGGTCGTCGCTTCTCTTCTGAACGCCGTGAAGGTGGTCGTGAAGGCGGCGGACGTACTTTCAACCGTGAAGGTAGCCGTGGTCCACGTCGTGAAGAGGGCGCAGCCGCCGCTCCACGTCGTCGTGATGCATAACGACTTAGCGTCGTAACAAAAAGGGAAGCCAATGGCTTCCCTTTTTTTATGCCTGTCAGGCACCGCCGCTGATCATCACGCGCTCGCCGCTGACCCAGGCGGAGTCTTCAGAGGCCAGAAACAGCGCAACCTGCGCCACATCTTCCGGCAGACCAAAGCGTCCCAGCGGCGTGGCTGCCAGCAGTTGCGCTTTGAGCTGTGGGCTCATCCTCTTCGCGGCCAGTAATCCCTCCGTCAGAATCATGCCTGGTGCCAGGGCGTTAACCCGGATGTTCTTTGCGCCCAGCTCGCGCGCCAGTCCCTGGGTCAGGGTATCCACTGCGCCTTTGGTTGCCGCCCAGAGCACGGAACCTGGCGTGCTGTTTTTACTGTTCAGGGCGCTGAGATTAATAATGCTGCCGCCGTGCGCCGGGAAGTGATGAATCGCCTGCTGACAGACCATCAGCGTACCCAGCAGGTTAACGTTAATCTGCTGCTGCATCTCCTCCAGCGTCAGCGCCGCAAACTCGCCGTGATGAAAGCTGCCCGCATTGTTCACCACAATGTCGGGCGCGCCGAAGCACTCTGCGGTGGTGGCGAAGAGCCGTTCCACATCCCGCAGGAGAGAGATATCTGCCTGTACCGCCACGGCTTCACTGCCCAGGTTGACGATATCGCTGACCACGTCAGCCGCTCCCACTTCATCCTGACGATAATTGACCACGACGCGGGCGCCAGCCGCGGCAAAAGCGATGGCAATCGCCGCACCAATGCCTTTTGAGGCGCCTGTTACCAGCGCAATTTTATTTTGCAGTGCCTTCATTATGTTGTTCTCCGCCGTAATGATTGCGTCGAAAGACTATGCGCGCTGGTGCCGAAAAGCGGGTAGTGCAATCCTGCAAGCTTCTTGCACGATCCTGCAAAAGTAGCGCGGCGGGCCAGGTATTCCGCTCAGCGTCAGGTAATATCAGCACAGATAGCGGGAGGGGAGAACACAGTGACAGAGAGTGAGAAGTGGCAGGGGCTGGCGCAGTTAATTGCCCGTCATGCTCCGGAGGATGGGCGGCATTCAAGCGCCATAGATTGCCTGTTTTTTGGCCGGGTTTCAGCACCGACTGAGCCAATGCACTTTGCTCAATGGGCCAGTTTTGCCCTGGTGGCACAGGGCGGTAAGGCGCTGCATATCGGTGATGAGGTGCTGCACTATGGTCCGGGCGATCTGCTGCTGGTGACGCTGGATATGCCGGTGCGCGCCTGCGTCACCGTCGCCACGCCGGAAAAACCCAATCTGGGGATTGGTATTGCCATCAATGAATCCCGGCTGATGCGCTACCTCGAACAGTTTCCCCCGACGCTGCCGCTGGTGACACCAGACAGTGAACGCGGCGTCACCGTGCATAAGGTCTCACCTTTGCTGGTGGATGCGGTTATCCGGCTGGTACGCCTGCTTGACCATCCTGAGGACATTGAGGCGCTGGCCCCGCTCATTGAGCAGGAGATTTTCTATCGGCTGCTGACCGGGCCGGAAGGTTCGCGCATCCTGAATATGGCGCTGGCTGAGCGGCCGGGCAACCGGGTCGCGCAGGCTGCCCGCTGGCTGCGGGAAAATTTTCATCAGCCGCTGAAGATCGATCGGCTCGCCAGCAGTGTCGGCATGAGCATCTCTTCGCTGCATCATCACTTCAAAGCCGTCACGGCCATGACGCCGATGCAATACCAGAAACAACTGCGGCTGAATGAGGCGCGACGTTTGATGATGGTGGAAAAGCTGGATGCCGGTACGGCAGGCTATCGGGTGGGGTATCAGAGCGCGTCACAGTTCAGCCGGGAGTATCGCCGCCTGTATGGGCAATCTCCGGCCAGGGATAGTCGTCAGCTGGCGGTGAGCCCGGACAGATTGCGCCCACCGCAGAACTGATTACAGGCTGTTAGCCGCTTCCATCGCAATGGCGAAGGAGCGCAGGCGCGCTTCGGAATCAAAAATCTGGCCATTGACCATAATTTCATCCGCCTGGGTTTCACGCATCAGCGAGGCCAGCCCATGACGCACTTTGTCCGTATCGCCGACCAGCGACATGCTGAGCGCCTGCTGTACGCCATACTGTTCTGATGGCGACCAGAGATTATCCATGTTTTCAACCGGTGCCGGTAACGGGCCCGGTTTGCCGCGACGCAGGTTGATAAACTGCTGCTGCTGCGAGGTAAACAGGAAACGCGCATCACGCTCACTGTCTGCGGCGATCACGTTAATGCAGACCATGGCATAAGGCTTGTCGAGACGCGCCGATGGCTGGAAGTTTTCACGGTAGACGTGCAGCGCCTGGAACAGCTGGTCAGGGGCAAAATGGGAGGCAAACGCAAACGGCAGGCCCATTTTCGCTGAAAGCTGTGCGCTGTAGAGACTGGAGCCGAGCAGCCAGACCGGAATCTGCAGGCCCAGACCGGGTACCGGCTGCACTGGCGGCTGCGCATCCGCTTCAGCATCGAACCAGCTAATCAGTTCAGCCACATCCTCGGGGAACGTGTCGATGTGCATGTTGGCCTGATGGCGGCGCAGCGCCATCATGGTGCGCTGGTCAGAACCTGGCGCGCGACCTAAGCCGAGATCGATACGGCCAGGATAGAGAGAGGCCAGCGTACCAAACTGCTCGGCGATCACCAGCGGCGCATGGTTAGGCAACATAATGCCGCCGGAGCCCAGCTTCAGAGTCTCGGTATTCGCCGCCAGATAGCCAATCAGCACGGAGGTGGCTGCGCTGGCAATCCCCGTCATGTTGTGATGTTCAGCCAGCCAGTAGCGTTGATAGCCCAGTTTTTCAGCCTGACGCGCCAGCGCCAGCGAATTATGGAACGCATCCCGAGCGGTCGCGCCCTGTGGAATCGGCGCGAGATCCAGCACGGACAGGCGAAGAGGTTTTTTATCAGACATGACTACTCCCGTTGTATGGCGCAGGCGTTAAGTTAAAGCCTGCACCATTTAGTATTACGCATCATTCCTTATATTAAAACTGCTAACCTCAGCAGGAATATAGCCGGTATGTGCTTTTATTCAGGATGCCAGCGTCATGCCCGCCAGTTTGCGCCAGTAACCGTTACAATCACTGCCTTTCGCGACCATTAGCGGAGCGTGACCGTTTTCATTGGCGCGGAAACGGTCGATCTCTGCCAGCGTCGTCACATCCTGCGGCGAGAGCCGTATGCAATCGACCTTGCCGCGCATACCGGCCAGATCGTTACCCAGGTTATAGCAGTAGCCGCTCATGGTCTGAATGCCATTGAGGACGAACACCTGCTGCCCCTCCTGGGAGTTGACGCGCCGGCCTGTCGGATAGTTGATACAGCAGGTTTCGCAATCATCTTTCGCGCGGTTTTCCGAGCGGGCGGTGAAGCAGCGCGCTGAGAGCGCCAGCGGCAGATGACCGTAGCCCAGCACCTCCACCTCAAACTGCTGCCGGATACCCCGCGTCTCGCACTGCTCCAGCAGCTGTAGCAGCCAGTCACGTGACATCTCCACCGGCATACACCAGCGCGTCATGCCCTCTTTGACCAGCAGTTGCAGCGTGTCGGCGTTATAAACATTGAGCGTCGGGCCCGCGACAAAGGGCAGATGACGCTCAGCGGCCATGTTTACCGTGCCAATATCATTGGCTTCAATCAGGAACTCACCGTTCTCTACGTAACGCTGCAGCTCTTTCAGCTCAGAGGGCGATTGCAGCAGCGCCAGCGTGCTCAGCACCACCTGTTTGCCGCTGGCCGCGAGTTCACGGGCCAGCGCCATCCAGCGGGCATAGGGCGTGGCGCGACGTTTACTGCACACCGCTTCGCCAAGGTAGATAATATCCGCGCTACTGCGGGCAGCCTGCTGGTAAAAATCTTCCAGCGTATCGGTCGGCCAGTACCAGAGCACCGGCCCAAGGGCATATTGCATCATGACTCCTTATTGCCATTCACGGTGATAAGCACCCAGCGTGGTTTGCGAACCTTCTGAGAGATCGCCCAGCGTCTGCATCCACTGTGGTGCGACTTCAAACTGTTCCGGCTGCGCCTTGCAGCGATCAATTGCCTGACGCCAGACGCGCGCCACGTCAGCGACATAGGCAGGGCTGCGCTGACGGCCTTCGATTTTCACCGAGGCGATGCCTGCCCGCAGCAGTTCCGGCAGCAGCTCCAGCGTGTTCAGACTGGTGGGCTCCTCCAGCACGTGATAACGCTTGTCGTTAACCATATAGCGTCCTTTGCAAAGTGTCGGATAACCCGCGCTTTCGTCCGGGGCGTAGCGATCGATCAACACTTCATTAAGACGTGACTCCATGCCCTGCGGCGTCTGCTGCCAGCGCACAAACTTCGCCGGGGAGCAGGCACCGGCGCTGTTAGGCGATTCACCGGTCAACCAGGAAGAGAGGTAGCAGCGGCCTTCCGCCATGATGCACAGGCTGCCAAAGGCGAACACCTCCAGCGGCACCGGTGTGCTGCGTGCCAGCTGTTTAACCTGGTGAATCGACAGCACGCGAGGCAGCACCACACGCTGCAGATTGAAGTGGCGATGGTAAAAGCGAATCGCCTCCAGATTGGTCGCCGAAGCCTGTACAGAAAGATGACGTTCAACCTGTGGATAGCGCGTCGCGGCATACTCCAGCGTGGCGATATCCGCCAGGATCAGCGCGTCGGCTCCGTTTTGTGCCGCCACATCAATCGCCCGCTGCCAGCGATCCATGCCATCCGGATGGGCAAAGGTGTTGATCGCGACATGCAGTTTGCGACGATGCTGATGAAGATAGCGCGCGGCTTCAGCCAGTTTCTTATCGGTGAAATTCAGACCCGCAAAATGACGGGCATTGGTGTCATCTTTCAGCCCCACATACACCGCATCAGCGCCATTCTCTACAGCGGTGCGCACTGCGGGTAAGTTTCCTGCCGGGCAGAGCAGTTCCATAGATATTCCTCTCAACATGCAGATGGGCGTCGAGTCTAGGCATCTGGTCCGGGCTGCGTGTTGATTTGGGGCAGTGAAATTCAAATTCATCCGCCCGGCGGCGCTTTTTTTCCCTGCATGGCAGCGGTTTTTATTGATCTCAGAGGAGGCGCGCAGAAAAGGATATGGCAATATACGTAAAATTTTCTGAAGGGAGTGACGAAAGTGTTAGAGCGGATACATGCCCATTGTGTGAAAAACGGTCCTAAAATCTTAGGGTTACCCGCTGCGTTCACCCCATTCCCGGTCAAAAAGTTGCTTCTGCAACAACTCTTAAACTGGCAATTTCGTCATGCTTTGGCTGAAGGTGAGTTAGACTTTCTGGATGGTCGCCTGCTGGGTATTGAAATTGCCGATCTCAATCTGCAATGGATAACCACGCTGCAGGACGGCCGACTGGCGGTATTGCAACAGTCCGAAGCGGATGTCTGGTTTCGGGGCAATGCCAATGATCTGTTGCTGGTGGCAGCACGTAAAGCAGATCCCGACATGCTGTTCTTTCAACGCCGGCTGGTGATTGAAGGTGACACTGAACTGGGACTTGAGGTGAAGAACGTAATGGATGCTATTGAACCCGAGGCTATGCCCACCGCGTTACGCACGGCAATTGAGCAGATGGCGGCATTTGTCGACGCCGGCATGAAACAGGACGCGAAGGCCGCTCAGGCGCGCGCAGGTGCTGCATGTTGATTCGTAGTGAAATTGGCGTGGATGCCGCAGGCATCGACGCGCTGCTCAGACGCTGCTTCAGTACCTCTGCAGAGGCGGAACTGACTCAGGCGCTGCGTGAAGATGGCTTGCTGACCTTAGGCGTGGTCGCGACGGATGACGAGGGACAGGTGCTGGGTTATGCCGCATTCAGTCCGGTCAGCGTGCAGGGTGAAGATCGCGGCTGGGTTGGGCTGGCACCGCTGGCCGTCGATGAGACGCTGCGCGGTCAGGGTATTGCCAGCAAGCTGATCTATGAGGGGCTGGATACGCTCAATGAATTTGGCTACAGCGCGGTAGTGGTGCTGGGCGATCCGGCGCTGTTCAACCGTTTTGGTTTTGAACCGGCGGCACGCCACGGCCTGCGCAGCCGCTGGCCGGGTACAGAGGCAACGTTCCAGGTCTACCGTCTGGCCGATAATGCGTATGACGGGGCGGAAGGGCAGATCGACTACGCCGAACCCTTTAATCGCCAGCCGTAATACCCAGCCAGCTCTCCAGACAGCCGGGCTGGCCCGCCACCAGCAGTAATTTCTGCTGGCGGGTCAGTTGCTTGACCTGATACTCCAGCCTGGAGGCGCTGGCGCGATCGCCCGCGTCACAGTGAAACACCAGGTCCAGCGGCCCTTTGCCGCGCAGCGCGCGGGCGCCGCGTCCGCTCTGGTGCTGAGCGACCCGGCGCACCACATCCGTGGTGATACCGGTGTACAGGCTCCCTTTCGCCGTACGGACGATGTAGAGTTGCCACTGCTGACTCATCGCAATCATTTCCCAAAAAAAGGTGCCGGGCAGTGTAGCGCGCTTCACTCTCCGGTGCACCGCCAGGAGTTTATCTTGTCCGATCACGCCCATCTGGTTCGCTATCTGAGAAAGCAGCATGTGCTTTCACTCTGCTGTACCGCCGACGATCAACTGTGGTGCGCTAACTGCTACTACGTCTTTGACGAGACGCGCATGGTCTTCTGGATCATGACGGAACCCGATACCCGCCACGGTGAGTTAATGCTGCAGAATCCGCAGGTTGCGGGCACCGTCAATGGCCAGCCCAGAAGTGTGCTGCTGATTAAAGGGGTGCAGTATCGTGGCCATGTTAAACGGCTGGAAGAGTCAACAGAGAAGGTCGCCAGAGCCGCTTATCAGAAACGTTTTCCGGTCTCACGCAAAGTGTCGGCACCGCTGTGGGAGATTGTGCTGGATGAGGTGAAGATGACGGATAATGCGCTGGGATTCGGCAAGAAAATTGCCTGGCAGCGGGAGAAATAGAAACGCCCTTTTCAGCAGAAAAGGGCGTCGCGGCTTACAGCGCTTCGAGGATCCGCAGGGATTCACGATTAAAGGCCGGTAAATCGGCCGGGGTGCGGCTGGTGACCAGCTTATCGTCGTCTACCACCACTTCCTTATCATGGAAGTCGGCACCGGCATTGATCAGGTCAATGGCAACGGCTTTAACGGTAGTCATCTTGCGACCGCGCACGCCGTTAGCGCTAATCAGCAGCTGTGGCCCGTGGCAGATGGCAAAAATTGGCTTGCCGCTGGCGACAAACTCTTTGGTAAAAGCAACAAAACGATCGTCGCCGCGCAGGGCATCGGGCGAGTGACCGCCAGGCAGGAGCAGGGCGTCAAATTCAGCCGGGCTGACGTCATCAATGCTGCGATCGATGGTCACTTCCGCTTCGCCTTTCTTGCCTTTAACGACATTACCGGCTTGTTTCTCAATGGTAACCACCTCAAAACCAGCGCGTTTGTAAACTTCCGCAGGTGAGGTAAATTCTGAGTCTTCAAATTCATCGGTAATTAAAACCGCCACTTTCTTGCTCATTTTTTCCTCCTTCAGCATGTGGAGCGCGAGACGCGCTTTCCGGATAACGCTATAAGCCTGGTCGCTGAGAGTGAGAACGCAAGCCAGCCCGTTAAGATCAGCTATCTTTTAACCAGTCAGCAGTGAAATAAGGATGAATCTGAGATGAATCGCGTATTACTGACCGGTGCCACCGGCTTAGTCGGGTCGCATCTGCTGCGCTTACTGATTGAGGATCCACGCGTCGATGAGATCATCGCGCCAACCCGTCGGCCACTGCCCGCGATGAACAAGGTGGTGAATCCGGTTGAGGCCGATCTCACCGATGTCCTCGGGCCGCTGCAAAGTTCGCTGGACACGGTGTTCTGCTGCCTGGGCACCACGCGTAAGCAGGCAGGCAGTAAACAGGCCTTTATCCACGTTGATTACACCCTGGTGGTGGACAGCGGGTTAAGCGGATTACGTCTGGGGGCGAAGCAGATGCTGGTGGTCAGCGCGCACGGGGCCAGTCGTCACTCACCGTTTTTGTACAATCGCGTCAAAGGCGAAATGGAGAATGCGCTGCGCCATCAGGGCTGGCCGCGCCTGACGCTGGTGCGGCCTTCATTGCTGCTTGGAGATCGCGTGCAGAAGCGCCGGGGTGAAAGCCTGGCGGGACCGCTGTTTTCGCTGCTGCCGGGCAACTGGCGGGCGGTCAGCGCGCACGACGTGGCACGCTGTCTGCACCAGCAGGCTTTTACGCCGGGGAGTGAGAGCGTCAAAATCATTGAGTCTGGCGAAATCCCGCGCCACTCAGCGTAACTGCCAGATAATCTGATTACGGCTGCCGCGCCATTGCAGCGTGGCATCCTTCTCCTCTTCGACAAAACGGCCATCGATCAGCACGTCGAGATAGACCAGCACAGCGCGCTGCGCCGCATTCAGCTCCTGCATCCGGTAACCGGTCCAGAGCCAGATATCTTTACCGGGACACGTCTGCCGCACCCGTTTCACCAGACGGCGAATGTGCGGCACGTTATGCGGATGCAGCGGATCGCCACCACTCAGCGACAATCCCTGGCGTGGAATGCGGGTGTCCTGCAAATCCGCCAGCAGTTGCTCCTCCATCGCAAGCGTAAAGGGCACGCCGGAATCAAGCCGCCAGGTGCTCTGGTTGTAGCAGCCGCGACACTGATGTTCGCAACCAGCGACAAACAGCGTGCAGCGGGTGCCAGGTCCATTAACGATATCCACATCATAGTAGCGATGGATATGCATCATCCCAGCGGTCCTTCAGACAGATGCTTCACCCGACGCTGCACTTCCTGCTGTTTACCGGCATTAAAGGGCCGCGCATCCGGGCTGCCCAGATAGCCGCAGACCCGCCGGGTGACGGAGACGCGCGCCGGATCGTGGTTGCCGCAATTCGGACAGGTGAAGCCGCGGCTGGTACAGGTGAACTCGCCGTTGAAGCCGCACTCGTAGCACTCATCAATCGGGGTATTAGTGCCGTAATAGGGCACGCGGTCGTAGCTGTAATCCCAGACATCCTCCAGCGCCTTGAGGTTGTGCTGCACATTCGGGTATTCGCCGTAACAGATGAATCCGCCATTCGCCAGCGGCGGATAGGGCGCTTCAAAGTCGATTTTGTCGTAAGGATTGACCTTCTTCTCAACGTCGAGATGGAAGCTGTTGGTGTAGTAGCCCTTGTCGGTAACGCCTGGCACCAGACCAAACTGCGCCGCATCAAGACGGCAGAAGCGGTCGCACAGATTCTCGCTTGGCGTGCTGTAAAGGCTGAACCCATAGCCTGTTTCTGCTTTCCAGCGCTCGGTGGCATCGCGCATGTAAGCAATGATCTCTACCCCTTTGGCGCCCAGGGCCGCGTCATCGTAAGGATGCTGATGACCGCCGCTGAGCGCATTCAGGGTTTCATGCAGGCCGATATAGCCCAGCGACAGCGACGCGCGGCCATTACGGAAAATAGGACCGACTTCATCATCCGCATTCAGCCGAACGCCACAGGCGCCTTCCATATAGAGGATGGGCGCCACGCGCGCTTTGGTCTTCTCCAGCCGCGCCACCCGCGTCATCAGCGCCCGCTTAGCCAGCTGCAGTCGCGCATCGAGCAGCGTCCAGAAGCGCGCTTCATCCCCGCCCGCTTCCAGTGCGATGCGCGGCAGGTTCAGGCTGATAACCCCGATATTGTTGCGGCCCTCATGAATCTGCTCGCCGTTCTCTTCATAAACGCCAAGGAAACTACGGCAGCCCATTGGGGTTTTAAACGAGCCGGTGACTTTAACCACCTGATCGTAATTGAGGATGTCGGGATACATCCGCTTGCTGGCGCACTCCAGCGCCAGTTGTTTGATATCGTAATTAACGTCGCCCGCCCGGCGGTTGACGCCTTCGCGAATACTGAACACCAGTTTAGGGAACACCGCCGTTTTGCGATTTTTACCCAGTCCGGCCAGCCGGTTAAGCAGAATCGACTGCTGAATCAGCCGGGCCGCCCAGTCCGTCCCCAGACCAAAACCAAAGGTGACAAACGGCGTCTGGCCGTTGGCGGTGTGCAGAGTATTCACCTCATACTCCAGCGACTGAAAGGCGTCGTAGCACTCTTTCTCCGTACGCTGGCGCGCATACTGCTCGGCCTGCGGGATCTGCCACTGCTCAGCAATCGCCAGATGCCGGGCATAGCTCTGCTCAACAAACGGGGCCAGCACTTCATCAATACGGTTAATGGTAGTGCCGCCGTAAATATGGCTGGCGACCTGCGCGATGATCTGCGCCGTCACGGCGGTGGCGGTGGCGATCGATTTAGGCGGCTCGATTTCAGCATTGCCCATTTTGAAACCGTTGGTCAGCATGCCTTTCAGATCGATCAGCATGCAGTTGAACATCGGGAAGAAAGGGGAGTAGTCGAGATCGTGATAGTGGATCTCGCCGCGCTCGTGCGCCAGCACCACATCGCGCGGCAGGATCTGCTGCTGTGCGTAGTGTTTTGCCACGATCCCGGCCAGCAGATCGCGCTGCGTCGGGATCACTTTGCTGTCTTTGTTGGCATTCTCGTTCAGCAGCGCCGCATTGGTCTGATCGACCAGCCCGCGGATGGCGTGATGTAACTGGCTCTGACGATCGCGGGCGACATCGCGATCGTGGCGGTATTCAATGTAGGCGCGGGCCAGTTGAGGGTAAGGACCCGCCATCAGCGTCTCTTCAACCGCACACTGAATTTCACGGATATCTACTTCCGGACGATCGGCCAGCCGCAATGCCACGCGCTCAGCGACCTGCGCGCACCAGGCCGCGTCTTCTACTTCGGCTGCCCGTGCCGCCGCCACCACGGCCTGCTCAATACGCTGCGCATCAAAGCCTGTCCGGCATCCATCACGCTTGATTACCACCGTCGCCATTTCTCTCTCCATAAACTACATATAGGGGTCGAAAGGATTCTATTCGCTACATGTAGTGATTGCTGAGAATTATTGCGATCAGATTTGACCTGAAACAAGGAAGCCTCAACCCGCTGGAAAACTCTGGCTGATGTAAAAAATCGGGTGCTGGTTCAGGTTTCCTGCAGGATCCACTGGCGGATTGGCGTGCAGCAACTTTAATCAACGTTCTGCCCTGTCAAAACGTTGACGTCACAAGGATGCCCGCCAATGTGGTTACCCCGTTCTCTGCTCCTGCTCCTGTTCCTGCTCCCGGCCCTTTGCCCGATCGCTCTGGCCAGTTCGCTGCCGCTGATGCCCTGGCCGCAACAGGTGGAACAGCCCGCCAGCGGCGGCACGCTTACCCTGACGCCGCAGCTGACGCTGCAAATCTCCGGCGATCATCTGGCGGGTGCCGAAGCGCGCTGGCTGGAGCGAATCAGTAATCAGACCGGCTGGCCGCTGTTGCCCGCCACCCAGCCGGTAGCAGCACCGACTATCCGCATCGTCATTGCGAAGGCGGTGGATCCGCTGCCGCTGCCTGATAGCGATGAGAGCTATCAGTTGCAGGTCGATGGCGACGGCGTCCTGTTAACCGCGCCCAGCCGTTTCGGCGCGATGCGCGGCATGGAAACCCTGCTGCAGCTGATACAAAACGGCGCACAGGGGACAACCATTCCTTACGTCACCATCCACGATCATCCGCGCTTTCCATGGCGCGGCGTGCTGATCGACACGGCGCGTCACTTTATGCCGGTGGAGACGCTTAAACGTCAGATCGACGGCATCGCCGCCGCGCGAATGAACGTTTTTCACTGGCATCTTACCGACGATCAGGGCTGGCGCTTCGCCTCCAGCCACTATCCCCAGTTGCAGCAGAAAGCCAGCGATGGCAACTATTACAGCCAGCAGCAGATGCGGGAGATCGTGAAATATGCCACCGATCGTGGAGTGCGTGTGGTGCCCGAGCTGGATATGCCGGGACATGCGTCCGCGCTGGCGGTGGCAATGCCAGAGCTGATTAGCGCACCCGGCCCCTGGCAGATGGAGCGCGGCTGGGGCGTCTTTAAACCGCTGCTTGATCCCAGCAACGAACAGGTTTATCAGGTGATCGACACGCTGGTGGGTGAGATGGCGGCGATCTTCCCCGACCCCTGGCTGCACATTGGCGGCGACGAGGTGGATCCGACACAGTGGAACGACTCGCCTGCTATCCAGCAGTTTATGCGCGATCACGATCTGAAAGATGCCCATGCGCTTCAGGCATATTTCAATCAGCGGGTAGAGAAGATCCTGGAAGCCCATCACCGTCAGATGGTGGGCTGGGATGAGATTGCCCATCCCGATCTGCCGCGCAGCATTCTGATCCAGTCGTGGCAGGGTCAGGATGCGCTGAGCGCGCTGGCAAAAGAGAACTACCGCGGCATCCTCTCCACCGGTTTCTACCTCGATCAGCCTCAGCCTGCCAGCTATCACTACCGCAATGAGGTCACGCCACAGGGCCTCAACGGCCAGGATCGTCTGCGGCCAGGCGACCAGGCGCAGAGCTGGTCATTCACCATGCCGCGGCTGAAAGGCAGCCCGGTGAAGGGCAGCTTTACGCTGATACAGGGAGAACCAGGCTGGCGCGGTTTTATCGACTTCGATGGCAAAGCCCGCCGGATGGTCAGTCAGATCAACTGGCTCTCGACTCAGCAGGTGCGGTTTAGCGTGGATAGCTGGATGGGGCCGTTCCAGCCGGTGTTTACGCTGCAACAGAACGCCCTCAAAGGTTATGCAGAGGTAGGCAACGTGCGTTATCCCACCAGCGGCCAACGGCTGGCGGAGACGCCTGCGGGCATCGCGCCCGCGCTGCCCACACCTGAGCAGGTGCAGCAAAATCTGCTGGGTGGCGAGGCGGCGCTGTGGGCGGAAAACATCAACAGCCAGATTATTGATACCAAACTGTGGCCGCGCGCCTTTGTGGTGGCCGAGCGGTTATGGTCGGCACAGGATGTCACCAATACCGACTCGATGTATTCGCGGCTGGCGGCGATGGATCGCTGGAGCAGCGTGTCGGTCGGAACGCTGCAACATGCGCAGACGGAGCAGCAGATGATGCGGCTGGTCAGTGGGCATGACATCGCCCCACTGCGGGTTCTGGCCGAGGTGCTGGAACCGGCGCAATACTACACGCGTCAGCATCTCAAGTTTCAGGCGGGCCATTACGACTACCATGAACCCCTGAACCGGCTGGCAGATGTACTGCCCGCTGAGAGTGAGGCGGTACGTCAGCTGGAGCAGCAGGTCGCCGTGTTAATCGCCAATCGTAATAATCCGGCTGCCGCCTCTGCGGTTCGCGCGCCGCTGCAGCGCTGGCAGGCTAACACCAGCGCGGTGCTGCCGATCATTAACGCCAGTGCAACGCTGAAGCCGCTGGCACAGAGCGTGCAGCAGATCGAGGCGCTGAGCGCCATGGGCCTCGCGCTGGTTAATGCTTACGTTCGCAATCAGGCGTTTGGTGCCAGTGAAGTGGCGGAGATGCGTGCGACACTGGATGCCGCCGCAGAGGTACAGGATGAAACAGTGATTGCGCTGGTCAGGCCGCTGGAGACGCTGCTGCGCGCCTTTCAGTAAACGCTGCGGCCGGATAAACCGGCCATAGCGTCCTCAGGCCGGGCCGCTGACCGAGTGGCGGCGCACCAGGGTCGGGCTGAACATGTGGGTCACTTCCGGCAGCGGCTGATTGTTGGCCAGCGCCAGCGCCAGCTGGGCCGCCTGCTGCGCCATGGTGACAATCGGATAGCGGATGGTGGTGAGGCGCGGTCGCACATAGCGCGAAACCAGCACATCATCGAAGCCGATCAGCGACATCTCTTCCGGCACCCGAACGCCGTTATCGCTCAGCACCGCCAGCGCGCCGGCGGCCATTGAGTCGTTGTAGCAGGCGACGGCGGTAAAATTCTTGCCGCGACCCAATAGTTCCGTCATCGCCTGCTCACCGCCCACTTCATCTGGTTCACCCCAGGTGACCAGCCGATCGCTGCACGGCAGGCCATGTTCTTTCAGCGCATCGTAGTAACCCTGCAGGCGATCTTCTGCATCGGAGATGGTGTGGGTCGAGCAGATAAAGGCGATATTCTGGTGGCCAAGCTGGATCAGATGACGGGTTGCCAGCCAGGCACCGTAGCGATCGTCGAGCGCGATACAGCGCTTTTCAAAGCCTTTTATCAGCCGGTTCAGCAGCACCATGCCAGGCACCTGCTTCATCAGCACTTCCAGTTCTGCATCCGGGATTTTCTTAGCGTGAACCACCAGCGCCGCGCAGCGGTGACGCATCAGTTGTTCAATCGCCTGCCGCTCTTTTTGCTCATTATGGTAACCGTTACCAATCAGCAAAAAGTTACCGGTGTCACCTGCAACCTCATCCACGGCTTTAACCATTGCGCCAAAAAAGGGATCGGAGACGTCACCGACAATCAGGCCGAGCGTTTCGGTCGATTGCTGCGCCAGCGCACGTGCGTTGGCATTCGGGTGATACTGAAGCTGCTCCATCGCCTGACCTACGGCCTGTCGGGAGCTGTCGCTGGCTTTGGGAGAATTATTGATTACACGGGAGACTGTGGCGACAGAAACGCCAGCCAGTCGCGCAACATCCTTTATGGTAGCCATGCGTTGACCTGCTTTGGGGAAAACGTTTACACATCGCATCAGTGTTACGGAAAAGGGCGGACACATCAACCCGACAGAATGTCAGCGTCGTCGCAAAAAGGGGTAAAAACGGTCACTGCTGCACGTCTTCTGCTGAGGCGTTGCACCATGCTATGCTCAATCTCCCACCTGGCTACCGTGAAAAACAACGATGAAAACCAAAGTGCCACATCTGGCGCACTGGGGCGCCTTTACCGCCGTAACTGAAAACGATCGCCTGATTGGCTGCGAACCTTTCTTCGCCGATGCCGATCCGTCACCGATGATCCACACCATTCCTGAACTGGTCTATTCCGACAAACGCATTCGTCAGCCGATGGTGCGGCGCTCGTGGCTGAAGTCACGCGAAAAGAGCGACCGTACGCTGCGTGGCCGGGAAGATTTTGTTGCCGTCGACTGGGAAACCGCGCTGGATCTGGTGGCGGAGGAGAATCGCCGCATTCGCGAGCGCTATGGCGCATCGGGCATTTTCAACGGCTCCTACGGCTGGTCATCGGCCGGACGTGTTAACCATGCCCGCACCCTGGTTCGTCGCTTCTACTTTCAGGGCGGCGGCGGCGTTGATCAGCAGGGTAACTACAGCTGGGGCGCCGCGCAGTTCTTCCTGCCCTATGTGATTGGCACCTACATGCCGCTGACCGGGCGCGTCACCGAATGGCCGCAGGTGGTGGAACATGCCGAAATTTTTGTCGCCTTTGGTGGGCTGGCGCTGAAAAACGCCCAGGTCGCCTCGGGGGGCGCAGGGCAGCACAGCCTGAAACCGGCGCTGATGCAGCTGGCGGCCAAAGGCACGCCGGTGATCAATATCAGCCCGATGCGCGATGACTGCCCGGAATTTGTTAACGCCGAGTGGATTCCGATTCGCCCCAACACCGACGTGGCGCTGATGCTGGCGCTGGGACATGAGATCACCCAGCGCGGCGCGGTTGACGAAGCGTTTCTCGCCAGCCACTGCACCGGCTGGCCGCAGCTGCGCGCCTATCTGCTGGGCGAAACCGACGGCGTGGCGAAAACCGCCGGCTGGGCCAGCCGTATCACCGGCATCCCGGCCGATCGCATTGTGCAGCTGGCGCAGCAGCTCACCGGCAAGCGCAGCTTTATTACCTGCTCCTATTCCGTTCAGCGCGCCCATCGCGGCGAGCAGCCTTACTGGATGATGATTGCGCTGTCGTCGATGCTTGGCCAGCCAGGCCTGCCGGGCGCAGGTTTCTCTTTTGGTCACGGTTCGATGAACAGCGTCGGCAACCCGCGCCAGGAAGGTCCTGCTCCGATGATGAGCACCGGCCCCAATCCTTCCGGGCTGTCGATTCCGGTGGCGCGGATCAGCGATATGCTGCTCAATCCCGGCCAGCCTTACCGCTTTCAGGGCGAAACCCTGCACTATCCCGACATTCACATGGTGCACTGGGCGGGCGGCAATCCTTTCCATCATCACCAGCAGCTCAACCGGCTGGTGGAGGGCTGGCAGCGGCCCGATACGGTCGTGGTGCAGGATATCGTCTGGACACCCGCCGCGCAGATGGCGGACATCGTACTGCCCGCGACCACCACGCTGGAGCGCAATGACATCGGCGGCTCCTCCCGTGACCGCTTTGTGCTGGCGATGCATCAGGCGATTAAACCGCAGCATCAGGCGCGCAACGACTTCGATATTTTTGCTGACCTGGCGGAGCGCCTCGGCTACCGCGATACCTTCACCGAAGGGCGCAACGAGATGCAGTGGATCGCCCATCTTTATCAGCAGTGTGCGACGGCGCATCAGCGTAAAGGCATCGATTTCCCGTCGTTTGAGGAGTTCTGGCAGCGCGGCTTTGTGGAGATCCCCGAAGGGGGCAAACCCTATCAGTTTATGGATGATTTCCGTGCCGATCCGCAGGCCAATCCGATTAAAACTGCCAGCGGCAAAATCGAGCTCTTCAGCCAGACCATTGCGGACTACCAGCTGGACGATTTCGCCGGCCATCCGGAATGGCGTGAACCCCAGGAGTGGCTCGGTTCGCCGGTCAGCCGCGACTATCCGCTGCACATGATCTCGATTCAGCCTTCCGACCGGTTACACAGTCAGCTGGATGCTACAGAAACGGTGCAGGGCAATAAAACCGCCGGACATGAAACGCTCTACATGCATCCGCAGGATGCGGCCGCGCGCGGGCTGGTGGAGGGCGACGAGATAGAGGTGAGCAACGCACGCGGCGTGATGCTGGCGGGCGTGCGGATCACCGATGGCGTGACGCAGGGCGTAGTGATTATCGCCACCGGCGCCTGGTTTGATCCCGGCTTTGGCAAGGCGTGGCAGCCGCACGATCGCGCGGGTAACCCCAACGTGCTGACGCTCGACATCGGCACCTCGTCGCTGACGCAGGGGCCAAACGCCATGAGCTGCCTGGTGGAAATCAAAAAACATCAGGATTGCACAATAGCGTAAGGATCTCATGGCTGGTTACATTTTGCCGGTAACTGTTGCGTTTGAGAGATGGCAGCCGATCGATCCCTCTTGCTACATTCAGGGTCCCAGAGGTATTGATGGGTGAACATCAATAGATTTTCTTGATTACACCAACCTGCGCAGATGCGCAGGTTTTTTTTTGCCAGAAATCGGCTGCCGATAACGAACTGATACACAGTTTTCCTGTTATACGGCCAGCGCTTTCTTTATAACTGCTGGCACCAGCCCCTTTCTCTTTATTTTGCGCAGCGGAATGCCATGCCCCGGATTAAAAAACTACTGGGAAAAGACCAGATAAAAGCGCCGTTTAACCCTTTTCGTTTCCGACTGATCTGCCTGGGTGTCACGACCTGTCTGGTGGTGCTGCTGGCGCGCGTCGCGGACCTGCAGTTCCTGAATCAGCCGATGCTGGAGCACGAAGCGGATCAGCGATCGCTGCGTACCGTGACGCTGCCGACCAGTCGCGGCACGCTGCTGGATCGTAACGGTGAAGCGCTGGCGCTCAGCGTCCCGTCGCGCGACGTGATTGCCGATCCGCAGCGCGTGCTGGAGAGCAACCCCGATTTTACCAGTGCCAAATGGGCCTATCTGGCGGCGGCGCTCAACACCCGTCCCGAAGAGCTGGCGGCGCAGATCACCGCCAACCCGAAACGTCGCTTCCTCTATCTGGGGCGTAAAGTTGAGCTGGGCATCGCCAAAGATATTAAAGAGCTGAAGCTGAAAGGCATCAGCGAAGTCTATGATGACAGCCGTTTCTATCCGATGAGCGAGGCCTCTGCGCCGCTGATCGGCATCGTCGGGGCGGATAACGTCGGCCTGAACGGACTGGAAAAGGGCTTTGATAAAGTATTGCAGGGCGAGCCGGGCAAAGAGGTCTATCGGCAGGATGCCGCGGGCAATATCATCGCGATGATCAACTATCAGCCGCCGACCCAGCCGCCGACGGTACAGCTCAGCATCGACAAATATGACCAGTACACGCTCTACAGCAAACTGCGCGACGGCGTACTGATCAACAAGGCGGACTCGGGTGCGGCCGTGCTGGTGAAAATCGACACCGGCGAGATTCTGGCGATGGCTTCCTATCCGTCGTTCAACCCCAACAACTATGAAGGGGCAACGCCCGCGCAGATGCGTAATTCTGCCATCAATGACAGCTACGAACCGGGATCGACCGTCAAGCCGTTAGTGGTGATGGAAGCGCTGGAGCGCCACCTGGTGCGCCCGGATTCGGTGATCGACACCACGCCTTACAGCGTTAACGGCCACCTGATCCGCGACGTCGGCCACTGGCCGCGCCTGACCATGACCGGCATTCTGCAAAAATCGAGCGACATCGGCGTGTCACACCTCGCGCTGGCGATGCCCGCCGAAGCGCTGGTCAACACCTATCATGCGTTCGGCCTTGGCAAACCAACCGGCTTAGGGCTGACCGGCGAAAGCGTCGGCTACTTTCCGTTGCACCGCACCCGCTGGGCAGATATCGAGCGGGCCACCTTCTCCTTTGGCTATGGCCTGCGTGTGACGCCGCTGCAGATTGCCCGCGAATACGCCACGCTCGGCTCCTATGGCATTTACCGTCCGCTGTCGATCACCCGCGTTACGCCACCGGTCATGGGACGCCAGGTCGCCAACCCGGAAACGGTGAAAGAGGTAGTGCACATGCTGGAGAGTGACGTCCTGCCGGGCGGAACCGGGCTGAAAGCCGCGGTGCCGGGCTACCGTCTGGCAACCAAAACCGGTACGGCGGAAAAAATGGGCACCAGCGGCAAGTATGATGGCGGCTACGTCAACTACACCGCCGGTCTCGCTCCTGCCAGCCATCCTGAAGTGGCGCTGGTGGTGATGATCAACCATCCGACGGCGGGCGATCACTTCGGTGGCTCGGTTGCTGCACCGGTGTTCGGCAATATCATGGGGCCGGTACTGAAACACATGAATATTGCACCGGATGCCATCTACACCAAACCGGCGGCCACTCCTTCAGATAAATCTTAGATAAATCAGAGTGTAAGCGAGGCGTGAAGGATATTCACACCTCGTTGCACTTCCCCGAATTCGGTTGCGTTTTCCTGCTGTCTCCGCGCGGTCAATCAGTGCGAGGATAGCAGTCCCAGAGGTATTGATGGGTGTGAAAACAACACTGCTTCGGCAGTGAGACCCTGTTATTACACCAACCCACGCAGATGCGTGGGTTTTTTTTGCCTGCTTGCCTGAGCCTGCCGCTACCGCTGTAAAAACCCCCGCTAAATCAACATCGTTCTTAACGAAACTCTGACAGTTTGCCGATAGAAAGGCGCATCGCCTTTCACTGATAATGGCCGCCGTGAAGCCTGGCGGTTTTTTGCCCGCCGCCGCTCACTGCCGCATTCCGCACGTTCCGGGATTTCTTTTTCTGCTTATCTGAAGAGTTCGACGATGACTCACCTTTCTCGCCCCGCGCGTTCCTTTGGGCTTAAATGGCTGCTTCTGTTGCTGGTGGCGGCGATTGTCGCTGGGGTTATCTGGCGTCTGCTGGCGGCGGGTCACGGGCCTGGCGAGGGGATGCCGTCGGGCAGACCGGGTGCGCATGGCATGATGGGCGGAGGGGCAACGCTGGTACACAGCGGTGTCGCCAGCACGGCGGATGTGCCGGTGTGGCTGAATGCGCTCGGCACGGTCATCCCCAACGCCAGCGTTACGGTGACCAGCCGCGTTGACGGCCAGCTGGAGCAGGTTTTCTTTACTGAGGGGCAGAAAGTCAGCGCCGGGCAGCTGCTGGCGCAGATCGATCCGCGCAGCTTTCAGGCCACGCTTAACCAGTATCAGGGCGAACTCAGCGAAAACCAGGCGCTGCTGAAAAGTGCGGAGCTGACGCTGGCGCGCTACCGCAAACTGGCGGCGCAGGATGCACTGGCGCGTCAGGATCTGGACAGCCAGATTGCCACCGTCGGGCAGTATCGCGGTGCCGTCGCCGCCGATCAGGCGCAGATCGCCAGTGCGAAACTCAGCATTGAATATGCCCGGATCACCGCCCCGATCAGCGGGCGCGTCGGCCTGCGTCAGGTCGATCCCGGCAACATGGTTCAGAGTGCCAGCAGCACCGGCCTGGTGACCATCACCCAGATGCAGCCCGCCGCCGTGACCTTTAGCGTGCCACAAAGCGAAATCCCGACGCTGGTCAGCGTGCTGCATCAGGGACAGAGCCTGCCCGCCACGCTGTATGATCAGGACAACCAGCATCAGCTCGGCAGCGGCGAGGTGAAGTTCATCAGCAACCAGATCGACACCGCCACCGGCACCGTGGCGCTGAAAGCGGTGTTCGCCAACCAGGATGAGTCGCTGTTTGCCAATCAGTTTGTGAATCTGCGGTTGCAGACCCGGGTGCTGAAAGGCGCGACGGTGATCCCGGCCCAGGCGCTGCAGCTGAGCAGCGACGGCAGCTTTGTCTTTGTGATCAATCAGGATCGCAGCGTTACGCGCAAAGCGGTCACCACCGGTCCCGCTTTCGGAGACGATCAGCAGGCGATCCTCAGCGGCGTTTCGCCGGGCGATCGGCTGGTGACGGAAGGGATCGATCGTCTGACCAGCGGCAGCAAAGTGTCGCTGGCCGATGAGAAACACGCCGCTGCGGGTGCTGTGTCGAAATGAACCCGTCGCGCCTGTTTATTCTGCGTCCGGTCGCCACCATTCTGCTGATGGTCGGCGTGCTGATCGCCGGCATTTTTGCCTGGAAATTCCTCTCAACCTCGGCACTGCCGCAGGTCGACTATCCGATCATTCAGGTCACCACGCTCTATCCGGGTGCCAGCCCGGATGTGATGGCGTCGTCGGTCACCTCACCGCTGGAGCGCCAGTTAGGGCAGATGGCGGGGCTGAGCCAGATGAGCTCCACCAGCGCCAGCGGCTCGTCGATCATTACCCTGAAGTTCAGCCTCGATCTGTCGCTGGATGTCGCCGAGCAGGAGGTGCAGGCAGCGATCAATGCGGCGAATAACCTGCTGCCCGACGACCTGCCCAATCCGCCGACCTACAAAAAGGTCAATCCGGCGGACAGCGCGGTGGTGACGCTGGCGGCGAGCTCCAGCACGCTGCCGCTGACCGCGGTGCAGGATCTGGTCAACACCCGGGTGGAACTGAAGCTGTCGCAGATCTCCGGCGTCGGGATGGTGACGCTGGCGGGCGGCCACCAGCCGGCGATTCGGGTGCAGATGAATCCTCAGGCGCTGGCGGCGCATCATCTGACGCTGGAGGCGGTAAATACGCTGATTGGTAACAGCAACGTCAATGGCTCCAAAGGTGGCTTTGACGGGAAATATCATTCGGTGACCATCGACGCCAACGACCAGCTGCGCACCGCAACCGAGTACGGGAACCTGATCCTCAGCTATGAGAATGGCGCGGCGCTGCGCCTGAAAGATATCGCCCACATTGAACAGGGTCCGGAAAACAGCTTCCAGTCGGCGTGGGCCAACAACCAGCCCGCAATTGTGATCAGCGTGCAGCGCCAGCCGGGCGCGAACGTGATCCAGGTGGTGGACAATATCAAGGCGCAGCTCCCCGCGCTGCAGGCGGCGCTGCCGGAGGGGGTGAAGATGACGATTCTCTCCGATCGCACCCAGACCATTCGCGCCTCGATCAGCGACGTTCAGTTTGAACTGATGCTGTCGATTGCGCTGGTGGTGATGGTGACTTTCCTGTTCCTGCGCAACGTGGCCGCCACGCTGATCCCGAGCGTGGCGGTGCCGCTGTCGCTGGTCGGCACCTTTGGTGTGATGTATCTGGCGGGCTTCAGCCTGAATAATCTGTCGCTGATGGCGCTGACCATCGCCACCGGTTTTGTCATTGATGACGCTATTGTGGTGGTCGAGAACATCTCCCGGCGGCTGGAGCAGGGCGAGTCACCGATGGAAGCCGCGCTGAAAGGCTCACAGCAGATTGGCTTCACCATCATCTCGCTGACCTTTTCGCTGATTGCGGTGCTGATCCCGCTGCTGTTTATGGGCGATGTGGTCGGGCGACTGTTCCGGGAGTTCGCGATTACGCTGGCGGTGGCGATTCTGGTGTCAATGCTGGTGTCGCTGACCCTGACACCGATGCTGTGTGCATATCTGCTGCGCCATATTCCGCCAGAACAGCAGTCGACGTTTGCCCGCAAGGGCGGCGAACTGTTTGATGCCCTGGTGCGCGGCTATGACCGGCTGCTGACCGTGGTACTGAACCATCAGAAACTGACGCTGCTGGTGGCGCTGGCCACCTTCGGGCTGACGGCGCTGCTCTACATGATGGTGCCGAAAGGCTTCTTCCCGACCCAGGATACCGGGCTGATTCAGGGCATTACCGTCGCCTCACAGGACGTCTCGTTTAACGCCATGGCAACGCGGCAGCAGGCGTTGTCGGCGCGGATCCTGAAAAACCCGGCGGTGGAGAGCGTCTCATCGACGATCGGCATCGACGGCACCAACACCAGCCTTAACAGCGGGCGGTTACAGATCAACCTGAAGCCGTTTGGCTCGCGTGATCTCAGCGCCAGCGAGGTGATCAGCCAGCTGAAACAGGCCACTGCCGATGTGGCGGGCATCCGGCTCTATCTGCAACCGGCGCAGGATCTCACCGTCAACGATCAGGTCTCGCCGAGTCAGTATCAGTTCACCCTCGATGATGCCGACAGTGAAAACCTGGTCAGCGCGTCGCCGAAACTGGTGGCGGCGTTGCAGCAGCGGCCCGAGTTTAATGGCGTGGTGAGTAACCTGCAGGATCAGGGGCGCGTCTCTTACGTTGAGCTGAACCGCGATAAAGCGGCGCGCTTCGGCATTACTGCATCGGACGTGGACACCGCGCTCTATAATGCCTTTGGTCAGCGGCTGGTCTCGACCATCTTCACCCAGTCGAATCAGTATCGGGTGGTGCTGGAAGTGGCTCCGGCATACCAGCAGGGTCCGGCGTCGTTTGATGATGTCTGGCTGCAATCGTCCGGCAGCAGCAGTTCGGCGTCGTCATCCACCAGCACGACTTTATCAACGTCAACGTCTTCGTCAACATCGTCGTCTTCGTCAACGTCCACTTCAGCCTCTGACACCAGCGCCAGCACGACCAGCAGCGGCATGGTCAAACTCACTGCTATCGCCACTATCCACCAGCGCACCGGTTCGCTGATGCACATGCGGCTGAATCAGTTTCCGGCGGTGATGATCTCCTTCAACCTTAATCCGGGCTATTCGCTGGAGGATGGACAGCGGGCGATCGCGGAAGTACGGCAGCAGCTGCAGCTGCCGGAGAGCACCACGCTGCGTTATCAGGGGGAAACCTCGGCGTTTCAGAGCGCCACCGGCAACACGCTGTGGCTGATTCTGGCGGCGCTGATCACCATGTATGTGGTGCTCGGCATCCTCTACGAGAGCTTTATCCATCCGGTGACCATCCTCTCTACGCTGCCGTCGGCGGCGGTGGGCGCGCTGCTGACGCTGCTACTGGCGGGCACCGAATTCAGCCTGATTGCGCTGATTGGGGTGATCCTGCTGATCGGCATCGTGAAAAAGAACGCCATCATGATGATCGACTTCGCGCTGGAGGCGGAACACCATCAGCAACTCAGCGCGCGCGACGCGATTCATCAGGCCTGTCTGCTGCGCTTCCGCCCGATTCTGATGACGACGATGGCGGCGCTGCTGGGTGCGCTACCGCTGATGCTGGCCTCCGGCTCCGGGGCAGAGCTGCGTCAGCCGCTGGGGCTGGTGATTGTCGGTGGGCTGATTGTCAGTCAGGTGCTGACGCTCTTCTCCACGCCGGTCATCTACCTCCTGTTTGATGGGCTGGCGCAGCGCGGTAACGCCTGGGTGAAACGCCGTCAGCAGCGGGCGCGGAGCGGGCAATGAATCTGACCCGGCTGTTTATCTTTCGTCCGGTGGCGACGCTGCTGCTGACGCTGGCGATCCTGCTGCTGGGCGCGCTGGGCTACCGGCTGCTGCCGGTGGCACCGCTGCCGCAGGTCGATTTTCCTACCATCATGGTCAGCGCCAGCCTGGCAGGCGCCAGCCCGGAAACCATGGCGGCGACGGTCGCTACGCCGCTGGAACGTTCGCTGGGGCAGATTGCCGGTATCAGTGAGATGACCTCCAGCAGCTCGCAGGGCTCCAGCAGCATCATCCTGCAGTTTGAACTGGACCGCGATATCAATGGCGCGGCGCGCGACGTGCAGGCGGCAATCAACGCGGCGCGCAGCCTGCTGCCCAGCGCAATGGCCTCGCTGCCAACCTATCGCAAAGCCAACCCGTCAGACGCGCCAATAGTGATGCTGGCGCTGACCTCTGCCACCCGCACGCCAGGCGAACTCTACGATCTGGCGGAGAGCAAAATCGAACAGGCGATGGGGCAGGTACAGGGCGTCGGCGAAGTGTCGCTGATGGGCAGCGCCTTACCGGCGGTGCGGATTGATCTGCAGCCGCTGAAGCTGACCCATTACGGCATCTCGCTGGAGACGGTGCGTGCCGCCGTCGCCAACAGCACCACTAATCTGCCTAAAGGGATCTTACAGAGCAGTGACCAGTCGTGGCTGGTGGACAGCAACGGCCAGCTGGAGAAGGCCGCCAGCTACCGCGATTTGATCATCACTTATCAGCAGGGCAACGCGGTGCGACTGCGCGACGTCGCCACGGTCTATGACTCGGTGGAAGATCGCTATCAGGCAGGGTTTCTGAATGCCACACCGGCGGTGATGATCGGTATCAAACGTCAGGCGGGTGCCAATATGCTGGAAACCATCGACGCGATAAAAGCGCAGTTGCCACAGCTTGAAAAGAGCCTGCCCGCTGACAGCCAGCTGAAGGTGGTGGTTGACCGTTCGCCTGGCGTGCGCGCCTCGCTGTATGACACCGAAGAGACGCTGCTGATCGCGGTGCTGCTGGTGATTGCGGTGGTGTTTATTTTTCTGCGCAATCTGCAGGCGGTGATCATTCCGGCGCTGGCACTGCCGGTGTCGCTGATCGGCACCTGCGCGGTGATGTATCTGCTGGGATACAGCCTGGATAACCTGTCGCTGATGGCGCTGATTATCGCCACCGGCTTCGTGGTGGATGATGCGATTGTGGTGCTGGAGAACATCACCCGTCACATTGAGCGCGGGCTGAGCCCGCTGCGGGCGGCGCTGCGCGGGGCGCAGGAGGTGAGCTTCACCGTGCTGTCGATGACCGTGTCGCTGATCGCGGTGTTCATCCCGATCCTGCTGATGGGCAGCATTGTCGGGCGGCTGTTCCGCGAATTTGCCGTGACGCTCACCGTGTCGCTGCTGATCTCGCTGTTTGTTTCGCTGAGCCTGACGCCGATGCTCTGCGCCCGCCTGCTGAAACCAAAGCCGCCCGTCAGCCAGCGGCCGCATCCGCTTTATCAGTTGATTGAAAACCAGCTGAATCGCCTGCTGGCCGCCTACGGGCGCGGGCTGGCCTGGGTGATGCGCCATCAGAAACTGACGCTGCTCAGCCTGCTGCTGACCGTACTACTGAATGTTTTTCTCTTCGTCGTGGTGCAGAAGGGCTTCTTCCCCAATCAGGATACCGGGCTGCTGATGGGTGCGCTGCGCGCCGATCAGAACATCTCGTTCCAGGCGATGAAGCCGAAAATGCTGATGTTCACGCAGATCATTCAGGAAGACCCGGCGGTAGAGAGTGTGATGTCGTCGATGGGCAGCGGGATGTTTGGCTCCCGTAACAGCGCCAACTTCTTTGTGCGGCTTAAAGATTTTGATCAGCGCGATGCGACCGCCACCGAGGTGGCCAACCGGCTGACGAGAAAAACCAGTCACATCGCCGGGGCCCAGATGTTCCTGATGGCGGCGCAGGACCTGCACATTGGCGGACGCAGCGCCAACGCCACGTATCAGTACAGCCTGCAGGCGGACGATCTCGATCTGCTGCGCACCTGGACGCCGAAAGTGCAGGCGGCGCTGGCGGCGATCCCCGAGCTTAACAGCGTGGACTCCGATTCGCAGACCGGCGGCCAGGAGGTGGAGCTGAACATCGATCGTGATCGCGCCACCCGGCTGGGCGTCAACGTGAACATGCTGGATACGCTGCTGAACAATGCGTTCAGCCAGCGGCAGATCGCCACGCTCTATCACACCCTGAATCAGTATCACGTGGTGATGTCACTGCAGGATAGCGACACCGCCAATCCTGAGACGCTGCAGCAGCTTTATGTGATTAACGACAGCGGTGACCGCGTGCCGCTCTCCGCCTTTGCCCGCTTCAGCGGCGGCAACGCGCCGCTGTCGGTGGCGCATCAGGGCCAGGCCGCGACCAGCACCCTGGCGTTTAATCTCAACGAGGGTGTGTCACTGGAACAGGCGCAGGAACTGATAAAACAGGCGATGGCGAAGCTGGGCCTGCCATCGACCCTTCATGCCGGTTTTGCCGGCACCGCCGCCGCCTTTTCTCAGCTGACCGCGACCATGCCGTGGCTGATTCTGGCGGCGCTGGCGGCGGTCTATCTCGTGCTCGGCGTGCTCTATGAGAGCTACATCCATCCACTGACCATTCTTTCGACCCTGCCGTCAGCGGGCGTCGGCGCGCTGTTACTGCTGCTGCTGACCGGCACGCAGCTCACGGTGATCGCGCTGATTGGCATCATCCTGCTGATCGGCATCGTGAAAAAGAACGCCATCATGATGATCGATTTCGCCATCGACGCGGAACGGCGGCAGGGCATGTCGCCACAGCAGGCGATCACCCAGGCGTGCCTGATGCGCTTCCGGCCCATCATGATGACCACGCTGGCCGCCTTTTTCGGCGCGTTGCCGCTGGCGCTGGGCAGCGGCGGTGATGCCGATCTGCGCAGCCCGCTGGGCATCGCTATTGCGGGCGGACTGGCGCTCAGCCAGCTGCTCACGCTGTTTACCACGCCGGTTGTTTATCTTTGGCTCGATCGTCTGGGCCGTGCCACTCAACGTCAATGGCGTCGTCTGCGCCCTACGGAATCCTGATCCATGAAACCGCTTATCCCCTTTGTTGTGATGCTGCTGCTGTGCGGCTGTAGCGTCGGTCCCGACTATCAGCGCCCCGCGATGGCGATGCCGGTCCACTATAAAGAGGCCAAAGGCTGGCAGCAGGCGACGCCGCTTGATGCGCAAAGCAAAGGCGAATGGTGGGCGGTTTATCACGACGCCACCCTGAGCGGCCTGCTGAACCAGGTGAGCATCTCGAACCAGAACGTGGCAAATTATGCCGCGCAGTACCGGCAGGCACAGGCGCTGGCGAGTGAGTCACGTGCGGCGCTGTTTCCCTCGCTGGGCTATGACGGCAGCGCGACGCGCAGCGGCAGCCACGCGACTGACAGCAGCTTTCGCACCACCAGCAGCAGCCATCAGGCGGAGCTGAGTGCCAGCTGGGAGCTGGATCTGTGGGGCAAACTGCGACGCACGCTGGAGGAGAACCGCGCCAGCGCCTCGGCCAGCGCGGCGGAACTGGCCAATATCACCCTGAGCGCCCAGTCTGAGCTGGCGCAGGACTATTTCCAGCTGCGCATCATGGATCAGAAAATCGCGCTCTATCAGCAGAGCGTTGATGCTTATCAGCGCTATCTGAAAGTGATTACCAGCCAGTATCAGGCGGGCACCGCGTCGCGTGCGACCCTGGCCCAGGCGCAGCTGCAGCTGGAGAGCGCCAGCGCCTCGGCGCAGGATTATCAGTGGCAGCGCGCGCAGATGGAGCACGCCATTGCGCTGCTGATCGGCAAAGCACCCGCTGAATTCAGCCTGACCGCCGCGCCGCTGACGGCCACGCTGCCCGCGATTCCGGCAGCCCTGCCGGGCGAGCTGTTGCAGCGCCGTCCCGACATTGCTTACGCCGAACGTAACATGGCCGCGGCCAATGCTGCGGTGGGCGTGGCGGTGGCCGGTTACTATCCCGACCTGACCCTGAGCGCCAGCGGTGGCGTCAGTTCTTCCGTGCTGCATTCGCTCTTCTCGCTGCCGAACCGCGTCTGGTCGCTGGGGCCGGAGCTGAGCGGCACGCTGCTGGATTTTGGTGCGACCGCAGCACAGGTCGATCAGGCACGAGCGGGCTGGGATGCCAGCGTTGCGACCTATCGTCAGACGGTGCTGACCGCAATGCAGGAGGTGGAAGATAAGCTGGTGGAGCTGAACACGCTGCAGGGTGAGATCGCCGCGCAGCAGCGCGCCACCGACGCGGCGCAGACCTCTGCGCGGGTAACCCGTTTGCAGTATGAGGCGGGCATGATTACGTATCTGGATGTGGCGACCACCGAAAACAGCCGCCTGAGTGCGCAGCAGAGTTTGCTGACGCTGCAGAGCACGCAGTGGGTCAGCAGTGTGGCGCTGATTGCGGCACTCGGCGGTGGCTGGCAGGCACCCTGAAGGCGGCGTCAGGTTACCGATAATTCTGTTGTCGAACCGCGTCAAATCCTGCATCGTGAGGGGCTATTTTCACAATGCTAAGGAGCCGGCATGGTTTTCACACTATTGCGCCTGATATTTCGCCTGTTATGGCGGGTCGAACTGCGTGGCGACGTCGCCGAACTGCATAAGCAGAAGGTATTGATCACGCCGAACCATATGTCGTTTCTCGACGGCATATTGCTGGCGCTATTTTTGCCGATTAAGCCGGTCTATGCGGTCTATTCGACCATCAGCGAAAGCTGGTTTATGCGGCTGGTTAAACCCTTTATCGACTATGTGCCGCTCGATCCCACCAAACCCATGGCGCTCAAACAGCTGGTCAGGCTGATCGACAGTGGCCGTCCGGTGGTGATCTTCCCGGAAGGACGTATTACCGTCACCGGATCGCTGATGAAGATCTACAGCGGGGCGGGTTTTGTCGCGGCGCGTTCGGGCGCGAATGTGGTGCCGATGCGCATTGAAGGCGCAGAGTACACGCCGTTTGGTCGTCTGGCGGGCGTGTTTAAACGTCGCCTGTTCCCCCGCATCACCCTGACGATTCTGCCCGCCACCCGCATTCCGATGCCGGAGGCGAAACGGGCGCGCGATCGGCGCGTGCTGGCCGGTGAGCATCTGCATCATGTGATGATGGAAGCGCGCATGGCGGTGCGTCCGCGTGAAACCCTGTTTGAGGCGTTTCTGGCGGCGCGTACGCGTTATGGCGCGTTTAAGCGCTGCATCGAAGATGTCAATTTCAAACCCGACAGCTACAACGGACTGCTGAAGAAGGCGCTGGGCGTGGGCCGTATTCTGGAGCGCTACAGCCAGCCGCGTGAAGTGGTAGGACTGCTGCTACCCAATACCACCGTCACGGCGGCGGCGATTTTCGGGGCATCCCTGCGCGGACGCGTTCCGGCGATGCTCAACTATACGGCGGGCGTAAACGGCATGCGGGCGGCACTGACCGCCGCGCAGATCAAAACGGTCTTCACGTCGCGCCAGTTCCTGGACAAAGGCAACCTGTGGCATCTGCCGCAGGGGCTCGATGATGTGCAGTGGATCTATCTGGAAGATCTGAAAGATACCGTGACCAGTAAAGATAAACTGTGGATCGTCGCCCATCTGCTGATGCCGCATCGCGCGCAGCTGCCCCAGCAGCCGGAAGACGCCGCGATGGTACTGTTTACCTCCGGCTCGGAAGGCAACCCCAAAGGGGTGGTGCATTCGCATAAAAGCCTGCTGGCGAACGTCGAACAGATCCGCACCATCGCCGACTTCACCCCGCGCGACCGCTTTATGTCGGCGCTGCCGCTGTTCCATGCATTTGGTCTGACCGTCGGGCTGTTTACGCCGCTGATGACCGGCGCCCAGGTGTTCCTCTATCCCAGCCCGCTGCACTATCGCATCGTGCCGGAGCTGGTTTATGACCGTAACTGCACCGTGCTGTTTGGCACCTCGACCTTCCTCGGCAACTACGCGCGCTTTGCCGCGCCCTATGATTTTGCCCGCCTGCGCTATGTGGTGGCGGGGGCGGAGAAGCTGCAGGAGAACACCCGTCAGCTCTACATGGAGAAGTATGGCATTCGCATTCTTGAAGGCTACGGTGTAACCGAATGCGCGCCAGTGGTCGCGATTAACGTGCCGATGGCGGCGAAGGCGCACACCGTCGGACGCATTCTGCCGGGCATGGATTCGCGGCTGATGTCGGTGCCGGGCATTGAGCAGGGCGGACGGCTGCAGCTGCGCGGACCGAACGTGATGAAGGGCTATCTGCGCGTCGAGAATCCAGGCGTGCTGGAAGTGCCGGTCGCCGACGATGGCGAAGGCAATCAGGAAGCGGGCTGGTATGACACGGGTGATATCGTCAGCTTTGATGACGGCGGTTTCTGCCAGATTCAGGGGCGCGCCAAACGCTTCGCGAAGATTGCCGGTGAGATGGTGTCGCTGGAGATCGTCGAGCAGATCGCTCTGAAGGCGTCGCCGGACAAACAACATGCCGCCTCGCTGCGCCCGGATGGTCAGCGTGGTGAGGCGCTGGTGCTGTTCACCACCGACGCTGAACTGGCGCGCGACAGCCTGCAGAAAGCGGCCCGCGAGCTGGGTGCGCCAGAACTGGCGCTGCCGCGTGATATCCGGGTGATGAAGCAGTTGCCGCAGCTGGGCAGCGGTAAACCCGATTACGTCACGCTGAAAAAAATGGCGGAAGAGGAGCAGGCATGAGCCTTGATCGTAATGCGCCGCTGATGTCACGCGGCATGATCGCCGTGATTATCGCCCAGTTCTTTTCGGCCTTCGGCGATAACGCGCTGCTGTTTGCCACGCTGGCCGTGCTGAAAAGCCAGTTCTATCCCGACTGGAGCCAGCCGGTGCTGCAGATGCTCTTTGTCGCGGCCTACATTCTGCTGGCACCCTTTGTCGGTCAGGTTGCGGACAGCATGGCAAAAGGGCGGGTGATGATGCTCGCCAACAGCCTGAAGCTGCTGGGCGCGCTGGTGATCTGTTTCGGCTTCAATCCCTTCCTCGGATATACCCTGGTGGGCGCTGGCGCAGCCGCCTACTCCCCGGCTAAATATGGCATCCTCGGTGAGATCACCCACGGTGAGAAGCTGGTGAAAGCCAACGGGCTGATGGAGGGATCGACCATCGCCGCCATTCTGCTCGGCTCAGTGGCGGGCGGGATGCTGGCTGACTGGCATCTGCTGGCGGCGCTGGGGATCTGTGCGCTGACCTACGGCATTGCCGTGGTAGCCAACCTGTTTATCCCGAAACTGCAGGCGGCGCGTCCGGGGCAGAGCTGGCAGTTTGGCATGATGACGCGCAGCTTCTTCAGTGCCGCCGCGCTGCTATGGCGTGATGCGGAGACGCGTTTCTCGCTGCTCGGCACCAGCCTGTTCTGGGGCGCAGGCGTGACGCTGCGTTTTCTGCTGGTGCTGTGGGTGCCGGTGGCGCTGGGCATCAGTGACAACACCACGCCAACAACCCTGAATGCCATGGTGGCAATCGGGATTGTGATTGGGGCGGCGGCGGCGGCGAAGCTGGTGACGCTTGAAACGGTGCGTCGCTGTATGCCAGCCGGTGTGCTGATTGGTGTGATGGTCGTCGTCTTCGCGCTGCAGCATTCTCTGCTGAATGCCTATCTGGTGCTGATGCTGATTGGCGCGCTGGGCGGTTTCTTTGTGGTGCCGCTGAATGCGCTGTTGCAGGCGCGGGGCAAAGAGAGCGTCGGTTCAGGTAATGCGATTGCGGTGCAGAATCTGGGTGAGAACAGCGCCATGCTGATTATGCTGGGGCTCTATACGCTGGCGATCAAGGCGGGTGCACCTGCGGTGGCGACGGGCGTCGGTTTTGGCGTGCTGTTTGCGCTGGCGATAGCGCTGCTGTGGCTGTGGCGACCGGCTAAGCGTTAAGCGATTCACCGCCTCTCTCCGGGATAGCCGGAGAGAGGCGGGCGCCCTCGTTAACAATAGATGTTAACAACGGAGATTAGCGACGAAGGGCAATCGCTTCGATTTCGATCTTCACATCTTTTGGCAGACGCGCCACTTCGACACAGGAACGTGCCGGGAAGTGAGCTTCATGCTCGGTGAAAAACGCCTCATAAGCCGCATTGACCGTGGCGAAGTCATTTAAATCCTTTACGAACACCGTGGTCTTCACGATGTCGCCGACCTTCAGACCCGCTGCTTCAACAATCGCCTTCACATTTTCCAGTGACTGACGCGCCTGTGCGGCAACGTCATCCGCCACCTGGCCGGTCGCCGGATCCACCGGGATCTGGCCAGAGGTGATGATCATGCTGCCCAGATCGACACCCTGAACATAGGGGCCGATAGCGGCAGGGGCTTTTTCAGTACTGATTTCACGAGACATCATTGCTCCTTTGATTACGTCGTCAGGCGGCCATGCCGCCGGTGTTGCCCATTATAAGGTCGGGCAGGGCGATTACCAGTGACCCAGCACCACATGGCGGGCGAACTCTTTTTCGCAATATTTGCACTTCAGATGCACATCGTCGGCGCGCTGCTTCACGGCAAAGCTGGAGAAGACCGGCTCGCTGCGGCTGATGCAGTTGCTGTTCGGGCAGGTCAGCACCCGTTCAACGTGGTCCGGCAGCGTCGGGGCGATCTTCGCGACCACTTCATAGTCGTCGATGCGGTTGACCGTGGCATGGGGCGCATAGACCGCCAGCTGATTGACCTGATCGTCGGTGAGAAAGGTGTTCTCAATCTTGATCAGATCTTTGCGGCCCATCTCGCCTGAGGGCAGATTCAGGCCAATAGTAATGCGCTGATCGGTTTCGGTCAGCCGGAACAGAGAGAGCAATTTAAAGCCGATCTGCGCCGGAATATGGTCGATGACCGTGCCGCGTTTGATCGCTTCGACCTGCAGTTTGTTGTCCTGCGTCATGGGGTTATCTCCTTACAGGGCGAGTTCGCTGTTTAAAACCAGTGCCAGCAGAGCCTGGCGCGCATAGATGCCGTTACCCGCCTGCTGGAAATACCAGGC
Organism: Pantoea sp. Ft-CA_14; assembly: GCF_024520875.1. Classification (NCBI taxonomy): domain Bacteria; kingdom Pseudomonadati; phylum Pseudomonadota; class Gammaproteobacteria; order Enterobacterales; family Erwiniaceae; genus Pantoea; species Pantoea sp. Ft-CA_14. The sequence goes on along the minus strand of NZ_JALNPM010000004.1, from coordinate 92,428 downwards.
ATACGGGGTTTTATCGACATCGGTGGTGATTTCATCGATGCGCGGCAGCGGGTGCAGTACTTTCATATTGTCGCGCGCCGTAGCGAGATCGGCGGCGCGCAGAATGAACTGCGCTTTGACGTTGGCATATTCTGACGGATCAAGCCGCTCTTTCTGCACCCGCGTCATATAGAGGATATCGAGCTGCGGCATCACCTCTTCAAAGCTGTCGTGACGTGACCAGCTGATATTCTTCTCATCCAGCATGTCGGTGATATAGGCCGGCATCGCCAGCGCATCGGGCGCGATAAAGAAGAAGCGGTTGCCGTCAAACTTCGCCAGCGCCTGGGTCAGAGAGTGGACGGTTCGGCCATACTTCAGGTCGCCGACCATCGCCACATTCAGCTGATTAAGACGGCTCTGCGTCTCCTGAATGGTGAAGAGATCAAGCAGTGTCTGGGTCGGATGCTGGTTCGCGCCGTCACCGGCGTTGAGAATCGGGATGCCACCGGAGAATTCGGTCGCCAGCCGCGCCGCGCCTTCCTGCGGGTGACGCATCACAATGGCATCGACGTAGGTGCTAATCACTGAAATGGTGTCGGCCAGGGTTTCGCCCTTTTTGCCCAGCGACGTATTACTGCCGTCAGCAAAGCCCACCGCTGACGCGCCGAGGCGATGAATGGCGGTTTCAAACGACAGGCGGGTACGGGTAGACGCCTCAAAGAAGCAGCTGGCGATAACCTTGTGCTTCAGCAGTTCCGGCTGCGGGTGGGCTTTCAGCTTTGCGGCGGTGTGCAACGCCAGTTCCAGCTCTTCACGACTGAGGTCGTTAATTGAAATAATGTGTTTGCGATATAGCGGGTTAGCCATAGCTTTCTCCTCTGCGCGGCCGGATTGCGGACAAAAAAAAGCCCCTGCTTAAGGGGCTTTTTTAAGATCGGGTCGATGACCGAAAGAAACAGTAGCACCGCCTGCGGTCAGGCGTGATTGAGCGTCAAGTTGTCCGCTGTGCTGTAGCATATTTCCTCCGGCAAATTGGGCCGCATTATACCCGTTCGCGGTGGGTCAGCAAGAGGAAAACGTTTGCGCCTGCCTGGCCGATCGGAGGCCGGGCCAGGTCAGGCGGATGAATCGCTAAGTATCCGCGCTCCCTGGCAGCATCAGCCCGTGTCACATCCGTCGGTCAGCGCTGGCCCAGCGTGGCCACCATTACCGCTTTAATCGTGTGCATCCGGTTCTCGGCCTGGTCGAACACAATGCTGTGTGGCGACTCAAACACCTCGTTGCTCACTTCCATGCCGTTGGGCAGATCGTACTGTTCCGCCATCTGCTGGCCCAGCGTGGTCTGATCGTCGTGGAAGGCGGGCAGACAGTGCAGAAATTTAACCTGCGGGTTGCCGGTCAGATCGAGCATCGCCCGGTTCACCTGATAGTCACGCAGTAGCGCGATACGCTCGGCCCACACCGCTTTGGCTTCGCCCATCGACACCCAGACATCGGTGTAGATAAAGTCAGCGCCTTTCACGCCGTCGGTAATATGTTCGGTGAGGGTGATTTTCCCGCCGGTCTGCTGCGCGGCTGCACGGCACTGCGCCACCAGTTGCTCCTCTGGCCAGCAGCTCTTCGGTGCCACCAGACGCAGATCCAGCCCCACCTGTGCGGCGGCTTCCAGCATGGTGTTGCCCATGTTGTTGCGCGCATCACCTACATAAACCAGCGTCATCTCGCTGAGTTTTTTGCCCGGCAGATGCTCCTGCATGGTCAGCAGGTCGGCCAGCAGCTGGGTCGGATGAAACTCGGTGGTCAGGCCGTTCCACACCGGCACACCGGCATGTTCCGCCAGCGTTTCCACCAGTTCCTGACCGTAACCGCGATACTGAATGCCATCGTACATCCGGCCCAGCACCCGCGCGGTGTCGCGCATCGACTCTTTATGGCCGATCTGGCTGCCACTCGGGCCAAGATAGGTGACGTTTGCACCCTGATCGTAAGCGGCAACTTCGAAAGAGCATCGGGTACGGGTCGAGTCTTTTTCGAAGATGAGCGCGATGTTTTTACCTTTCAGATGCTGCACTTCCTGGGCGCTTTTTTTCGCCCGTTTCAATTCAGCGGAAAGGGAGAGGAGATGATCAATTTCGGCGGGCGTAAAATCCAGAAGCCTGAGGAAATGGCGCTGATACAGCTGACTCATACAACACTCCGGTAATCATTAAAGTGAATTAAAATTCAATCTAACCGGATGGATATGCATTTTCAAGTGCGGTGCTAATAAACTTTTCGTTTTGTGTAGTGGCGCGACGGGCAGTATGGGAAAATAATTGATTATTGCCGAACTCAGAGAGGATATCGTCATGGCATATGAAGCATTACTGGAAGAGCAGCAGGAAGAGACGCGGCAGATTATCGAAGAGCTGCTGGAGGATGGCAGCGATCCTGATGCGCTCTATACCATCGAGCACCATCTCTCATGCAATAATTTTGATTCGCTGGAAAAAGCGGCCGTTGATGCGTTCAAGCTGGGTTATGAAGTGACCGAGCCGGAAGAGCTGGAGCTGGAAGATGGCACCACCGTGATGTGCGTCGACATCATCAGCGAATCCGCCCTGAAGCCTGAACTGATCGATGTGCAGGTTGAGCAGCTGGTGAACCTGATTGGTAAGTACAACGTCGATTACGACGGCTGGGGCACCTATTTTGAAGATCCCGATGCCGAAGATGAAGATGACGACGCCATCGAAGATGAAGATGATGATGGTATTCGCCACTAAGTAGCCGGGGCGGAGAGTTCTCCGCCTGTCACCCCTGCCACCTGTTTTAACATCATGAACTACGCACCCTTACTTGAACCGATCTATCAGTTTCTGCACTGCCGCACGCCACAGGCCTGGATTGATGAGGCGCGCAAGCCGGAAAATCTGACCCTGCTGTTAACCGACCATCTGGTGTGCGAACTGAAAGCCGCGCAGACCGCGGTGTGGTTGATCCGCAAATATGTTGCCGACAAACCCAGCGGCGACGCCATTCTGGCGTGGCTGAAACCTTATGAAGATTTTATCTTCCGCGAAGATGGCGACAGCGACTTTATCAACGCCCATAAGAACCTAACAAAACGTATCATCGTGCGCAATGCGCTGCCGTGGGCGGATGAGCTGGTGGAGAAGATGGTGCTGCTGATTAAAGAGGAGCTGCATCACTTCTATCAGGTGTGGGAAATTATGCAGTCGCGCGGGCTGGTCTATCAGAAGATCACCTCCAGCCGCTATGCCAAATCGCTGCTGCGCGAAGTCACCACCCATGAACCGGAAACGCTGGTGGATAAGCTGATATGCGGCGCTTACATCGAGGCGCGCTCCTGCGAACGTTTCGCCAGTCTGGCACCTTATCTTGATGACGAACTGGCGAAGTTCTATCTGTCGCTGCTGCGCTCAGAGGCGCGACATTATCAGGACTATTTAACCCTGGCGGCGCAGATTGCCACCAGAGACATCACGCCGCGGGTGCAGGCGATTGGGGCAACAGAAGGGCGGTTAATTAGCGAACCCGACAACGAATTACGCTTTCACAGCGGCGTACCGGCGTTCTGATTAGAGTAAACGGCGCTCTTACGATGGCCGTTTATTTTTTATATTGAACCGGGTTGATTTTATTAATAATAAAAAGATAAGTATTAACTGTTAATCTAATATGAACGCGTTACCTCCGAAAAATATAATTTGAGTGACCCCTCACAAAATATTTTATCTCTTCTGTTTTTTCTTTGCGGAATAACTATAGTGCTCTTGCCGGATTAGGATTGTTATTTTTCAAGCAAAACCTGATTCATAACGCCTCTTTGCCAGAGAGGGTTGTGAATCAGGTTTTTTTTTGCACCGGCTATAGCCGGGGAAAAGAATCAGCGACTTTTTTCGCCCGGCCAGTTTTGCTAATAAGCATTTAATGGAAGGAGTCATTAACATGAGGGGAAAGCGCGGTATTCCGTTATTTATTTTACTGTTTTTGCAGCCATCTGGCGCATGGGCTGACTTTTCCGACGCATTATCGTTCTCTGACAATGCTTTCCTGCGTGATTCGCAACTCGATCTCAGACTGCGTAATCACTGGAAGTATCTCAAGGAAAATGAAGCGCAGCCTACCGCTGTTCATAATGCCTGGGGACAGGCGGCAAGCCTGAATTTTCGTTCCGGCTATCAGTGGGACTGGCTGGGTTTCGATGCAACTTATACCCGAACGATCAGGCTGGGAGCCAGCGACTACTTTGCCACGCGCGGCCTGCTTTACGACAGCGGCGGTCATCAGCAAAAAGCTGACGCGCACGGCTTCAGCAAGTTTGGTGAACGCTATCTGAAAGTGAAGCTGGGGGACGCGAATGCGGGATTTAAAGGAAAAGCGGGCTGGCAGGAGTTAAAAAACATCGGCGTGCTGACCACCACGGACCGCTTGTCACGCAACAGTTACTCAGGCTATAGCGGCGCGCTGAACGTGCAGAAGATTCGGCTGGATTTGGCTTACGTGACCAAAACGCTTCGCCACGACTCGCCGGAGAGTCTTGCCCTGCAAACCCAGGACCGACGAAAAATTAATGCGATCTATACCGGCGCACTGAGCTATACCGGTGATCGCGGACGTCTCGCCTACGCATTTGGCGAAGCGGAAGCCTACCAGCGGCGTCATGTTATCGAAGCGAATTACTCGCTCTCGCCGGACTGGCGCTTGTCCTCTCAAATTTATGGCAGTCAGGGGCTGGAAAATTATAAAAGCATGGCGGCCAGCAAAAGATCGTTCGATAACCACGCGTGGCACTATGTCGGTGAAGCAGACTGGATTAACGACAGATGGACACAGAAATTCGCTGCCGCCTGGACTTCGGCGCCCAAACATAATGCGGTGGGATATTATGTGCGCCCGCTGACAAAAAATACCCGTGGGCGTTTCAACGCCCTGACCTCTGCCGGAAAAGATTATACCCGTGATAAAGAACTGGCGCTGGTGTCGCAGACGGAATTTGAAATTTCAAAAGGCATTTTTAGCGGGTTTCAGATTAACTATGGACAGTTTAATTACCGTAATACGCGTATACGTTCGGGGGAAGTCGCGCTCATAAATCGCTTTATCGAACCCCATCCGGCCCTGAAGGATTTATCGGTCTTTACGCTATTCGGTTATGGCTGGTCATATAAGAATAATAAAGAAACGCCGGTTTTTAATGCGCAAGGAAAATATATGCGTTCTCCCAGCCTTTCTGCAGAGATCGCGGTTGAGTATAAATTAAACCTGTTCAGATAAGGAAAATACGATGAAAAGAATTTTTAAAGCGTTGCTGATTCTTATTGTGGTTGGGGCTGTCGCAGGCGAAGCCTTTGCCGCCGATGTCACTCTCTACGTTACGCGGCATGGTAAAACGATGTTCAACACGGTGCATCGCGCGCAGGGATGGGCAGATACTCCGCTAACGCCAGCGGGGGTAGAGGTGGCGCAAAAGCTGGGACGCGGTCTGCAGACGATCCCGTTTATCGCCGTCTGGTCCAGCGATGCTGGCAGAGCGAGAGAAACCGCGCAGCTTGTGATGCAGGCATGGAAAACGCCGCTGCCGCTGAACGAACGCCGGGAATTGCGGGAAGTGGGCTTTGGCCTGTATGAGGGCGATCTGAATAATAATATGTTGAACGATGCCGCCCATCAGTTGGGATTTGCATCCGACACGGCGCTAATGGAGGCCTATGGCAAAGGCAAGGTTCATGTCGACAGGATCATAGACGCTATCCGGCAGGCGGAAGCGTCAGGCACGCCGGCACTGAGAGGCATTAAATCAGCAGGCATGGCCGAAAGCTATCAGCAGGTTGCGAAGCGAATGGTCGATAGTCTGACTGAGATAGCGCAGCAGGCCCGGCAGCAGGGCGGCGGTAACGTTCTGGTGGTCACGCATGGCCTGGCGATTACAGCGCTACTGCAGGCGCTTGGCGATACGTCGTTAAACCAGACGCTGGACAATGCGAGCGTAACCCGGCTGCGCTATACCGACAGCGGAGAGTTCGTGATTGAATCCATCAACGATATGAGTTACGTAGAGCGCGGCTTATAACTTCCGCAACATACGCACTTCGCAATCGACATGGCCTGTGCAGCCCATCGCGCTGTCGATATGCTCGAAGCCGAGTGACTCATAAAGTTTAATGGCCCGCGTCAGGCTGGCGGTGGTTTCCAGATAGCAGCGACGGAAACCGTGGCTGCGTGCATGTTCTATCGCCCGCAGCGCCAGTTCGCGTGCCAGACCCTGACCGCGCACCTCTGGCAGAAAGTACATCTTTTGCAGTTCGCAGATATCGGGTGCGCTGCAGGCGAGCGGCGCAACACCGCCGCCGCCGACCACCTTGCCCTGATACTCAACAATCCAGTAGGCGCTCTGTTCGGCACTGTAGAGCTCAAACAGCTGGTCGAGCTGCGGATCGGAAACGGTGTAGCCCTTGTCAGCCGTCAGGCCGAACTCCGCGGAAACATCGCGGATCACCTGGGCGATATGCGGATTATCGGCGGCAGTAATCGGCCGCACCTGAAGGTGCTGAGAGTCAGAAATCATGTGGGAGTTGAGCTATGTAAATCGGTTAGACATTTACCAGAAGTAACATTATCGTCATGTAAAAGCAATATTCCTGACAATGCAGGGAGGCTTTTAAAGCGTCATGTTTTTTAATGTCACTTGAAAATCTGTTTTATCATTTACACCTTACTATGTTCAGTAATAAGGAATTGTTTCTATCTTCTGGTCTTAATAGTGCTGATTACTTCACAATCAATTTGTTTGTCTTAATTGATGTAAATCAAAAATGCTGACTGCTACTCCTGTAAGTTAATATCTTTAACGCTAATTAAAGGATTAATTTCATGGCAATTCCAGCTTACCTATGGCTGAAAGATGATGGTGGCGCAGATATCAAAGGATCAGTTGACGTCCAACATCGAGAAGGAAGTATTGAAGTACTTAGTTTCATGCATGGTTTGAGCATACCGGTCGATCCTCACACCGGTAAACTCACAGGGACGCGTGTTCATAGTGCATTAGAATTCGAAAAAGAATTCGACTCATCCAGCCCTTATCTCTATAAAGCAGTCTCCTCCGGGCAAACACTCAGGTCAGCTGAAATAAAATGGTACCGTATTAATCACGCTGGCCAGGAAGAGGAGTACTTCAATATGTTCATTGAAGGAGTGAAAGTGGTGTCGGTTAATCCACTCATGCATAACATCAAATCCATTGAAAATATGAACCATCTTGAGTCAGTAACGCTGCGCTACGAAAAAATCACCTGGAAGTACTGTGATGGCAATATTCAGCACTCCGATTCATGGAAGGAGCGCACATAATTCAACTATCAATGGCGCAGCAATTCTGTGAGTCATTTTAAGGAGCGTGTATGACATGGGTCTATGACGTCAGAAAGCGATCTTTTACACGAGATGGTGTCTATAAATTCGATGCGTTATATGCCGGGGCTGAAGGATATAAAGACGATCCTGCATTAGCATGTGAGGTGAACAAAGGTCCTTTGCCAGCAGGAAAGTATAAGATTGCCAGTCCTATGGCAAAGCATCCTACAGCCGGACGGTTTGTTCTCCGTCTTATACCTTATGCGGGTAACAATATGTGTGGTCGCGCCGGGTTTCTTATTCATGGAGATAACGGCTTTGGTACCGCTTCGAATGGCTGTATTGTCGCGTCTTTCAATGTAAGAAAAAGTATTGCGGATAGCGGCGACAGGGAGTTAATAGTGAAATGAAATGGCTCATTATTTTGCTATTAGCATTGTTTTCCGTCTCCTGTTCATCAGGAAGGTTCAATTCTGCAGAACATGTTTTGTCAGATAAAGTGATTACGGCATCCCGCAATAATGACAGCAGTTCACTTTCAGATGCTGATTATGACAAGATAACAGAATATCTTTCTCAGGGCCGGACACGCTGGATTGAACTTTACCCCATCCTTAATCGATCGCCATTCTTAGGCGCAACCTCTTTTCAGGAAGGTCTGGACATCGCGATGGCCTATGCCTTACCTGAAAATCCTGGCGCGGTAATGAAATACGTTAATCAAGGCAATGTTAATAAGCTATGCGGCATGCCATTTATTGAGCCGACGCCGGATGAAACAGATGCGTACTTTTTAAAAGCCCGCACGGCGCTTACTCAGTTAACGTCAGAAAGTGACCGGGAAAAAAGATGCCTGTCTGTATTAGAAAAGAGTCATGATCATCTTGCTGCTGAAACAAGGACGAGAAGGGTGTCATCGAAAAAATGATATTAAAAACCCCGCGCGAGAGCGCGGGGTTTTTTCAGAGCGAGGAATCAATCAGAGCGCCGCAATGACCGCCTGCTGTTCAATCAGTTTTGCTTTTGATTGTTGCAGGTCCGCTACGCGTTCGCGCTCTTTCGCCACCACCGCTTCCGGGGCGCGCGAAACAAAGCCTTCGTTCGCCAGCTTGGTCTCGATCTTCTCGATTTCTACATCCAGCTTAACCAGCTCTTTCGCCAGACGCTCCAGCTCGGCGGTTTTATCCACCAGATCCGCCATCGGGATCAACAGCTCTGCGCCTTCAACCAATTTGGTCACCGACACCGGACCTTTCTCGCCCGCAGGCAGAATGGTCAGGCTTTCCAGACGCGCCAGGCGCGACAGGAAGTTGCGGTTGGCTTCAACGCGACGCAGTGCCGCAGGCGAGCAGTCACGCAGCAGCACATCCAGCGGCTTGCTCAGTGCGATGTTCATCTCGGCACGGATATTACGCACCGCCACGATCGCCTGTTTCATCCACTCGATGTCCGCTTTCGCTTCGGCATCTTCTTTCGCCGCATCGTACTGCGGGAAAGGCTGCAGCATGATGGTGTCGTCGCTGATATTCTTCAGCCCCTTCACGCGCTGCCAGATGGTTTCAGTGATAAACGGAATGATCGGATGCGCCAGACGCAGCAGCGCCTCGAGCACGTGAACCAGCGTATGACGGGTGCCACGCAGTTCAGATTCACTGCCGCTGTTCATGACCGGCTTGGTCAGCTCCAGATACCAGTCGCAGAACTGGTTCCAGGTGAAGTCATACAGCAGGTTAGCCGCGATATCGAAACGGTAGCTATCCAGCGCTTCACGGTACGCTTTCACCGTGTTGTTGAACTCGGTCAGGATCCAGCGATCTGCCAGCGACAGCGTCATTTCGCCGCCATTCTGTCCGCAATCCTGCTCTTCGGTGTTCATCAGCACAAAGCGGCTGGCGTTCCACAGCTTGTTACAGAAGTTGCGATACCCTTCCAGGCGCTTCATATCCCAGTTGATGTCGCGACCGGTAGAGGCCAGCGCCGCCAGAGTGAAACGCAGCGCATCGGTGCCTGATGGCTCGATGCCGTCCGGGAACTGCTTCTCGGTACGTTTGCGGATTTTCTCCGCCAGCTGTGGCTGCATCATGTTGCCGGTGCGTTTTTCCAGCAGCGCTTCCAGTGAAATGCCGTCGACCATATCCAGCGGGTCAATCACGTTGCCCTTGGATTTCGACATTTTCTGACCTTCTTCATCACGGATCAGACCGGTCATGTAGACGGTTTTAAACGGTACCTGTGGTTTGCCGTTTTCATCTTTGATGAAGTGCATGGTCAGCATGATCATGCGGGCAATCCAGAAGAAGATGATGTCGAAGCCGCTGACCAGCACACTGGTCGGATGGAAAGTACGCAGCGCTTCGGTGTTTTCCGGCCAGCCCAGGGTGGAGAAGGTCCACAGACCTGAGGAGAACCAGGTATCCAGCACGTCATCATCCTGACGCAGCGCCACATCGGCGGCCAGGTTATTCTCGGCGCGCACTTCGTCTTCGGTGCGGCCGACGTAGACGTTACCGTTGTCGTCATACCACGCCGGGATGCGGTGACCCCACCAGAGCTGACGGGAGATACACCAGTCCTGAATATCGCGCATCCAGGAGAAGTACATGTTTTCGTACTGCTTCGGTACAAACTGGATGTCGCCGTTTTCAACGGCTTCAACCGCGACTTTCGCCAGCGGTGCGGTACGCACATACCACTGGTCAGTCAGCATCGGCTCGATAACCACGCCGCCACGGTCGCCGTAAGGCACGGTCAGATCGTGAGGTTTAATCTCTTCAAGCAGGCCGAGTTCATCGACAGCGGCAACAATCGCTTTACGCGCCGCGAAGCGTTCCATGTTCTGGAAAGCCGCCGGGATCTCATCGGAACAGGCATCGCTGGCTTCGCCATTGGTGTCATACACCTGAGCACGGTCGCGGATATCGCCGTCGAAGGTCAGGATGTTGATCATCGGCAGTTTGTGACGACGGCCGACTTCGTAGTCGTTGAAGTCATGCGCCGGGGTGATCTTGACGCAGCCGGTGCCTTTTTCCATGTCGGCATGTTCGTCGCCAACGATAGGGATAAGACGGCCAACCAGCGGCAGCATCACAAATTTGCCGATCAGATCTTTGTAACGTGGATCTTCCGGGTTAACGGCGACGCCGGTATCGCCCAGCAGGGTTTCCGGACGGGTGGTGGCGACCACCAGATAATCTTTACCGTCGGCCGTTTTTGCGCCGTCAGCCAGTGGATAGCGGATATGCCACATCGAGCCTTTGCTCTCGCGGTTTTCCACTTCCAAATCGGAGATTGCGGTACGCAGTTTTGGATCCCAGTTCACCAGGCGTTTGCCACGGTAGATCAGGTTCTCTTTATAGAGGCGAACAAACACCTCTTTCACGGCGTTGGAAAGGCCATCGTCCATGGTGAAGCGCTCGCGCTCCCAGTCGACGGAGTTGCCCAGACGGCGCATCTGGCGGGTAATGGTGCCGCCGGATTCTGCTTTCCACTGCCAGATTTTGTCGATGAACGCATCACGGCCATAGTCCTGGCGCGTCTTGCCCTCTTCAGCCGCAATTTTGCGCTCAACCACCATCTGCGTGGCGATGCCCGCGTGGTCAGTACCTGCTTGCCACAGGGTATTTTTCCCCTGCATGCGCTGGTAACGGATCATGGTGTCCATGATGGTTTGCTGGAAGGCGTGACCCATGTGCAAGCTACCGGTGACGTTCGGCGGCGGGATCATGATGCAAAAGCTTTCCTGGCTGGTATCGCCATTCGGTTTGAAGTAGCCCTGCTTTTCCCAATGCTCGTAAAGCGGCTGCTCGATATCTTGCGGGTTATATGTCTTTTCCATTTCTGCTATGTCGTTTGCGGCTGTGGTGGCGCTGCCGTATTCAATTGGAATCCAACGCTGCGATACGCTTTATAGCGGTCGCGCGCCAGTTGTTTGAGCGTGTCTTCGTAAGGAACGAAGTCTATCACTTCATGGAAAGCAGTAGCAAAATCTGCGAAGTGGGGCAGCAGGCTAATCAGCAGGTCGCGCGGTGAACTGCCGCGACGCTGTGGCCAGGCCAGCTCAACCGGCGCACCGTAGCGCGGGCCTTCACCCGCCAGGTTATGCGGCACGAAGGCGTTTGCCGGTCGTTGCCACAGCGCTTCGTCGAGACGAATGGCTTGCTGTTCATCTTCGCAGGCGATCAACACCCGCTTTCCGGCCCGCCAGCGTGTTTCCGCCAGATTGCACACCAGCGCTTCAACGGCGCTAAGGCCATCGCTCGTTGCATCGGTTTCCAGCACGTAGAAGGTTGCGTTTTTCATCGGTTTGCTCATCAGAAGATCAAGGGCGGAATGATATCCGCCCTTGCTGTCAGAAAAGAGGGCGCTTAATCGTCGCCGTTCAATCCTGCCCGATTCAACAGAAATTGCGACAGCATCGGCACCGGACGTCCGGTGGCGCCTTTGGCCTTGCCGGAGCGCCAGGCGGTACCGGCGATATCCAGGTGTGCCCAGTTATATTTGCGGGCAAAGCGTGCCAGGAAGCAGGCGGCGGTAATCGCGCCGCCGGGACGGCCACCAATGTTCGCCATATCGGCAAAGTTGGACTCCAGCTGCTCCTGGAACTCATCCGCCATCGGCAGACGCCAGGCGCGATCGCCTGACTGCTCCGAGGCGCTGATCAGCTCATGCGCCAGCGGATTGTGGTTCGACAGCAGGCCGCTGATGTGATGACCCAGCGCAATCACGCAGGCACCGGTCAGCGTCGCCACGTCAATCACCACTTCCGGATCGAAACGTTCAACATAGGTCAGCGCATCGCACAGGACCAGGCGGCCTTCGGCATCGGTGTTCAGCACCTCAACCGTCTGGCCAGACATGGTGGTCAGCACGTCGCCCGGACGCATCGACCGGCCATCCGGCATGTTTTCACAGCCCGCCAGCACGCCAACCACGTTCAGCGGCAGATTCAGCTCTGCCACCATACGCATCACGCCATAGACGGCGGCCGCGCCGCACATGTCATACTTCATTTCGTCCATGCTGTCGGCAGGCTTGATGGAAATACCGCCGGAGTCAAAGGTCAGCCCTTTACCCACCAGCACAATCGGGCGCGCTTCCGCATCCGGATTGCCTTTGTATTCAATTACCGACATCAGCGATTCGTTTTGAGAACCGGCCCCGACAGCGAGATAGGCGTTCATGCCCAGCTCTTTCATCTGCTGTTCGCCGATGACGCGGGTGGTGACATTTTTGCTGAAGGCATCCGCCAGCTGACGCGCCTGTGACGCCAGATAGGCGGCGTTACAGATATTAGGTGGCATGTTGCCGAGATCTTTAGCCGCTTTCATACCGGCCGCGACTGCTAATCCATGCTGGATAGCCCGTTCGCCGCTGGTCAGTTCACGGCGGGTCGGTACGTTAAAGACCAGTTTGCGCAGCGGACGACGTGGCTCCGCTTTGTTACTTTTCAGCTGGTCAAAGTTGTAGAGCGCCTCTTTTGAGGTCTCTACTGCCTGACGCACTTTCCAGTAGGTGTTGCGGCCTTTGACATGCAGCTCGGTCAGGAAGCAGACCGCTTCCATTGAGCCGGTGTCGTTGAGCGTGTTAATGGTTTTCTGAATAACCTGCTTGTACTGGCGTTCATCCAGCTCACGCTCTTTACCGCAGCCAATCAGCAGAATACGCTCGGACAGGATATTTGGCACATGATGCAGCAGCAGTGTCTGGCCCACTTTTCCTTCCAGCTCGCCGCGGCGCAGCAGGGCGCTGATGTAGCCGTCGCTGATTTTATCCAGCTGCTCGGCAATCGGTGACAGACGACGCGGTTCGAAAACGCCAACGACAATGCAGGCACTGCGCTGTTTTTCCGGGCTTCCGCTTTTTACACTGAACTCCATGCACTCTCCTGAATCTTAAAGACAACGGCCGCTGCTGCCGCTAGAATGTAGCGCGCTCATGACCCATTTATTCATCGTCGCAGCATGACATTCTGCTGCTGGAGGTCATAATGAATCAGGGTGACAAGATGTTGTTTTTTCACCACCCGGACGCGTTTTTCATACAAATTTAGCTACGGCGACGGCCATTGATGAAGAAAAATGGCTGATAAGCGTTGAAACTAGCGATTTTCCTGCAAAAAGACAAGTTTTCACAGGCGTACTAAGCGTGATCATCATTAGATATCTGGTTCGGGAAACGCTCAAAAGCCAGCTGGCTATCCTGTTTATCCTGCTACTCATCTTCTTTTGTCAGAAGTTAGTCAGGATCCTGGGTGCCGCGGTGGATGGCGAAGTGCCGACAAACCTCGTTCTGACCTTGTTAGGACTCGGTGTGCCTCAAATGGCACAACTTATACTGCCCTTAAGTCTGTTTCTGGCGATCCTGATGACGCTGGGGCGGCTCTACACGGAAAGTGAAATTACCGTGATGCACGCCTGCGGCCTGAGTAAGGCCGTCCTGGTGAAAGCGGCGATGGTGCTGATGCTGTTTACCTCGATAGTGGCGGCCGTGAACGTCATCTGGCTGGGGCCGTGGTCATCCCGCTATCAGGATGAGGTGACGCAGAACGCCAAAGCGAACCCGGGTGCGGCAGCAATGGCCGCCGGACAGTTCCAGACCTCCAGCGACGGCAGCGCCGTGCTGTTTGTTGAGGATGTGAAGGGCAACAACTTTGGTAACGTGTTCCTGGCGCAGTTACGGCCAAAGGGCAACGCGCGACCATCGGTGGTGCTGGCTGACAGCGGTCACATGGAGCAGCATAAAGATGGCTCGCAGGTGGTGACGCTGGATAAAGGCACCCGTTTTGAGGGCACCGCTCTGCTGCGTGATTTCCGTATCACCGACTTCACCAATTATCAGGCCATTGTGGGTTATAAAGCGGCAACGCTCGATCCTAACGATGCAGAACAGGCGAGTCTGACTGACCTGTTCGCGAATAAGACACCTGAGTTTCAGGCCGAGCTGCACTGGCGTCTGACGCTGGTGTTTGCGGTGCTGGTGATGGCGCTGATGGTGGTGCCGCTCAGCGTGGTGAACCCACGTCAGGGGCGCGTGCTGTCGATGCTGCCCGCCATGATGCTCTATCTGATTTTCTTCCTGTTGCAGAGCTCGCTGAAGTCGAGCGGCGCGAAAGGGCGGCTCGATCCGGCGCTCTGGATGTGGGTGGTGAATATCAGCTATCTGGTGCTGGCGGTGCTCCTTAACCTGTGGGATACGGTGCCGATGCGTCGGATTCGCGCCCGCTTTACCCGCGGAGGGTCGGTCTGATGTTTCGCGTACTTGACCGCTATATCGGTAAAACCATTTTCAATACCATTATGCTGACGCTGTTCATGCTGGTGTCGCTTTCCGGCATCATCAAGTTCGTCGATCAGCTGCGCAAGACCGGCCAGGGCAGCTACAACGCGCTGAGCGCCGGTTACTACACCCTGCTTAGCGTACCCAAAGATATTGAGATCTTTTTCCCGATGGCGGCCCTGTTGGGCGCGCTGCTGGGACTGGGCGCGCTGGCGCAGCGCAGTGAACTGGTGGTGATGCAGGCGGCGGGCTTTACCCGCATGCAGGTTGCGCTGTCAGTGATGAAAACAGCGATTCCGCTGGTGTTGCTGACCATGGCGATTGGCGAGTTTGTTGCGCCGTCGGGCGAGCAGATGGCGCGTAATTACCGGGCGCAGCAGCTTTATGGCGGTGCGCTGGTCTCAACACAGAACGGTCTGTGGGCGAAAGATGGCAATAGCTTTATCTTTATTGAGCGCATTAAAGGCGACAACGAAATTGATGGCGTGAGCATCTACAGCTTTAACGATCAGCGTCGTCTGCAGAGTGTGCGTTACGCGGCGACGGCGACCTGGGATGCGGCTAAGAAGCGCTGGATACTGTCGCAGGTTGATGAGTCTAATCTCACCGATCCTAAGCAGATTACCGGTTCACAGAGCCTGAGTGGCGAGTGGAAAACGAATCTGACGCCGGATAAGCTGGGTGTGGTTGCGCTGGATCCAGACGCGTTATCGATTCGCGGTCTGCATAGCTACAGTAAATATCTGAAGCAGAGCGGCCAGGAATCGGGACGTTATCAGCTGAATATGTGGAGCAAAATCTTCCAGCCGTTGTCGGTGGCGGTGATGATGCTGATGGCGCTGTCGTTTATCTTTGGTCCGCTGCGTAGCGTGTCGATGGGTGTGCGTGTCGTAACCGGTATCAGCTTTGGCTTCCTGTTCTACGTGCTGGACCAGATTTTCGGTCCGCTGAGCCTGGTTTACGGTCTGCCGCCGATTCTGGGAGCGATTCTGCCGAGTTTTGCGTTCTTCGCTATCAGTATGTTTATGTTGATTAAGCGGCGCTAAGCGCAATGAATGCAGTAAAAGAAAAGGCCGCGCAAGCGGCCTTTTTTGTGACCGGTGTTCAGGCTCAGGGCAGGCTCCCATCGCTTTACGTTTTGCAGCCGTGTGGGAGTAACGGTTTCAGCGGCCTGATTGTCTGTACGTAAAGCCGATGGTCTGTTTGAGTGAAGGCTCAGGGAGCATACGCCTTCCACAAAGACGCAAAAGCGCCATCCGTGGCGGCTCAGCGCGGGCCATCCCTGGCCCGCGATGCTTTGCTACAGGCGTATGCTCCCATCGCTTTACGTTTAGCTGTCGTCTGGAAGAGGCGGTTTCAGCGACGGTTTAAGCGGCTTTATTCTGCGCTGATGCCCTGTTTATGCGGAGTGCCGGGTGGTCTCTTTCAGTGTCCTGATAAGTTGCTCTCTGTTCAGGGCTACGCAATAGGCGGGCATTCCACGCTCGAAACGCCAGCCTTCCGCTAACGATCCCGCATCCACCGCATCAAATCCAAAGGCTTCATATAATGCCGTGGCGATCGCTTTCCCTTCGCTATCATCTCCCGCC
The DNA here is from genome assembly GCF_024520875.1 of Pantoea sp. Ft-CA_14. Classification (NCBI taxonomy): domain Bacteria; kingdom Pseudomonadati; phylum Pseudomonadota; class Gammaproteobacteria; order Enterobacterales; family Erwiniaceae; genus Pantoea; species Pantoea sp. Ft-CA_14. The sequence goes on along the minus strand of NZ_JALNPM010000004.1, from coordinate 76,223 downwards.
AGCGGTAACGCCTGCCGGTTGGCATCGCCCGGCGGCAGGCCCTGAGTTTCAAGATCGGTCATGCGGATGGCATTGAATGCCTTGGTGACGCGGCTGTCAGGAAGCAGGCGGGCAAGCCGTTCACTGGTGCTGATGCGGCCATTGAGCAGCTCTTCAATTTCGCCATCGCGGTCGGGATAGTAATTAACCGCATCAAGTACGATTTTTCCCCGCAATTCTGTGGCCGGAAGTTGTTCCGTTGCCGTGAGCGGCACGGCAATCACCGCCACGTCGCCGAACTCTGCGGCCTCGGTGGCGGTGCCGGTTTCACAGCCAATCATCGGTTTCAGGCTGAACAGCGTTCGTGGATCGCGCGAGTTGCTGAGCATCACCTGATGTCCTGCCTGAATCGCCAGTTTTGCAATCGCCCGGCCAACAAAGCCTGCGCCAATAATGCCTATTTTCATACGTTTCTCCTCGATGAGTTTCACGCACTGACCTTAATTAAAAACAGGAGGTGAATAAATCGACAAACAGACGCAATATAAACAACCAACAGGAGGGAATCATGGATCGGCTTACCAGCATGAACGTGTTCGTTACCGTCGCGGAATCGGGCTCGTTTGCCGCAGCCGCAGGGCATTTGCAAATCTCACCGCAGATGGTGGCGAAGCATATCGCCATGCTGGAGAAGCATCTCGGTACGCTGCTTCTGCATCGCACCACCCGACGACAAAGTCTGACGGATGTGGGCCGCAACTATTACGAACGCTGCAAAATCGTGCTGGCAGAGGTGCAGGAAGCGGATGCGATCGCGCTGGATATGCAGCAGCGGCCGTCCGGTACGCTGAAGGTCAGCGCCCCGGTCACGTTTGGTTCTTTTAGCCTGGCGCCGTTTGTGACCCGCTATCTTGACCGGTTTCCGGAAACGCAGGTCGATCTTGAACTGAGCGATCGGCTGGTCGATCCGTTTGAAGAGGGTTATGAGGTGGTGATCCGGATTGGTGCGCTGGCGGACAGTTCGATCATCGCCCATCCACTGCAGCCCTACCGGCTGATAGCCTGCGCGTCGCCAGCCTATCTGGCGCGGCACGGTGTGCCCTCCACGCCAGCGGAGCTGGTGAACCACGCCTGTCTCGTTTATGGCATCTGGTCGCCCTCAAAACCCTGCCGCTGGGTATTCAGCCAGGCCGGTAAGGTTGAAGAGGTGCATCCGCAGGGGCGCATGCGATCAAATGACTGGAAAGCGCTGCTGCATGCGGCGCTGGAGGGTTATGGCATTACCCTGGGACCGGCCACCATTCTCTCTGAAGAGATCAGACAGGGTCGGCTGGTCCAGGTGCTGCCCGATTATGCCGGGCCAGCACGACCCATGCATGTGCTGATCCCGGCAGGCCGCCGACAGACGGTGAAAATCCGCAGCTTTGTTAGCGCCATTATCACCGAGTTTGGCCTCTATCCACCCCAATCCGGCTAAACCAGGCGGTTATCGGCTCAGCAGCGGGAGTAACTGAGGCAGCTGCGACAACAGGTAGAGAATCAGCCCGATGGTGCCGCCAACCAGCGTGCCGTTGATGCGGATAAACTGCAGATCTTTGCCGATATTAAGTTCGATCTGCTGCGACATGTCGCGTGCATCCCAGCTCTTCACGGTGTCGCTGATATGGCGCGTCAGGAAGCCAGCAAACTCTGGCGCAACGCTGCGTGCGGCCTGTTCCAGATGCTGATTCATCGAGTCACGCAGCGCCGGGTCGGCCGCCAGGGTTTCTCCCAGCCACAAGGCTGCACCGCGCACTTTCTCCTGCACCCGTGAGTCATCACTGCTGAGATCCGCCTTGAGCCAGTTGCGCATATCATTCCACAGTTCGCCGATATAGCGGTTAAAGGAAGCATCCTCTTTCAGCCAGCCTTTGATCTCCTCGGCACGCTCTGCCATTTCCGGGTCGTTCTGCAGTTTAACTATCAGTTTGTCGACCGCCCGATTGAAGCCGAGGCGCAGCTCATGTCCCTGATCCAGCGCCACATCATCCAGCAGTGAATCGACCGCGTTTGCCACCAGCTCGGCGCTGTGCTCGCCCAGCCATTCAGTCGGCAACATTTTGGCTTTGATCGGATGCTCGCGTTTGAGCCAGCGCACCAGCTGCATGGCAATAAACTCGCGGGTACTGGGCTTGTGCAGCAGCTTCAGCAGCTGTTCGATTGCCGCGTCCAGCAGCGCCTGATGACGGTTGTTTTTCGTCAGGCTCTCCAGCAGCAGGGCGCTGGTCTGGCTGAGATCGACCTTGTCGATGGCGCGATGTACTGCGCGGCGCATGAAGGTCTGGATCCGCGCATCATCGGTCAGATCAAGGAAGCCGCGCATGACCTGCAGCAGATGGCGGCCAATGCGGTCAGCATTGCCTGGCGCATTCAGCCATTGCGCCAGCAGGTTGGAAGGATCGTGACGGCGAATCAGATTGAGCAGCGAGTCGGTATCAAGAAACTTCTCCTGCACAAAGCGACCGAGGTTTTCACCGATACGATCTTTGTTGCGCGGAATGATGGCGGTATGACGCGAGATAAAGGGCACCGGCACGCGCCGGAACAGTGCGACCACCGCGAACCAGTCCGCCAGCGCGCCGACCATCGCAGCTTCCGCAATCGCTTTTACGCCGCTGACCCAGAAGCCGGGCGGCAGAAAAAGCGTAACGATAAAGGTAATTGCAGCCAGCAGTAACAGCAGCAGCGCCAGACGTTTCGTCCGTTTCAGTTCGTGTTGTTTATCCATATCCTGATCTTAGCAGAGAGCCGGTTTCATCGGCGACGACCACCCAGCAGGCTGCCGAGTACGCCGCGGATGATCTGATTGGTAATCTGGCGCGTAGCGCTTTTCGCCATGGTCTGCACCACGCCATCGTGCTTGCCGCCGCGCGGGCCGGTTCGGCCAAACAGGATCTCTTTCAGCCCGCCGAGAATGCCGTTATCTACCGCGACATCGTCGCCTTTCGCCGGGGGCGCGCTGGCCTGATCGCTGGCGGCCTGAAACCCTTTTTGCAGCTTCTCAAACGCCGATTCGCGATCAACTTCGCTGTCATATTTGCCATAGAGGGGTGAATGGTTGATCAGGCCGTTGCGCTCATCGCCTGTGACCGGACCCATACGTGAGCCGGGGGCGATCACCATGGCGCGCTCTACCACCGACGGGCTGCCTTTGGTATCCAGGAAGGAGATCAGGGCTTCGCCGGTGCCCAGCGCCTGAATCGCCTCGACGCTGTCAAACGCCGGATTGGCGCGCAGGGTATCGGCGGCGGTTTTTACCGCTTTCTGATCTTTAGGGGTAAAGGCGCGCAGGGCGTGCTGAACGCGGTTGCCGAGCTGGCCCAGCACCCGATCGGGAATATCCGCCGGGTTCTGGGTGACGAACCAGACGCCGACCCCTTTGGAGCGGATCAGCCGCATGACCTGTTCTATTTTCTCCAGCAGCACCGGCGGCGCGTCGGTAAACAGCAGGTGCGCCTCATCAAAGAAAAACACCAGCTTTGGCTGATCGAGATCGCCCGCTTCCGGCAGATGCTCATAAAGCTCCGAAAGCAGCCACAGCAGGCTGGTGGCGTAGAGTTTCGGCATCTGGTAGAGCTTCTCGGCAGAGAGGATGTTGATGACACCTTTGCCGTTGCTGTCGACGCGCATCCAGTCGGCGATATCCAGCATCGGTTCACCAAAGAAGTGCTCCGCGCCCTGTTGCTCCAGCGTGAGTAATCCGCGCTGGATGGCGCCGACCGAGGCGCTGTTGATATTGCCGTAGTGGGTCTGGAAGCTTTTGGCGTTGTCACCGATGTACTGGGTCATGGCGCGCAGATCTTTGAAGTCCAGCAGCAGCAAACCCTGGTCATCGGCGATGCGGAAAATAATCTGCAATACGCCGCTCTGCACCTCATTCAGATTCAGCAGTCGCGCCAGCAGCAGCGGCCCGAGATCGGAGACGGTAGCGCGAACCGGATGGCCTTTCTCGCCGAAGATATCCCACAGCACCACCGGATTGCTCAGCGGCTGCCAGTTGGTGACGCCGATTTTCGCCAGCCTCTCCTGCAGCTTTTCGCTGGACTGGCCAGCCATAGCCACGCCGGTCAAATCGCCTTTAACGTCAGCCATAAAGACCGGCACGCCGCTGGCGGAGAACGATTCAGCCAGTTTCTGCAGCGTAACGGTTTTACCGGTGCCGGTCGCGCCGGTGATCAGGCCGTGGCGGTTGGCCATTTGCGGCAACAGATGAAGTTCGACGTCTGGCGTACGGGCAATCAGTAGCGGGGAAGTCATGATTTTCCACTCTCAGGCATTGGGTTATGCCTGAAGGATAGCAAGCCGGAGCGGCACAGGAGGAGAACTATTCACCAAAAAAAGGCCGCTGCCCGGGGAGCAGCGGCCTGCAACAGTAGTTTACTTCTGCACCTCTTCAAAATTGAGCAGGCTGACCCCGATGCCCTGCTGCAGGTGACTGAGGTTGCTGCGCACCGCCACCTGGGTTGCGCCCTGTAACAGCATGACAAACGGCGAATCCTGCTGGATGCGGGTTTGCAGCCCGGTGTAGAGGTTGCGACGTTTCACCGCATCGCTCTCTCCGGCGGCGGCGCGGGTCTGTGCACTCAGCTCCGGAATCGTCCAGCCGACGCGCCACGCCAGGGTTTTGCCGCCGCCCGGCACGTTATAGGCAAAGGTGCTGGCATTGGTGTTGGGATCGATGTAGTCCGCGCCCCAGTAGGTAAAGATGGCCTGGAAGTCACGGCTGCGCATTTTGCTCCACAGCTCCGATTCCGCCACCGGCTGGATATCAAGCTGCACATCCGCTTTGGCAAAGCTGGCCTGCAGTGCCTGCGCCACATCAATGTAAGGCGGCTGGTTCACCACCGTCAGCGCGATATGGGTGCCAGGTTTGATGCCGCCTTTTTGCAGAATCGCCTGCGCCTTTTTCAGATCGTAATGGAACGGTGTCGTGTTCAGCGCACCATCGAAGCCGTCCGGCAGGAAGCTCTGATGAATGCGGTACTGACCTTTCAGCAGCTGGTTCGCCAGGCTGTCATAGTCAACCAGCCAGCGCGCCGCCTGCCATAGCGCCGGATTGCCCAGCGCCGGTTGCTGCGGGCTTTGGGTGTTAAAGCCGATGTAATAAACCAGGCTGGACGGGAAGGCATCAATACGCACATTGGCGGTGTTCTTCAGCGCAGTAATCTGATCCGGGCCGAGCTGATAGGCGACATCCACATCACCCTGCTGGATCAGCAGACGGCGGCTGCCCGGATCGGCCACACCTTTCAGCAATACCCGCTTCAGATGCGGCTTCTGGCTGCTGTGGGGATTGGCTTCCAGCACCAGCGCCTGCAGCGGGACAAACTGTTTGATGGCATAGGCGGCGCTGCCGGCGGAGTGCACCTTCAGCCAGCTATTGCCGTAATCGTTGTTGCTGGCGTGCTCTTGTGCCAGTTTGCTGTCGACGATGGAGGAGACCGGCGCGGTCAGCAGGCGCAGCGCCAGATCGCTGCCGATCTCCGCTGGCCAGCGCAGTTCAAGCTGGTGGTCGTTGATCACCGTGAACTGCTGATCGATGTTTTCTGGCGTCCAGCCAAATTCACCCAGAATAAAAGAGGGCGCTTTATTGAGTTTTACTGCACGGGTTAATGAGAAGACCACATCCTGTGCGGTCACGGGATGACCACTGGCGAAGCGGGCCTGCGGATTAAGATCAAACACCAGGCTATGAGGCGTTTTGCCTGCCTGCCAGCGCGTGGCAGCCAGCGGCGAGAGCTGCTGCGGATTCTGATGATCCGGCTCCAGCAGCGTCTGGTAGATATTGCGCAGGCTGCTGTTGCTGACGGTCTCAAAACTTTCCGCCGGGTCGAAACTGATGATGCCATCAAGCGGAACGGCAATTACCAGCGTGTCGCCAGGCGTGGCGGCGTGTGCCGGGTGAACCAGTGCCAGAGCCGTAAACAGGGACAAGAGTGTTTTTCGCATGGAGGGTTATCCTGAGTCGTTGATAGCTCTACTCTATCGGGCGCCGGATAATCTCCAAATGCGGGTTTCTTATGAGCTTTGCACAATTATTAGCGTAGTCATTCAGGCAAAGAGACAAAATAAGATAATGACGGTCAGTAATTATTTTATTGTCATTTTACAGCGGGCGGAATAAAGCCGGTTTTACTCAGCCGATCACAAATTGCGCACAGTCTGATTGTATGACTATCAAAGTCACTATAGTGTTAACGGTGAGAATCATTCTCTTGTATGGAAGTATGATATTTTTTTATCGGTTATCTGGCGTGATGATGACAGAGTGAAAATAATAACCCTCATTCCTGCGTTAAAAGAGTTAAATACCCGATGTTTATGCGGTTTTACCCCCGATTCCCGCGCTGTAAATCTTTTACCTCTCCGCAACCCTTTCGCAACACCATGATAAACTTTTACTAAGACACATCTTAAATTCAATTTTTACATCCAGACATATTTATATCCCTAAGATTGCCAGGTTATTAACCGATAAGTTCCGTTAGTCACCGAACCATAATTCTACCTGCCCTTGTCTGTTCTGCCGTCGTCTGTGCCGCGTGCGTTGATCTCTGCGGGGAGTTTTCCGCCTGCACTCAGCCTTTCAGCTTCATAACAAATAAAGCGGGTATTTAGCAGATGAGAGTCGTGCGGATATGCTTTTAGAAAAACCCACCACCAGGCGTAAATTTTTGCTCGGTTCACTGCTGGCGTTGCCATTAAGTGAACTGGTCTTCAAAGGCATTACTGCGGCACAGGCGGCAGAGATGGCCGCACCGGAGTTAGCCGATTACAAACCGATCTTTTTTAGTGCCGATGAGTGGCAGTTTATCCTGGCCGCCACTGACCGTTTGATTCCGGCAGGCGGCAAAGGCAAAGCGCCGGGCGCGCTGGAAACTAACGTGCCGATCTTTATCGATCAGCAGCTGCACAGCGAAGCGTTTGGCAGCGAAATCTACATGCAGGGGCCGTTCAATACGCAGGCGCCCGCAACCATGGGTTACCAGATCCCGTTCCGCCCACAACAGATGTATCAGACCGGTATCCGGCTGATTAATCAGTGGTCGCAGAACACCCATCAGAAAGCGTTTCATGCGCTGACGCTGGAAGAGAAAGATGCGGTGCTTACCCAGGTAAACAAAAACGAGATCGACTTTGCCGCACTGGGCGAAGCCGATCTTAAGCCTGCGCATTTCTTCAGCCAGCTGCTTTCCGATACCAAGCATGGCTACCTTGCTGACCCGATGTACGGCGGTAATAAAGGCATGAAAGCCTGGATCGCCATCGGCTTCCCCGGCGCGCGTGCCAGCTTCACCGAATGGGTGAAACAGCACAACGTTCCTTATCCGCTGGGTCCGGTCAGTGTGAAGGGCGAACGCGCGTAGGGCGCGTCCACATCAGGTATTTGAAACAGGATTATCATGGCACAGGTTACTAAAAAAGAAGTCGACGTCGTGGTCTGCGGCCTCGGCTGGGCAGGCTCGCTGATGAGCATCGAGCTGGCACTGGCAGGTCTGGACGTGCGCGCCCTTGAGCGCGGCGGCGATCGCGATTATGACGAGTTCGCCTACCCGAAACCGGCGGATGAATACGCCTATGCGGTGCGCAATAAAGTGTTTGCCACCCCCGCCGAAGTGGCGGTCACCGTCCGCTACAACAGCAGCCAGACGGCATTACCAACCCGTAAATGGGGTGCGTTTGCACCGGGCACCGGCGTAGGCGGTTCCGGCCTGCACTGGACCGCAGTACTGATCCGTCCGACACCGACCGATATCAAATTGAAGACCTATGTCGACGAGGCTTACAAGCCGGGCATTCTGCAGGATGATATGCGGGTGATGGACTTCCCGTTCAGCTGGGAAGAGATCGAACCCTACTACTACAAATTCGAACTGATTTGCGGCCAGTCGGGTAACACCGGCAACCTGCGCGGCAAAATTCTGGAAGGCGGCGATCCGTTTGAAGGCCCGCGTTCTGAGCCTTATCCGCTGCCTGCGCTGGATGACACGCTGAACAACGTGATGTTCAAAGAGGTGGCGACCAAACTCGGTTACCATCCGTTCCCGAACCCGTCGGCCTGTGTATCGCGTGCGTGGAAAAACCCGTACGGCAACCAGATCGCGCCGTGCAACTACTGCGGCTACTGCAGTAAATATCCCTGCCTGAACTACTCCAAAGCGTCGCCGCAGACCGCCGTAATGGATTCACTGAAGCGTATGCCGAACTTCTCCTATGAAGTGAATGCGGAAGTGATCAAGGTCGTGCTGAACGATGATAAGAAAACCGCGAAAGGCGTGATCTACATCGATGCACAGGGCAACGAGTGCTTCCAGCCAGCGAAAATCGTGGTGCTGAGCAGCTTCCAGCTCTACAACGTGCGTCTGATGCTGCTCTCCGGCATCGGCAAGCCTTACAACCCGATTACCGAAGAGGGCGTGGTAGGGCGTAACTACGCGTTCCTGTCCAACGGCGGCGCGACGCTGTTCTTCAAAGATAAAAACTTCAATCCATACGCCACGGCGGGCGCGACCGGCCAGATGTTTAACGATATCTCGCCAGGCAACTTCGACGGCCCATCGCTCGGCTTCCTCGGCGGCGCGAAGATCCACAGCTCACAGGCGACCGGTACGCCGATCAGCACCGCGCTGCCAAAAGGCACGCCGACCTGGGGCATGGGATACAAGGAAGGTCTGGAGGAGTGGTACGGTCATTCAATGAAGATCAGCATCACCACTACCTGTCAGTCTTACCGCGATATCTATCTGGATCTCGATCCGAACTACAACGATCACCGTGGCCTGCCACTGCTGCGCATGACCTTCAACTGGAAAGAGAATGAGCTGAAGCTGCAGCAGCACCTGAAAGGCATCGTCGGCAATATCGCCAAAGAGCTGAACCCTGACAGCATGAGCATGAGCTTCCTGCCAATGGGCGCGGATTTCGATCTGACCAAATATGTCTCTACCCACAACGTGGGCGGTGCCGTAATGGGCGATAACCCGAAAACCTCGGCGCTGAACAAGTATCTGCAGAGCTGGGACGTGCATAACGTCTTTGTGCCGGGCGGCAACGCTTTCCCGCAGAACTTCCAGGCGAACCCGACCGATACCATCGGTGCGATCACCCTGATGGCGGCACAGGCGATCAAAGATCAGTATCTGAAAAATCCCGGCCCACTGGTACAGGCATAAGCGCATGAATAAGCTGAAACTGAAATCTTTTATCTTTGCCAACGCGGTGCTGTTAGCCAGCGGATTTGCGCTGCCGGTTCACGCCGAAGATGAAGCGCAACTGATTAAGCAGGGCGAATATCTCTCGCGGCTGGGCGACTGCATGGCGTGCCACTCACTACCTGGCAAGCCTGACTATTCGGGCGGGCTGGCGATTGAGTCGAACCTTGGCACCATCTTCTCTACCAACATCACGCCCGATAAGCAGCACGGTATTGGCAACTACAGCGAGCAGCAGTTCTCGGACGCGGTGCGCAAAGGGGTATTACCGGACGGTTCGCATCTCTATCCGGCGATGCCTTATCCTGATTACGCCAAAATCAGTGATGCCGACATTCACGCGCTTTACGTCTACTTCATGAAAGGCGTGCAGCCAAGCGCAGAACAGCCGCCGGAAACCGATCTGAGCTTCCCGTTCAGCCAGCGCTGGGGCATGCGTTTCTGGAACTGGGCGTTCGCCTCGGATAAGCCTTTCCAGCCGATTGGTGGCGCTTCTGAAGAGGTTAACCGCGGTGCCTATATCGTGGAGAGTCTGGGTCACTGCGGCAGCTGTCATACGCCGCGCGGTCTGGGCATGAACGAGAAAGCGCTGGATAGCGGTGACGATAAATTCCTGGCAGGCGGCAGCCTGAACAACTGGGATGTGCCGTCACTGCGTGGCCTGCCGCGCTGGAGCGAGCAGGAAGTGGTGGACTACCTGCAGACCGGCCGTAACGATAAAGCGGCGGTGGGCGGCGAGATGACCTCGGTGATTGAGCACAGCAGCTCACACATGACCGACGCCGATCTGAAAGCCATCGCGGCCTACCTGAAGTTCCTGGGCGGCAACCCGCCATTGCAGGCGTACAACGTGCAGGCGCAGCAGGCAACGGAAGCGAAACTCACTGCCGCGAAGAACCTGAGCGAAGGCGAGCGTCTCTATCTGGATAACTGCGGTGCCTGTCACTTCGTGACCGGCAAAGGCGCTCCAGGGATCTTCCCGGAGCTGGATCAGGCGACGATCGTCAATGCCAAGGATCCAACCGGATTGATCCACACCATCCTGGCCGGCGCACAGCAGCCTTCCACCGCGAAGGCCCCGTCGAAACTGGCAATGCCAGGCTTTGGTCAGCGTCTGAGTGATGAAGAGGTAGCGCAGCTGGCGACCTTTATTCGCCAGGGCTGGAGCAACACCGCGCCAGCGGTGAGCAAAGATCAGGTTGCTGAAGTGCGTAAAACGCTGAAGTAATCGAGTTTTCCCCTCTGCCCGTTCGGAGAGGGGAAATCCCGGATTAGTGAAAGGTGCGCACCACTTCCAGCACGCCGTTAATGATAAACTGCACGCCCATACAGACCAGTAAAAATCCCATCAGGCGCGATATCGCCTCAATGCCGCTTTTACCCACCAGCTTCATGATGGCACCCGAGCTGCGCAGTGAAACCCACAGAATCAGACTCACCAGCAGGAAGATCAGCACTGGCGCGACGGTGATGACCCAGGCCGGAAAGTCGACGCCGCTTCTTACCGTCGAGGCAGAGGAGATGATCATCGCAATGGTACCCGGCCCCGCCGTACTCGGCATCGCCAGCGGCACAAAGGCGATATTCACCGGCTCTTTGGCTTCATCCAGCTCATCCAGTTTCTGCTTTGCTTCGACAGAATGGCCGGCAGGTTTAGCCGGAAACAGCATCCGAAAACCGATAAAAGCGACGATCAGGCCGCCCGCCATGCGCAGGCCAGGAATGGAGATGCCGAAGGTATTCAGCACCGCGCTGCCCGCGTACCACGCCACCATCATGATGGCGAAGACATAGATAGAAGCCTGGCGCGCCTGTCGGTTGCGCTCCTGGAAGTTCATCTCACCCGCCAGCCCCAAGAACAGCGCCACGGTGGTGAGTGGATTGGCGAGCGGCAGGATCACCACCAGCCCCAGACTGACTGCTTTAATTAACTCCAGCATGACAAATCGCCTTTTCCGTGGTGATTAGTGCTTCGGACGCTCCAGCGCCTCAAGCAGTTCCGGAAAGAAGTCCTGCAGGATTTCAGGGGTCATCAGTTCGGGATACTGCATCAGATGTTCGCGGATACGCTCATTGATGTCCGGCAGCAGACGCTGGGCCGCAGCGCTGGCGGTGATTTTGTGCTTCTTCATGGCGCGCAACAGATCGCCCGGCAGCGCGTCTTCGTCGTCGGCGTCATCCACCATCTCCAGCGCGTCCAGTTCGTCGAACATCTCCATCAGCGCTTCGGTCTGCGGCGTGCGCGACTCATATTCACGCGGGTGTTCATCTTCCAGGAAACGCAGCATGGCGCGCATTGGCGTGCCGTCTGGCGTGGAAGGCGGCTCGGTGGCGAACCAGCTCAGCAGCTGATGCATGGTAACCTGATGGACGCGAAAGCCGCTGTCGACCAGCTCATCGGCCAGCAGCTCGGCAGTTTCGTTTTCAATCACGCAGATGTGGGTACGTTTGGGTTCGTACTGCTCCAGCCACTGGTAGATCTCTTCAATCACGCCATCGTCATACTCGAATTTTTTGGTGACATAGCTGTCGTCCTGTTCGTGAACGCAGGCCTGAATCTGATCGGGGTCGAAGTAAAGTGCGATGTTGATGCCTTTCATGCGTGCTGTCCTGTAGAAATCAAAACAACACTATAGCGCTCAACCCCAGGTTAAGGGAATGTCAGGCATCACAGCAGTGGGGCGTTTAACGCTCCCCTCAGAGCAGAGAGGGGAGAGAAGGGAAGGAGATCAGGAGATAAAGTTTTTGCCCTGCTTCAGCACTACGTCACAGGCTTTGGTTTTCAGCTTCTCACCCATCGGCGAGTTGCTCAGGCTTTGCAGATTCAACTGCTGGCCGTTACCGGTATTCAGCAGACCGGCCACGCCCTGGGTGTAGTCGGTTTTCTGTTCCTGCGCGGTGGTGGTGTTCAGACCGAGCTTGCTCAGCACCTGGTCTTTGACCGACTGCACGTTGTTTTTCACCACGTTGTGTTCGACGCAGTACTGCATCACACCGGCGGCATTAGTCATGCTGTTGGCGCTGACCGCTTTATCGCCGTCGCCCAGCATGCTGGTAATAGAGGAGAGCGACATGCCGCCATTCTGCTGCGTGGTGCCGGTGGTGCTGCCGTTGTTCTGCTGGCTGAGTTGCGATGCTGCACTGCTCAGCTGATCCTGCCAGCTTGCCGCTGATGCACTGCCTGCGACCAGAAGTGCCGCCAGTCCCCATCCCCACGCACTGCGTTGTGCTTGCTTCATTTCAACCTCGGTATGTGCTTATTCAGTTTTCCTAAGAAAGGCTGACGGGCAGAAAGTTCCTGACTTCCTTTTATAAAAAGCGTCTTAAATAGCACTTTGGGAATCTTCTGTAACAGGAGCAATAAAATATTCAGATGCTTGTGGGTGTTATTATTGTGTGAAGTGATTTGCTGAAGGCAGTAATAAGCACGCCCCGTGGAAACATTATTTAATATTCTCAAGGTATTTATCAGGAATTGTCCTGGTTTAAATTAAAGTTACCGCTTTGCTTATAGCGTGTTTTCTAAGCGCTTGCGTCTGGCTTGGTAATATTTACCTGCGAAATCATCTTAATATAACTTCATATATTTTGGTTATTTTTTATTTTTAGCGTAGCGGTGATTTAAGCCGTGCCGCTGGTTTTTGATGCGATTTTTTGTGCCGTAATTAAATTGAGTTAGCGGAGTTTTTTATTATTCCGGCTTGCGAAATCAGCCAGAGTGTTCATGCTTAATCACTGTGTCAGGCAGTTGTGGCAGATATTTAATTTAACGGGAGCGATATTATGGCTGGACAGCCAGAGCACAATAATAATGCAGAGGTCACGCTTAAACTCGCTGAAGAGCAAATAGCCCTGACGAAGCAAAAGATTGTGGATGGACATGTCCGTGTTACCCGTTCCACAACTGAGCATGACGAGGTCATCAGTACACTGCTTAACCGGGAGAAGGTTGAGGTTGAGCATGTAGCGAAAGCGCAACCCGTTGAAACGATGCCCGAAATCAGGGAAGAGAACGGTGTACTGATTGTCCCGGTAGTAGAGGAAGAAATCCAAATCGTCAGAAAGCTGGTGCTTAAAGAGGAGATCCACATCCGAAAAGTGCAGGAAAATGTTCCTTTTCAGGAGGTGGTGACCCGACGTGAGCAGCAGGTGAACGTTGAAAGAGATGACGATCAAATTAGCTAACAGAGAGGAACCTATCATGGCACATGAAAAAATCGTAACACTGTTCGATTCTGCAAATCAGGCAGAGGCCGCGAAAAGAAATCTCGTGAAAGCAGGCTTTTCTGATCGGGACATCAGTCTTATCAGTGGAGAACGTTTGCAGGAGGAAGGACACTCTATCCGCCATCCGAGCATCTGGCAGCGTCTGTTTGGTCACTCAGTTGATAAAGAGCAGGCCGATGTTTACACCAGAGCGATGGACAAGGGCGGCGTAGTGCTGACTATCCGTACTGAGGAGGAGAAGCTGGCTCGCGCCATGACCATTCTCCATTCTCATGACTCGGTGGACGTTCCGTCACGTATGCAAAGCTCGGTTGAAAATGGCACCACCGCGCCGGGCATCAACCCGACGACGGCAGGCAAGCAGTTTGCTGGTGAGACCAACGACCGACAGGTTGAACCGCGACGCACCTCACTGACTGGTGATGAGAGCGAAGCTGACATTCTGCGTCTGGCCGAAGAGCAGGTTGAAGTGGGTAAACGTCTGGTGAGCGAAGGCTCTACTCGTGTTCGCCGCTACACCGTGACCGATACCGTATCTGAAGATATTTCGCTGCATGAGCAGCACGCTGACATCTTCCGCCGTTCGGTGAATGAACCCGCGCTGGCTGGTGAAGTGGACTGGTCCGAGAAAACCGTCGAGGTTGCTGAGACGCATGAGCAGCCGGTGATCAACAAAACGACCCACGTGAAAGAAGAAGTGGTGGTGCGTACCGACGGCAGCGATCGTACCGAGACCATTAACGACACGGTGCGTCGTCAGGAAGTGGATATCGACCATGCACGAGGTGGTCTGGAGCGCGAACTTCCAGGGACGAATGCAGGGGTAAAACCTGCGACCGCCGCAGCAGGCACGCAGTCACCAGGTGCACATAACCGTGACCACAAAGAGAGCCTGACTGAGAAGGTGAGTGAAAAAGCCAGCGAAGTGAAGGATAAGGTCGGGAACAAACTGCACGACCACTCGCATTGAGGCGCTTATCCTGACAACAACAGGCGCTAATGGGCACCGCTGATGCCCGATGCTGAGCATGCAAGATGCAAGAAGGGGCCAACCGAGAGGTTGGCTCTTTTGCGTTATTTTTTCCTGATAATCGCATTCAGCCAGACTTCGTCGCCACGTCCCGCTCGTACATCACCGGTCTGCCAGATTGTTTCTGTTTCAAGGGCGAACCTATTTACCGCTGCGTCCTCAGAACCAGCCTCTCTTTTTATCCCTATCTTATTTGTAGCCAGAATGTCACCGCCAAGTGTATTAACCCCATCTATCAGTTTCTGTAAGCCAGCCACATCCATATCTGTAAATCTGCGCCCATCCTTTTCCCGTTCGCCGCGGCCATATTTAAAAGAGAGATACCCTACGGCGCCAGGCTTCAGCGCCATTGCCAGTTTTGTTATGACGCCGGGTAGTTCAGCTTCGGAAACATGCAGCAGCGAGGCGCAGCACCAGATACCGTCATATCTTTCAACCGCATCCACATCCTGAAAGCGCATCTGCGCTACAGGCTTTCCGGATAACTGGCGGGCCAGCGCAACCAGCTCCGCCGAGGCATCAAAGGCTTCGACGATAAAACCCATTTCGCTGAAGGCTTTAACGTCACGACCTGAACCGCAGCCTGCATCAAGAATGCGAGCGCCCGGCGGCAGGCAGTCAATAAAAGGCGGGTAAAGCGCAGACATATCCACGCTTGCCGTATCGGTAAAAAATCGTTGAGCATTCTGTCGGTAATAATCTTCGTTGCTCAAAACAGGCTGTCCCCTTGTGCCGCTGGCTGCCACTCGTGGAGCAGGGAAAATTTTGCCGTATCCCAGCTGTTTTGCAGGAAACTGTGCCGCAGTATCGGCGTTGCGCCGGTCTGGCGGATTAACGTCTCCCGCAGTGGCAGATGACTGTTAATAAAGTATTCGTTTCGATCATGCAGTCGCTGCAAAAGTGTTATCGAAGGGATACGTGCAAACTTACCCTGAGCGCCGCGATTACAGGTCTGGCAGGCCAGCACCAGATTCCAGACGCCGTTGAGGTTGCCGATTTGCTCGCTGAGCATCAGCGGCAGAAAGTGATCGACATCCGCCAGGTTCTCTTCGCCGCCCGTCACGCCAATGGCACGGAAGCAATAAAAGCACCGGCCTTTCTGGTAGCCGTTCAGGCTGCTGCGGCAGCTGGTAATGGTGACGCGGCGACCGCTCTGACGGCTGAAAAGCATCTTGTCATTATCGTCATAATCAACCGCAATCAGGTTGCGTGAAACGTTCATCGCCCAGGCTTCTTCTACCAGCCGCCATCTGGCATCCGTTTCCGCTTTCAGACTGGCAAACTGTTCGTTTTCCGTCAGCTGATAAAAGTTATCCGTAAGCCTAATGCCTTTATGGCTTCGCCGTTCATCCATGAAAAAGCGTTTGTCGATCTCGGCGTGATTCACATTATGAAAAGCATCGATGACGTTTGCGAACCCGCGCTTAACGGTAATAGCAATTAATTGCTCTTCGCTGATTTCGCCTGCGTTGAATTGTCTGCATGCCTCCAGAAACTCGCTGCTTTTGCTGGTGATCTGCTTTGGTGCATGGCGCAGGTGGGCGCATAAATGCCGCACAAAAGGCACGGCCAGCGCTTCCAGCGTAATCAGGTCGTTGTCTGGCTGTTTCAGGTCGTAGAGCGCATGGGCAAGGGCAAATTTATAGGAGGCGACATTTTTGCCAAAAAGGATAACGCCGCGCCAGTAGTTTTCAAGGCGGGGATCGGCCTGGTAAAAGCGCATGCAGGATCCTGTTTTGCGAGACAACTCGAGGAATTCACGTAACAGGATCACATAACAAATGCAGGTAAATGTAAACCGTAAAGGTGGGGAGGAGTTGGGCGTTTCTAAGGGCGAACAGGCGCTGTAAGACAATCAAGACAACATCAGCGTGAGAGGTAAGTAGAGGGAGGATTCTCAGGCTAAAACGTTGGGCCATAGCCGGATTTATTCAGGCAACTCAGTTGTGCGGCAGGTGCGCAGCAATGCCTGTCGCTGGTACGCGTCAGACAGATCGTAGTGCACTGAAAGATGAGCGGGCAGGGCGGTAAAAACGGATAACGGCGTCATATCTTCTTCGATATAATCAGGAAATCTCCGCGCAGACAGGGACATTTACATGCACGAGATTTTTTCTTTTATCGTTCCACTGCTGTCGTTAGCGTTCTTCATTTTGCTCATCTGGTCTTTCTTCAGGCCTTTGCCCCTTAAAAAAGGGCCTCCTCCTTCTCCTGGCGAGATGAAAAAGATATCGGCTAACACTCCGATATTGAAAAAATTGGGCATGAACACGGAAGATTATTACTATGACAGCGACTTCCTGTATCAGCAGCGTGAAGGCGAAACGCTTTGCAAAGTTCCGCTGGAAAATATTATCAGGATAAAAGTTACCGGAACTGAAGTCAGCAGTCGCCGGGTATGGCTGGTTCGTTATGTCACCGGGTCTTATAGCACCGAAAGGGAGTTCAGAGTCCTGAACAACTACACCCTTTTTAATCGGGATTTTGCCGGTTTTCTTGCCGCCGTGAAAGAGGCTAATCCAGCGGCTGAGGTGCAGGAAATGACCTTAGGACGACTGTAAATTGGCAGGATAGCGCGGAGCGCTTTAGCATGAGCAATGATATGGAACCCTCAATGGCGGACGTTATCGCTTTTGTCCGCGATTTTGCAGGATGTAGACGTGAAATAATCGATGAAAATACCTGGCTGGAAAAGGATCTGGGGATTACCGGCGATGATGGTGTTGAATTGCTGGAGGAGGCCGAAAAAGTTTTCGGCGTGAGCTTTTCTGCAGAAGAAGGTGGTTTCAGGAAGGCGTTCTTTCTGAAAGAAAACGAATATCTTTTCCATAGTGAAGGCATCGATTTTTTTGGCATTGTTTATCTTTGCAGACGACTGCGCGGCATTCCTGCGCCTGTTGTCCGCGATCTCTCTGTCGGCCAGTTGCACAGCGTGCTGGTTGAAGCGCTTAACAAAACAGAGAGAGTTACCCGATAGGCGCATCGCCCAGGACGGAGCGTAACCTTTTTTCAAAGCCTGGCGGCGATTAACAATGGCTTTGGGTTCCCTCACACCAATGGTGAAAGAGTGATACCTGTGCTGATATCAGAAATACAACCTGAGGGAATAAAGTGAACTGTAAACCGATGCTTTTCGTACTGGCGGCGTTCTCCCTGTCGGCTCAGGCCGCCCAGAGCGGAAAAACGCTTGAGCACAAAGACTGGGAAGTTGTCTGTGATAACACCCTGACCTGCCGCATTGCAGGTTATGCCAAAGAAGAGGATCCCTCCGGCTCAATCCTGCTCACCCGTGCCGCTGGACCTGCAACGGAGCCAGTGGGAGAAGTGACGCTGGGCGACACCGAAGATGACAGCGAACCGGCAGAAAAGCTGACGCTGTGGATCGATGGTAAATCAGCAGGCGATCTGGTGGCGGCTGACGATAACTGGCGGCTTTCGGCAAGTCAGACCGCTGCGGTAATCAGCGCCGTCAAAGGCAGCGGTAAAGTCGAATTTAAAGGCGGCACAAAGCCTTTCCTGCTTTCCGGCGAGGGCGCTTATGCCGTGCTGCTGAAAGCGGACGACGTGCAGGGCCGTATCGGCACGCCAGGTGCACTCACCAAAAAGGGCAATAAGCCGGAAAGCAGCGTGGCTAAGGCTGTGCCCGCACCGGTTATTCAGGCGGCAAAAACCCTCAGCGGCGAACCCCGTTTGCTGACCGCACCAGAAATCGACGCACTGAAAACCCGACTGCTTTCGACGGTCAATCACAATGACGATGACACGTGCGACAGCCTGTATTCACCTGCAGAAAACAGTGATCCGGAAACCGATGGACTCACGCTTACGCCACTGGACGACACACACGCCTTGCTTTCGGCGCTCTGCTGGCGTGCCGCTTATAACGAAGGATATGGCTACTGGGTCATCGATAACCAACTCAAAGGCAAGCCGGTGCTGGTGACCATTTCCGGATCGGATTACGACAAGGGCGAGATTACCAATGTGCAGAAAGGCCGGGGTATCGGGGACTGTATGAGCCAGGAAAGCTGGGTATGGGACGGCAAGACTTTCCGCAAAAGCTATGACGGCGGGACCGGTATGTGTCGTTATATCCATGCGGGCGGCACCTGGGATCTGCCCACGCTAGTAACGGATGTGAAGCCTGTTTCGGGGTAAAGCTTTTGATATGCCAGTGAAACATGATGGCTGACGTGAGTGCTTTGCAGCGGGCGAGGGTGAGTGAAGAATTTCTGACAAGGATTTCACACAGTGTCCCGGAGAACCCAAGAGACGGTTTTTTCAGCAGTTGCACCACTGCCTGCGGATAAGGGTTGCGGAAACAGGGGGTAACGGTATAATCCACAACGTTTTCCGCATACCCTTCAGTGCCGAAGTGGCGAAATCGGTAGACGCAGTTGATTCAAAATCAACCGCCGCGAGGCGTGCCGGTTCGATTCCGGCCTTCGGCACCAGGTATGGAAATTAAAGTCGCTCATGGGCGGCTTTTTTTGTGTCTGAAATCCGATGTTTACCTATCACTAAATTATCACTTAAATCTAAAGGTATGATTGCTTTCCTAAACTATTATTGTGGAAGGGCTGTATATATCTTGATCTGCAATGATGAGCAAGTTTCTTGGATGCAAATTGGTAGAAAAGGATTACGCTGTTTTACTACTCAAAAATCAACCCTGGTAATGACATGTGAATTGTTTGCCATATCCGTTTAATTAAAGTTAATCGGCTAGCCTTAATGGGATGGCTGGTTGGTAATTTTTCTCAATGGCATTATCACCAAGAGCAATACATTCACTGATTTTATCGGCAAGAGCGATCCACGAATTCTTTCAATAAGTGGATAATTAATAAGATTACTGAGCTCTACGCTCAATTAGTCATGGATGCTATTGTATAAACGGTTGAGTACAAAACACTATTGCCGCTAGTGTGAATCCCCACAGTAGATTCAGATGTATCATTTAACATAAACTCCAAGGGTACAGGAGAAAGTACCCCTTGTTCTTTAATCATTCAACACAAAGAATGACCTTGCAATTGAGTGTTTGTCACTATTCTATTTAAGTATCATGCTTTATTTTGTTCAATCTTTTGATATAATTGATCGTTGAAAAAAACACTTTTCGACATAAGATGGTACATCTTATTAATGTACGCACAATAAAACCACATGTTTTTAGAAGGATGAATTTAACTCTATGTTTCTCAGTTATGAGACGATTCTCTACATTACCTATTTTTGTCATTACATTGGCAATTTTCCCACCAATAAAAAAAGACATAGCAATAAACCACATCCATCTATAATGAGGGGCATTTTTACTTAAGGATAAACGAGCTTGTTCTTTTAATAAAACTTGGCGGTACCTTAATAATGATGTAGTTACACACTCATTGGCGACAGCGAAACGGTCTGACATGCCTGTTTTATATTTTCCCTCTTGAATGGCATTGCAGTAAGCTGGGGGTGGGGTCTGGCACCATCGAGAAGGTGATGGCAATTGTGTTATTGTTTTTGAAAGAGTCTTATTTGGACATAGTTTTTTATTATAGTCTTGAAGTTCCTGTCTGATTTTCTCCGGAGATACTTGATTACTATAATACTCAGGAATTTTGTAGAAGGTGTCAATATTTTCAGGCATAACATATTCAATAACAGATGATTTTGTACCGGCAATGTTTTCTAGCGTTTCTTGAATGTACGATGCCCACTGACAAGATGACATTTCGTAAAGCCTGTTATTATCACACATGCGGCTATAGTCTTTCACCTGAACAAGAAGATATTTGGCGGCATCATTAATGTCTGTAATTGTTTCCTCATAAGCCGTTTTACCGACAGCAACCTCTCTATCTGATACCCAAAAAATACCGTTACCAACTGCTGTCAGAATGAGAAAAATATCTGTCCACTGTCTGAATTTTTCTCCTGTAGAAAAAATATCGCTAATGATTACGGCTATGATCCAGCCACACAATAGCCCAATGAAACTCAGGCTTGCGAGTCCAGCCGCGTTACCTGTCACACCTGTACCTCCTATTGCATAGGTCAATGGTAACCACTGGATAGCTGGAAGAAGATGAAAGAGTGATAATAGCCCTGGAATTATAATAAGTACAAAAGAAATGATGAGACCTTTTTTTCTGGCAAGTATCCATGAGCTCAAGAAAACGAAGGGTAATAATAAAATAAAGAGCTCAAGAAAGCCGCCTCCTAAGATAACTGCAACTTTATTGGGAGACCAGTAGCTGCTCAAAAGAGCACCCTGTGCGTTCGTTTCTACAAAGTTGGTACTAATCACTCCCATCCCATCCAGTGTTTGCAATAAGGCATATCCAGCGCTGTAGCAAAGCATTATGTAGGGATAAAAGAATAGGATCATAATTTACTCTCTTTTCTTACTTTTTCTATCGTTTTTATAGCATATTCGATTCGTTCTTTAATATGGCTAAAGTCGAACATTGTCAATTTTTAGCCCTATTTAGAACCAATAACAACTAAATCTGCCATCGTTGTTTTTTTGATAAACAGCGCCGTGCTGCCAAGTAGCTTAAGGCCTTCTTCATTAATTTTTCTTACTCTAAGCCCTGGTTGAACAATAACAACTTGGAATTTAAGAGGTGTGATTCTGGAGCGCTCTTTCATAGCAGTAAGGTCTTTTATTGTGCCTTTCAGAAAGCGAGAATGGCCACGCGATCGCCACTTCTCCTCGCGACGCTTAATATGGTGGTATAGATAGGAAAGATTCAGGTGTTTCCAACGAATGCATCTCTGTGCCTGCCCACATACTTCGTAAAGGTCTATAAGTCTGGCTCCTGCTTCTTCTGAACCTGAATATTTGCAATGGATTAAAGAGAGAACAATACAGTCATCAACTATTTTCAACCCCACTAAATCTGCTGACTCACCTTTCCCATCATCATTAATAATGACATCGTAATTATCTTTAATTTCACAGTACCAACGCCATTGGATGGATAATGGATCACGAGTATAGCCCATTGATTCCACTCGAACATCAGTTCCTTTCCAATCAAAAGCTACAATTTCGTCTTTGTCATAAAGGCCAATATTTTGGCTTACATGGACTATATGAGCGTTGTATGAAAATGAACCATCGGAGTAATGAATCATTACTGGATCAATTTCCATATATTCTGATAGTGATACCGGTTCAGATTCACCACGCTGTACAAAAACTTCAGGGCCAGATATCAACTGATAGGCATAGCCTTTTGCTGTAGCGCTTCCCGTGAGACATAATTTATATTCAGATGACGTTTCATCTGTAGAGAAAATGAGTCGCACATTACCATCTTCAAACTTTCCAGCAGTCCTAACCTCTACTAAATATAAATGAGCAGATACAGTATCAAAATGAAAAATAACTTTATCTTCGAACGCAGTAAGCAAATACTCACCCCATTGAGCTGATATTGGATATTCATTATAGGGTTCAAGTAATGGGACAGGACGCAAAAAGTTACGCGTAAGGTTGTTTGGATCCGGTTCAGAACTAAAAATTTTGTCCCAGGCTTTCTTAACCCAGCTGCACCAATCAGCAATGCTGCCACCTTTTTGTGGTGACCAGACTTTACCTTTGCGTTGGGAGCATCCCCAAATTACACGGTTTCCGGATTCATAACCTAATGCAGCAATATTACTTAAGCTTGATTGAGATGCTTCAATTAATGACAGCCCCTCAGTGACATTTGGGCCAAAGTATTGAGTAAAGCTGATTGCTCCAATTTGGGATGCGCCTAAATTTCTTGCCAAAGGATATTCAATACCATTAAATACATTAAAGACTTTTTCACCACTGACAACTTCAAATTTATCATCACAAATAGTACTGACTAGATTCTCAACTCGAAATGCTTTATAGTCATTTGAAAATATAAACAAGGCGGATCTGCTTTGATCCCAATGAGCAATTAGAATTTTATAATTGGTATCTTTAAGATCTTTGTAGTTTCCCCACCGGACTGAAGTTGCCTGTACAGCTAGCACAACAAGCAAATTCTCATCTTCAGCTATTGCATGCCAGGATTCATCGAATCTAGGCAGTTTCTCCTTGTATCTTTCAGGCTCCCAATTGTCACAGTACGTTTTAAATAACATGACAGAACAACTTGGCTCAAGATTCCAGAGAGAAATCTGATCGTGTAAATCACCTTTCCTTTTTAAGGCATCCACGACCTCTTGCAACCTAATCTCTCTAGCAATTCGTCCTTCAGAGAGTCGCCTTAATACGTTATCCCAATCGGCATCTGTTGAATATAGATGCTGTAATTCACCTTCAACATTAGGGTCCGCAACATTCATGACTACACTGGCTTGACCAATTTTCTGTGCTTTATTGACACGAGTAAATCGGCCAATGAACTGCAAAGTTACTGCAAGAGACTTATGATGATCATGTAAAGCTGCAATTTTCAGGTTGGGTAGATCATAACCTTCTCCCAACATGTCTACGCAAATAACGATTCTTGATTGTCTTGATAATAATTTATTAAGACGTTTTTTTATTTCCGTTTTAGGATAATCAGAATGAACAACGATTGGATTAAAATTCGGTACAATATTCTGATAAATAGTAAATATTTGTTCTGCTCGCTGCTTATTGCTAGTACGGGCCATAATCAAATGATCAAGGCCATTATTTAAGTCTATGCGCAGTTGACCAACGGCTGTATCTGCGATTGCGTGATCCATAAGGTCAGAGTAATACTCTTCTACAGGCAGCAAATTTACATTTGTAAAATAGCCAGCTCGTTGGGCTTCCCCCATCGTGTAGTTATAGATAATTTTTCCACCAAGGGACTTCTTATCATTCCTAAAGGGGGTAGCTGTAAACTGCACAACACGTTTGTCTTTAAATCGTTCACGAATTGTTTGCCAAGATGAGGCTGAGATATGATGAGCCTCATCAACAAAAAGATGGCTACACGACTCGCAAAGTGTATTTAATGCTGCTTCGGAGCAGGCAGACAAAACGCTGGTCGTAGCAACCAAGACGTTTGATTCTAAAGCTAATTGCTTAGCCTCTTCCGCTACCTGAATTCCCTTCTTAATAATAGCTACATTAGGGAGTGCAATGTTAGGCGGAACGACTTTTAGCTCTGGTAAATATCCTAAATCTATGAACTTTTTGGATATTTGTGTTCGGAGGGAGTCAGATGGGACTATGAGCAAAATTCGCTCGCATCGCTGGTATATCATGGTAGCCAGCATTGTTTCCGTTTTTCCCGTTCCAGTGGGCAGTACGACGGTAGCTGGTTCTACCTGCAAATCAGTAGCGAAATAGCCTGCGATTGCATGAAGTGCACCCAGTTGGGGTTTTCTAAGACCTGGATAATGGCGCTCTGGATCGTCTTCTCTAAACTGAAATTGATGATGCCATTGTTCATTAATTTCATCAGGTGAAGTGCTAAATGCTTGCTCTGGAAATTGCTCCCAGATTAATTCAGTATCTTCTCGCCATTTTTCGAATGTAAATGGTTCCTTAGCTTTAAGAGAAGCTACACCATCTGAGCATTTCCCTCTGGAATTTGGATCTTTCAAATAGATATAGTCTAGAGGAGGCTTTAGACCCGTAACAAGTTCAAAATATCCTGGGAAACGTGCATTTCTGACTTGAGCCGATACTGTTGTTGAGCGGCAAAGTAACTTATGAACTAAATTCCCACCAACTTTTCGTGCAGGAACAGCTTGCGCAGGCAAGGTGATTTTAATTGTTAACAGGTCGAAGAGTTCCATTTGAACTTACTCCTATAGATATCCTGAAAATATCTTTTGGTTTAACATTGTGTATAATTTTGTGAACGAATTGCAAGAATACGGGAGATTCATGACTGAATTTCTAATTTCAACGAATTTTTTTTGTAGGGATATTGGAGGCATGTAAATATCAAGTGACTCAATCCCACCTTGGCTAATAGTATACTGGCCCGCAGATGTTTTGATTTTCCTTGATATTATTCTTTTTCCACTTTCATGATTGAAAAAATAAGATAAAAATATTGGTTCATATTCTTTACTGATTTTTAATCTTATTAAATGATCGTTGTGATAAACATTTTCTTTATATCCTTCAAAAACGGCAGAGCGTCCAACGTAATCTGGATTTCCATTTACACGAATAAAAAGGATATCCCCGTTAGCAACTAAAAAACGCTCTTTTTCGGGAGTTGTTAATTTGATTCTATTCAAATTATTATCGAAGCGAATCCCTTCATAATGAACATCTTGCAGTCTAAGTACCACTTCCCCAGTATTCTCGCTTTCTTTCCTTCTGCGTGATAATCCATTATTTGCATGAATAATGTGTTGACCTAACGGTCTAACATCCCATCCCATGGGATTTGATACTGGATCGCCGAACATTTTCAAAAAGGTAGCGCGCAAAAAATCATCAGCCAATTTGATAGCTTGTTCGCGTTTTTGGCGTATATCAGCAGCTTTATCAAGAATCTCCGCGATACGCTTTTGTTCACTTAAAGAAGGCAGAGGAACTTCCAATGATTTAATCAATCCTTGGCTAATATTAGGTTGAGCTCCACCAACCGCATTTTCGACAAAATAGCTGAACTTGCTCTTCAAGAAGTAATAGAGATACTTCATATCAGCAATTGTCGTATCTGGCCTAATATTGCAGATAGCTTGATTCGTGGCTGCATTAATTCCTAAAATTGCTAAGCGGCCAACAGTGGCTCCATACATTGCTATTAAGATTGAGTCTTTCTCAACTATTTTAGCGCTGCTATTTTCTAGCCCTGCGGCTGTAATGTACTCATTTGCGTCATAAATTGTTGAATCTTTAAGGTCTCCTGATTTAATCCAAGGGATATCTCCCCCCTCATAATACTCAGGCTTTGACCTACTGGGTGTTCCACCGCTACCGGTGCTACAAAAATCCTCAATTTTTAAATAACGCCAACTCACAGCATCCCCTCCAGCTCATCCAAATCCGCCAGAATCTCTTTCTCCAAGTCCTTCAGGCGTATCAGTATCACCTTCGGATCTTCATATTCCTCAGCCTGATACACCACCTCTTTGTAACGGTTTATAGAGAGATCGTATTTTTGCGCCGCAAGCTCCTCCTTTGGCACAACAAACGCCGCCTGAGTGCGATCTTTAAAATCAACGTCAGTATCAATCCCTTCCGGTTGCTGCTGTTTCAGCAACGAGGCTAATTTCTCGCCCATAAAGTTATCAACCGGTAGTCCGCGCAAAGTACGGTAATGCTTCCAGCTTGCCAGCAGATGCGGCAGGTCGTTATCTTTTATCGGGTTACGCTTATCATCCAGGCTGTAGCCGTCATTTTGTAGATCGTAGAACCAGACCTCATCCGTCTGACCGCCTTTGGTAAAGATCAGGATCGCCGTTGCCACGCCAGCGTAAGGCTTAAATACACCGGAAGGCAGGTTGATCACCGCTTCCAGTTGGTTATCTTCCACCAGCGTTTTACGCAGCGACTGGTGCGCTTTGCTGGAACCAAACAATACGCCCTGCGGCACGATAGTGGCACTGCGTCCGCCAACTTTCAGCATTTGCAGAATGCGCGCCAGGAACAGCAGCTCAGTTTTCTTGGTTTTCACCATCGCCGACAGCGTGGCGTCGATATCTTCCTCATCCAGTGAACCAGTAAACGGCGGGTTCGCCAGAATTAGGTTGAATGCGTTTCTACTGGCCTGCGGGAAATTGGTGCTGAAGCTTTGGCTCATGGTGTCCTGATAATGAATATCCGGCTCTTCAACTCCGTGCATAATCAGGTTCATGGCGGCAATACGCAGCATGGTGGTATCAAAGTCGTAACCGTGGAACATGTTGTTATCCACATGGTCACGCCACGGTGTCAGCAGATCGCCGGTAAAGATTTTTTGCTCTTCTAATTCGCCGCGTTCGTTGGTGCCAATCTCGGTATGAATGGACTCCAGTGAACTGTATTTCTCCAGCAGGTACTCATAACTGGTTGCCAGAAAACCACCAGTGCCACAGGCCGGATCGCAGATCGTTTCACCACGTGCCGGGTTTGGCTCCATCATTTCAACCATTGTGCGGATAATGTGGCGTGGCGTGCGGAACTGACCGTTGATTCCGGCGGTGGTCAGTTTGCTTAACAGGTATTCGTAGAGATCGCCTTTGGTGTCGCCACGATCCAGCGGCAGGTTTTTGATCACCTCCACGGCTTTGGTCAGCAGTGACGGTTTAACAATCTCCAGGCGAGCATCTTTCATAAAGTTGCCCAGCAGCGTCACTTTCGTATCTTCAGCTTGCCCAAGCTGACGGAAATGCTGGAACACGCCGTCGCGCACAACTTCCATCATCTCGTCCGAGCCAAGGTTGCTGTAGTGGCTGAAGCGGAACTCCTGCTGCTCAGGCGCAAAGCGTGGTTTAAAATCAACGCCTGCGATTTGCTTACGCTTCTCGTCCCGTTGTTCCTGGGTATCCAGCATCCTGGAGTACATCAGGTAGGTGATCTGTTCGATAACGGTCAGCGGGTTTGTGATACCACCTACCCAGAAATCTTCCCACAGCCCGTCGATTTTACTTTTTAAGTCACCGGTGATCATTGTTAACGTCTATACCCTGTTATAAATACAAAAGCCCCGCTGCCGGGGCTTGTCATGTGTGTATTATACCGTCGCTGCGTCGGTCACAACACCCAGCTCTTCGACTATCTTTTGCAACCGGACGATCTGCTCTAGATCCGGGAATACGCCAGTAACGCCTTCGTTGTGGATATGAGTAAACGGCTGTTCAAAGAGTTGCCGCATCTCAATGGTGCCGTAATCGCGGATGTGGTTTTTCAGCAATGACAGGAAGCGCAGTTGCTGGCTGGTCAGGCTGTTGTCAGCTGCGAACTGTGCAAAACGTACTTCTACCGCGTCGCTGTCCATCCCGATGATAGTACGTAAAAGTTTATCCAGGCTGGCGGTTGCCTGCGGATAGAACTCTTTCAGCGCCCGAATATCAACGTTAGGGTTCTGGATCAGCACCAGCTTAGCCAGTTCATCCAGCTCGCTTTGCGTCACCGGCTCCCCGTTGCGGATTTTCTTCAGTACCGGATTTTGCTGGAACAGCGGCTCCAGCGCTCCCTGAACCTGCTGACGATACAGTTTGAAATCAATCGAGCGGATGTTGGTTTTGCGGGTTTCCGTCTGGATTAGGTTCGCATCTTCGGTAATATCCACCTGTATCGAACCAAATTTTGGCGTCGCATCTTTCTCCATCAGGTGCATTATACCGCGCAGATGAATGCGGATATCCTCCAGCTCTTCCAGGCTGGCTTGCTTCCACCAGCCTAAATCACGAAGTTGATTAATCCGTTGTCCCTGTTGCTGCACCTGAGTCAGATGCGGCGGCAGACGTTCCACTTTCTCGATGATGACCGGCCAGAGCACATCCAGCTCTTCCGGGTTGGTATAACGGGCAGTTTGCGCCGCCAGAATATCCATATCAAAGCGCATGGCATCGCTTTGCCCGCGAACGTCCAGCCACTGCATCAGAGGGGCCAGGACAGATAGCAGATCCTGTTGTGTTTTCGGGGAAAGCTGGCGCAGCACTTTTTCATCGCTGTACTGCGCTTTTTGCTGCCACTTTTCCTGCACGGCAATCGACTTTTCATCCAGCGCGTTGATCTGCTCGCGGAGCTGGTGAGCGACTAAATCCACCGCCTGTTTGTCGAACTTACGCTGCGCAGTAGCCCCCAGCATAACCCACGCTTCAAAGCGTTTTTGCGCCAGCGATTTTGTCGCTGTGACTTCGGCCTCTTCGGTATGCAGCTCGTGATACTCAAAATTGCCCCAGTGATCGAAGATACGGAATTTTTGTTTATCCAGCGGTTTGCCGTTGTCATCGTAGCCGTACAGCCCCGCGCAGAGGCGCGTACCACGGCCAATCATCTGCCAGAACTTCACTTTCGATTTGACCGGCTTGGCAAAGACCAGATTCACAATTTCCGGGACATCAATGCCGGTATCGAGCATGTCAACAGAGATAGCGATAGTCAGCTCTTTGTTGGTGCTTTCGTCCAGTCCTTTAAAATCGTCGATCAGTTGCTCGGCACGGGGGTCATAGTTGTCGATGACCTGACAGAAGCGTCCGGCAAACTGCGGGTACATGTCGTCGAACAACTCATTCAGCAACAGCGCGTGTTTATGATTACGGGCGAAAATAATGGTTTTACCAGGCAGTTGGCCGTCCTGATCTTTCAGGCCGTTTTCCATCAAGTTACGCAAGATATAGCGGTTGGTGTCTTTGTTGTAGATCGCCTCATCCAGCGCCTTGCCATCAAATTCCAGCGTATTAGGATCGATACCCTGTTCTTCAAGTTCGCGGATTTGTGCGTCGCTTAATTTCTCCCGTTTGATGCCTTCGCGCAGGAATTCAGTTGTGTGCGTGACAACCTCATAGGGAACCAGATTGTTATCGGCGATGGCATCTTCCAGGCTGTAGTTGGCGGTAGGGATACGTCCTTCACAACCAAACAGGCCGAAAGTGGTTTTGCTCACCATGTCGATTGGCGTAGCTGTCAGGCCAATCTGGAGGGCATCAAAATACTTAAACAGATCGCCGTAAACGTTATAGATCGAACGATGGGATTCATCGGCGATGATCAGATCGAAATAACCGACATCGAAATGGTCCATGATTTTCATCATGCCAGGATAGGTAGCGATGTAGATTCTGGCATTCTGCCTATCTGCTTTTTTCGATTTCCCGACCACATACAGCGGCTCATTGGTGAATTGATTGAAGGCATTCGCCGCCTGTTTGCGCAGCTCTTTACGGTCGCAAAGGAACAGAACGCGTTTTACCCAACGGGCATCAATCATCAGTTTGCTCAGTGCAATCGCTACACGGGTTTTACCAGTGCCGGTGGCCTGAACGATTAATGACTGACGATATTTATTGGTAAACCGTTCGCTGACGCGGGCAATGGTTTCAAGCTGATACAAACGTCCGGCAACGGCCTTACCTTCGTTATCTTTAACGTGCGGGACACTATTCAGCGGGAGACGGGTTTCACGTTGCTGAATAAGATATTGCAGGCTTTCCATGCTGTAGAAGCCAAATACCCGGCGCGGAGGATAGCCATGAGTTTTATGGTCGTCCCACAGCCAGATGTCGTAGCCGTTGGTGTAGAAAATGACCGGACGCTGACCATATTCTTTTTCCAGCCAGTCTGCATACAACCGGGCCTGAATTCGCCCTTGCTCGGCATTGACGCTGGTTTTTTTTGCTTCCACCACCGCCAGCGGTTTATGTGCCTCATCCCACAAGACATAGTCCGCATAACCGTCACCGGTCGCGGTAGGCTGTTCTTTAACGGGGTGTTCCTGCGTAACCTGATCGGTATTGTTAAGCTCTTCCCCTACATTCCAGTCGGCGGCAAGCAGGCGAGAATCAATCAGGCGGCGGCGGGTTTCCGCTTCATCAATAGAGAGGATATCGGCAACATGCTGGTTGCGAGCTCTGGCTTCATTCAGGCGCTGGGTGAGGTGTTCGGCCTTTTCCTGCTCTTGCTGTAGTGCACGTTGTAACGCCAGTTCACGCTCACGGCTTTCATCTTGAGCTCTGATTGCATCTTCCAGACGTTTTTCATCTGCACGACCTGAAGATTGCGTTAATGGAGGAAGAGAAAATTTGGGGCAGTTATCAACATTACCGTGGGCATAACGAACATACAGCCAAACTCCCAGTAAATACGCTTCCTTTAACAGCCAGTAAGTATCTTTAGCTTTGATACGTCCGCCGTGCGCGGCGCGGTTACCGTGTATACGCAGTGCATCCAATTTCATGATGATGGCTTCCGGCATCATGCTGGTAAACACATCGGCGTTCATTAAATCGTACAGATTCGCCTTGATGCCTTCCGGCAGTCTTTCTTGGCGGTACAACCAGCGCACCATTAATTCGGTATAGTTGCGAAGCTTAACTAGGCTGCTTTCCGGGTCTGTGTGGACATAGCGTTCTGCCATTAACCCCAGATCTGCCAGTTCCGGCCACTGGCTACGCAACATTTCAAAATTGAGAGACTGCTCCATCAATCATCGCCTTATGTCGTGGATACAACAGGATTTCTGGAAATAATATCACACTAATTTGGCTGACGAAGTGAGTCGGATGGCATATGGTGATTACGAATTGGTTGGAATAACAAATTAATGTAGATCAAGCATCTATTTATTACGGCCTGCAGCGTGATTCTTTTAAACTTTGGGCTCAGAATAGTCTTTTAGACGAAAATGGTTCAGGAGCATTTCACCATTATGACTACTCTCGTTTTTTCCTATTCTCATGCGGATGAAGCACAACGCAATGAGCTAGAGAAGCATCTCTCCCCGCTAAAGCGAATGGGGAAAATCACCACATGGCACGATCGCCGAATCGTTCCTGGACAAGAGTTTGAACATCAGATCGATCACTATTTTTCGCAGGCAGATATTATCCTGTTGCTAATTAGCAGTGATTTCATCGCTTCTGACTATTGTTACCAGGTGGAGATGACCAATGCACTGGAGCGGCATAAAAGGGGCGAGGCGGTGGTCATTCCAGTGATCTTAAGAGAGTGTGCCTGGCATCAGTTGCCATTTGGCAGCATTATGGCGGCGACAATCGACGGTAAAGCTATAAGCAAGTTTGCCAGCCACGATGAGGGATATGTTCAGGTCGTCGATGCTGTTTCTCGAGCCATTGCCAATTTAGAAACGAAAAAGCCGCAGCAGATTGTGCCCGCACCAGCTCCGGCTAACCCAATGCTTCAGGCGACGGATACAGTGTTTACGCCACGTTCCAGCAATCTTTCTCTGCCAAAGAATTTTACTGACCTCGATAAAGATCGTGCCCGTCGCGAAGGTTTTGAGTATGTTGCTCGTTATTTTGCAAACTCACTGGATGAACTCAAAAAGCGCCATGCAGGGCTAGACGTTGATTTCCATCAACCTGATAACGATTCCTTCACATGTGCCGTGTATATCAACGGTGGCAAGGTTGGTCAGTGCGGAATCTGGTGTGGCAGTCGTAATATGGGATTCGGGGATATCTGCTACAGTCAAAGCGGTGTGACTCGTAATAGTTGCAATGAAAGTCTTTGTGTTGCAGATAATGGGCAAACACTTGGGTTCCGCACCTTGATGGGATTGGGCTACAGCAACTCAAGGGATTTGTTATTGACTAACGAAGGTATGGCAGAGCATCTATGGGATATGTTCTTTAGTCCTATTCAGCAGCGTAATCGATAATTGCAGACCGTATCAGCAAAATTGATACGGTCTATGTTGATGATCAGCCAAAGCCCATCTCGGTTAAGGTAATGGCAGAATCCTATATTCCACCTCGATAATTGCTTTGAAAAATGGCCGAGCGGATCACCGCCCTTAGCGCTAACATATCGTTAACTCGCACTGTTTCTTCCTTAGTCTGATATCTATCAGCAACACGAGGTAATTTTCATGATGACACATACTAGATTATCTCAATATCACTCAGAACATAGTTGCCCTAGGAACAGATTGGCAAACTAATTTGACCTGCATCCCATTGATATTTCCCAGTGATTGGTATCCTTACGCATATACACTGTACGGTAGTAATGATGAGGCTTCGTTATAAACAGTATGTACTATCCCATCGTTCATTACTTTGAATAGTATGTTCTCAACATTGCTAAATTCTGGATTACCCCGTTTTGCAAGTGTGCTATCCAGAATTATTTATGTTTAATGTGTGTGTTTTTGCCGTAATTTTTAATACATTAACTTCACTATTATTCTTCTTTATTTCAGTGCATCCGGTTGGAGTAAATCATCGTTTTTGAAGTCAAAATAACCCAGCGTTACCATATGTGAATTATTCCATATAGCATAATCTGCAATATCACCCGGCTTACTCATTTTATATACACAGTAATAGTATGGCTGATATTTACGACACTCGTGAATGTTGTAGTTTAAATCTGCTTTGTCAGAGGAATATCTCACCTTTTACGCTTAGAACAGCTCTTCGCCTACGCCGACACCATTGAAAAACAGGTCAACAGTGCGCTCTTACGCATTAACAACCTGACGCAATCCATCCTGGCGAAAGCATTCCGTGCTGAACTCACCGCGCAGTGGCGGGCAGAAAAACCGGAACTAATCAGTGCTGAAAACAGTGCTACCAGTATTACTGGAAAAAATTAAAGCCGAGCGTGCAGCCAGTATAGGTAAAAAATCCTGATTCTTAATTTTTTTTGCGCACCTTAATGGCGCGCTTCTTATTATTTAATTCCAGCTAAATCTTAATATTTATATCCAAATGATTTTATAAATAGCTTATTTCACGCTGGACTTACCGTCTTTTTCCTGATGATATATACAGGTATTTAGCGCGGCGCGGATGTGCGCCAACACACCCGCGCCGCTAATCACAATCACTATTGAAAAGGAATAGTAATCATGACTGACGCCCATTCTATTGCACAACCGACCGAACCAGAAGTCTCTCCTGCAGATAACCGGCAATTAACCGTTAGCTATGCAAGCCGCTATCCGGATTACAGCCGTATACCCGCCATCACTATGAAAGGACAATGGCTGGAAGCTGCCGGTTTTGCCACGGGCACAGCAGTAGATGTAAAGGTAATGGAAGGTTGTATTGTGCTCACCGCCCGGCAGGAGAGCGAACTGATGCAGTCGCTGCGCCAGGTATGCAAGCTGTCGGCGCGGAAACAAAAGCAGGTGCAGGAGTTTATTCAGGTTATTGCCGGTAAACAGAAAGTCGTCTGAGTGTAAAACCGCTCCCGACATCGTATCGGGAGCGGTTAAATGTCAGGATGCGATCACTTCCACAAATACATCAGTTGCCTAACTTTCTTCGCTGTTGACCACATTTCCCTCCTTGCAGACCAGCGCCTTATTACCTGACCGCAAAGAAACGTTATCGCTGAACTTAAAGCTATACCGCTGAGATACAAAGTTAATGCACGGTATCCCATTCCCTGATCGAAGCGAATATTCAATACCTGGCCATCTTCAGCGGTCATCGCCAGCTTACGATGATATTAAATATTACGAGGCGAACAGAATGCCATCACTTTGACTGGTTTTGACCTGCTCACCATTAATTAACATATTGCAATGTTAGTGCTGTCTTCATCGGCAATTTGAAGACGTGCGTATAAAAATGGCTTTCCAAATCAGCATCCTTCGTGAGGCCAGAGCCGATTTTTTTTTCCCGAAACTCTCCGTAAGCATACTATTCACAAAGCTACTTTCTAAACCTGGTGCAGGAAATCTGGCGGTAGAATTATAAAGAGTGTTATCTACATTCAGCACTGAGTTATCAAAGTCTATCAGATTTTTCAGCACGTTGGCGAAATAGAAACACAGTAAATATTAGATATATCACTAACTCATGATTGTGTTGAATATTAGACGCAGATCATTTTCATTTTATGATGAGGCATTATGATAAATCACACTCATCTATAAAATGATCAAAGTAGAAGGAGCCAGACATGGCATTAAAAGGAATTTTCACAGTCAATGATGCAGATTACTCACCTTTACTCATGTATGGAATCGGGACGTTTATGGCGTACTCTGGTAACAGGGAATATCGCAATCGTGCAGGATGCATTGCAGTTCCAGACAACGGGCCAATACCTGATGGTTTATATCACATCGTTAAGCGCCCAACCGGTGGCTGGAAAGGTATAATCCGAACTGACTTGCATGATTTCTACTCATGGCCTACTTCAACACCAGTTATCAAGTATGAATGGTTTGCTTTGTATCGTGATGATGGAAGGATAGATGATCATATGTGGGTTAATAATGTAGAGCGAGGGAATTTCAGACTACATCCTCGCGGGCCTCTTGGTGTATCTTTAGGCTGCATCACTTTGCAACACAGAACTGATTTCATCGCTATTCGGCAAGCATTACTCTCTACTTCACAAGTGAAATTACGTAATGGACTAATGTCTTATGGCACAATTGAGGTGGTTTTAAATGGAAGCAAAACGTGTCCCAGCGGGGTTTAGAATCCTTATCGCAGTATCTTTGTTTGTAATGACGTTCCTTCTGGTAAGACCGTCAGATCCATCGACACAAGGAGAGCAGCAGTTTTGGACAGAGTTAGCAAAGCTATTTAATCAACGCGATATTGAGGGTTTCGTGGGTATTGCGCTATTAGTGATATGTACAATGGTAACGCTCATTGGTTATCAGATTATAGTCAGAGCGATTGAGAAGAAAATTAACACTAAGCAATGATTTTATAAGGTGTGAATTAATTCTGGCAGAAGTTGAAAAATTAATTACAAATTTAATGACGTAAATTCGCTCACATTGTGCATTAAATTATTAAGACATGTATGGCTAAATCTTAGGTTTTCTTGCCCAAAAATACGTGCATGCGTGATTGATTGAGTTGCATTATAACCTGCTCACCGTTTTCTGGTGTATCCACCACCGGGACATCGGATTTTCGTTGCCTGATTGTTTAATTCACTTTCCTGCAGTCCCATGATCCCCCTGGGAACGAAAGAGACAACACAGGGATGCTTATATGGGATGGAGCCTGTCAGAAAATTGTCTTATTTGCCTGTCGGGGAATAATGTTTCGCCGGAATAGTTTGAACGTATCATCAGCCCTTTTACTACATGGAGCCACGCCGGACAGGACTACCAGTTTGATTATCGCTGACATCACCAGCGCTATAATGTCAATACCCAACCAAAATCCAGCCATCCCCTTGCAGGAACGCTTTCCAGACACGGAGAGCGGTCAAAGGAACAACTAAAAGCCATGATAGAGTGTGGTGATGTGGTATGCCTGAATGATGTGTCTGTTCTGTCCGCCGGGCTGTTTTACATTGCCGACAACGGTAAGTTAATTTGCGGCGATGAAAATGCCTTCAGATTCGGTGGAGCGGAAACATTATCGGTGCGTTTAATCCTGCAGTGAGTAAGCGCGATCACCGACGCTCTGACGGAATACCTGCGCCAACCTCATTAAGGCAGCTCAGCGCGGGAGGCGGGAGACAGCCAGCCAGTAACCTACGGAACGCTTAACATCAAAGGCGTCGGCCGGTTACTCGCTGCTGGCGGTATCTGTAACGATAATAGTGAGGGGTTTCGTATAACGGCTGAACAGTTTGGCGGCGATGTCTTCAGCAACTGATTAGTGTCAGGCGGGGAAACCCCCGGTTAACCTGTATCACAGATTAGATAATAGTTGCTTTAGTCAATGCAAAAGGAAAGCTTGCCCCTTAAAATTATAAAGGGCAATAATTAAACTATAGTTAATTGATGTTTTTCGTATTTTAATATAATTATCGTTTGAGCGCTTATTGCACTCTGTACCCGGCACCTGAAATATCAGATAATCGCGGGTGGGTTTTCCCTGGTGTTGACTTGGTCTTTGACCTCCTGACCGCTAAGCATGGTGAGTGCCCGGTGGTCAGGTACTTTTTTAAGTATAGGGTCTGCGCAGGTGTAATAAAAGCTGTCTTAAAAGACAGGGGTAATGGTTCCCATGTGTGATTATCAGGAATGAATGAATGAATTCTGCTATTGAGTTTTTTTTGCGTGATTACGATGAATTTCCGCCAGAATTATCAACCGAACTCTACCGGCTAAGAAGAAAAACATTTCGTGAGAGGCTCGACTGGAAAGTCGAATGCATTGACGGCATGGAAAAGGATCAATTTGACAACGAAAATACGACTTACCTGCTGGGCATGCATAACGGGAAGTTGCTATGTGGTGCACGGTTTATAGATTCAACGCAGCCGACGATGATGAGCGAAATTTTTCATGAATATTTTGAGGGTATAAGTGGTCTCCCCACAGATATCCCCTGTTGTGAGATTAGCCGGCTGTTTTTAGATAAAGAAAGACGTGACTCTGCAGGCCTTCATGGCTTGCCTGCCAGTAAAGTGTTATTCCTTGCAATGATTTTTTATTGCATGAAGAGAAAC
The DNA here is from genome assembly GCF_024520875.1 of Pantoea sp. Ft-CA_14. Classification (NCBI taxonomy): domain Bacteria; kingdom Pseudomonadati; phylum Pseudomonadota; class Gammaproteobacteria; order Enterobacterales; family Erwiniaceae; genus Pantoea; species Pantoea sp. Ft-CA_14. The sequence continues at coordinate 39,763 of NZ_JALNPM010000004.1, read as the reverse complement.
TATCGGGGGATGTACGCTGTGGCAAGTCGCGGCATGTATGCAATATTTCGCCATGCGAACTGGAAAATAGAAGTTATTCAGAAAGGCCTTTCTGAAAAAGGAGAAGTTATCTACTACATTTTCATGCCTGCCAGCATGAGCATTGTGGAAGATATTATCACCAGGGACAAAGCCAGTGGCTGGCTTCGTGAGATGTCCCGGCACTTACGCCATCTTTAACCAGTAACGCTGGCTCAGTTGTCCAGCAGCCGGAGCTCCGTCCCTAGTTTTACCGCATGTGTGGCGTTATTCACTCCGAGCTTTTTCATGACGTTGCCCATATGGAATTTTACGGTGCGCTCCGCAATAGATAAAATGACCGCAACTTCGGCGTATGTTTTCCCGGCGCCGACCCACTTAAGTATTTGTCGCTCACGCGGTGACAAAAAAACGTTTTTTTTCTGATGGTGTTGACTGTATAAGTTAAGCGTCTTCTGATGCAAATTAATAAGAAAGCTAACTATTTTCGAACGATTTTTTTCCATATCAATACCAGAATCTTTCTGACTGATAATGGATAGCAAAGCCAGGTTGTTCAGGTAGTCATGCAGAGGGAATGTCTGCCCCTGGAAAATATTATATTGAAAACTTTCATTGAAAATTCGCGTGAGATTGTAGCCGCCTGACAGAATGACGTTGTTTTCCCAATAAAAATCTTCAATACAACGTAAACTCTGAATGATGACAGGATCAATAAACTGATACTTTCTTTCAAGGTATATATCGAACCACTCAGGGTTGTTATTAATAATACGCATCTGTGAAGGGTCTTTCTTGTTCATAATGGCGTAGGCATAGATAATACCCTTGTAATCCTCAAAGAATGCATTCAGTTCATTCTGGATTAACAAATTGATTCTTGTATCGTTGTAGTATGTATCCTTCACGTCAGTTTCTACCTCCGGGATGAGTGGATAAACCAGTATAATCCGCTTCGTTAGCTGTTGCTAATCGTATTTTAAACCAGTTAAAGGACAGTGCAAATCACATCTGCCAGCAATATCCTGGATATTTTTGCTTTACAAAACGGATGGAAAGACCAGCTTACAAGACTACAGATGAATTATCGGGATTCACAAAAATCTGCGGGGACAGCAGGAACATTCGAATAATGATTCGCGATTTTAAGGTATTGCTGACTGGAGTGAACCGACAGCAGCATTTTTCATAACAAAAATCATGCTGGCAGGCGTAATTAAACAGACACCGAGTCAGTACCTGACTGCTGACGGTTTTTAAATCCTGATGCTTATGCTCCCCTTCGGCTCCCCGGCGTTACCGGGTCGTCAGTTCTGCTGCGCTAACCCCTGTGGGTTTCGGACATAGGGCCTGATGGCAAACGTTCAGGTCAACCCTGCAGCCGGTTTAACGCCTGCGCTTTCACTGACCATATAGGTGATGACAAGCGAGTGTTAATCAGCAGGAGGCACATCAGGTCGTGTAAGCAGGCCAGTAACCTGATTACTCTCCTGAACAGTAAGTCTCTATTTTAGTTGACTATTGGTTACTACTGGTTTATGGGATGAGTAAGTGTTTTTTCTATCAGAGGACAGGGCGCATGGGGATGTACAGGGGCAATAATATGTTGCAGGATGTCCCCACGCTTTATCAGAAAAGCGTAACAGGGAAGGGGCGTTAATCATGAAAAACAAGATGATGCTGGGTGCCATATTTCTCTTAACGGGATGCCCTGGGCCTGGCGACCGAATGGTGGAGCGCGAATCTACAACGGCATTTATCAAAGACAAGCAAGTTTGTGTGGTGTCGCCACTGGAGCCACAAGAAAGGATTACTGCCATTCAAATCAACAGCGATAAAAGCAACTCTCTTCACAAGGTTTTTGATGACAAACCTGTTTATGTTCCAAAAGGTGAGTGCCTTCCTGTGTTTGGATTTAAGTTCACAACTGGAGAACGTTACTATTTCGCCTATGATGTTCAATCTGATAAATCAATGTCGCATTTAGTCACTGCTGATTTTTCTTATCCAAAAGAATAGGGGGCATAACGGCCCTTTGATTCTCATAAACGCACGCATGTCATCAGGCCAGGCTTAACGACTTCACATCTGCGGTAGTTAAGGTAGTTACCAATGATGGGACATCACTCTTATTCATGGGGACGAGGCAATGAAAAACCTGTTTAAGTGGTCCGCACTTGTGGCTGCCACCGTCCTCATTCTCATTGGCTTGTTTTTCTGGCTTACTGCATCGGGCTCTGATGAAACGACTGTCTATAAAGAAAATGACTTCTTCAGCTATCACACACTGACAGACAAGGACATTGAAAACGCGCCGCGTATAACGGACAACTACTATTTTGAAGCGCACCCTGGCGACGGATACTCACCTTCAAATAGTATCGTATTTAAGGGGGCTACAGATACTGCATCGCTGCAGGCTTATCTCGAAAAGCTGGGATACGTGAAGCAAAATCGCAGTCTGGGCGAGAAGGAAATATGGGCAAGGCCTGATAAGTTGGATGGGGATCTGTTCTATCTGTACTTTAATCCCACAACCCATGAGGTTGAGATGACCAGGGTTCTGAATAATTGAGTCGCCTGAACGGGAAATTGTTACGGCGATGCCGGTCTCTGCCGCTGGTCATCGTGCTGCTGCTGACAGGATGCGCCCGCTCTGACGCGCTGTGGACGGTCACGCATGACCTCTGCATGAATAACTATCACTATCGTCGCGATCCGGCTCCCTGCCAGCAAATCTATCTGCCGCAGGACAACACGCAGGGCTTCAGTATTATCCAGAATCCTCGCCACAGGCTGCACTTTATTCTTGTGCCCACGATGGCGATGTCCGGCATTGAGAGCATTGCGCTGTCGCGCCCCGGACGTCCCGACTATTTCGGCTACGCCTGGTTAATGCGCTATCGTCTGATGGCGGCCTATGGCGCTAAAGTGCCTGAGGATCGGCTCGGCATGGCGCTGAATTCCGCTTATGGCCGCAGCCAGAATCAACTGCATATTCATCTGACCTGCCTGCGGGAAGATGTCTATCGCCAGCTTCAGGCCGAGCGCCCCTTTATTCATAATGACTGGCGACCCTTGCCCGACCGTTTGCTGAACCACACCTACTATGCCCGTCGCGTTATGCAGCAGACGGCGATGGGGATTTATCCTGTCTCCTCCGTGGCACGCCATTTCCGGCTGTCGCCGCCGCAGCTGGCAGAGTCTGGTGTGGCGCTCATCCCGGCGACGTTTTCGGGAGAAAAAGGGTTTATCCTGCTAACTACCCGGCGCGGCTGGGATAAGGGTAATCGGGCGTCTGTTGAGTCCCTACTGGATAAACGCTGCGCTATTCTTTCAGCGCCGCCAGCTGACGTTGCAGTCGGGAAGTAACTAAACCTTATCACCCTTAATCCTCCACCGACCCAGCCACTCTGGTGTAATCAAACCCTCTGCCAGCAAGAACCCGGCTGACGAGGACGATCGCCCGTGCATCGGTTTCGTAAACATTGAATCAGGTTCGTGTCCGCCCTGTTTCAGTTCCTGCTCCAATGCCACGAAAAATGCCTTCTTCATGTCGCTGAAGATATTGATTTTACCGACGCCATAACGAATTGACTCCGCGACCTCGCTGTTTTTGTTGCCCGAACCGCCATGCAGTACACGTGGAATATTAATTAATAGTAAGCTTGTTACAAGCTTGTCATTTATACATGATTGTTGAGCTATAACATCTCTGTTACTCTCAGGTTAAATAACAAGCCATAAACGCATATTAATTACATCTGTTAAGTGACTTATTGCTAACATAATCATCCTATTTCTTAAATTCAGACTTTTTCCAGGGAAAATTATCGCTCATTTTCTTTTCACCAGCGTAGGATAAGCGCACAAAGGATTATAGATGCAAGGATTATCAATGGCTCTACATGGAAAGTTTGTTATTAATGATGCTGACTACTCACCGTTATCCTTTCCGGGTGTGGGAACGTTTTTAGCGTTCTCTGGCAATGGTGCTTATCGTAATCGTGGTGCCTGTGGAATGATTCCTAAAGAGGGGCCTGTACCAGCGGGTAAATACTGGATTGTTGACCGTCCTGAGGGAGGCCTCCGATCACAACTAAATGCCGGTGTAAGGGATATTTATAATCATTTTGCCAGCGGTGCTACGTTCAGGCATTCCGAATGGTTTGCAATATGGCGGGATGATTGGGCAATTGATGATTACACCTGGGTTGATAGCGTTAAGCGTGGTAACTTTCGTTTGCACCCCGGCGTTCTTTCTGAGGGTTGTATCACACTTCCGCATGATTCTGATTTTTCCCTGTTACGCAATGCATTATTAAGGACCCAGAAAATAGGGGTTCCTTGTATGAGGAAGTTAAAGGCCTATGGAACGATTGAGGTAATTGCCAATGGCAAAACATGTCCTTAGTCTCTTTATAAAATTGGCGCTCTTTACTGTGATTATGCTGTTCGTAGCTAAAGAAGTTCCCTATGATGGATTAGTTGACTCTATAACAGCCTTATTTGATTTCCAAAGCGCTCTGAACGTTACCCATTTCATTCTGGGTGAACCTGACTTAGAGGCCTGGGAGTCGTTGCGGGATTACTTTTCTATTTTAATTAATACTCTAATCAGCATTCCGGTTATGAGTGCGATTATCACCCTTTTTAACGGCCTTACTCACAAAGTGACCCCATCTTGCCTCCCTAAAGAGTGGGCTTTCTCTACCGTGCGACGATTGATAAAAATAATCATTTTTGTAATGCTGCTTTGGTTATTCGTCCGTTTTGTACCTTACCAGGCTGTTTTTCCGGACATAGAAAAATTTTCAGATGTTGCTATGGCTGCACTTATGGCTTTCAACCTGATTTTAGCCATTTTCTGCTATTACTTTATTATGAAGAAATGCACATTCAAAAGGAGTTTGTAAAATGCCTATTCCAGCTTACATGTGGCTTAAAGATGACGGCGGTGCAGATATTAAGGGATCAGTAGACGTTCAGGATCGTGATGGTTCTATCGAAATTGTTGGCTTCAGTCACGGTTTAAATATTCCAGTGGATAGTGCCAACGGTAAAATCACCGGCAAGCGATCACACTCTCCCATTATGATTGAAAAAGAGTTTGATAGCGCCAGCCCATACTTATACAAAGCCGTTGCTACTGGTCAGACGCTGAAAAGTGCGGAGATTCGCTGGTATCGCATTAACCATGCCGGGCAAGAGGAATGCTATTTTGTTATGACTATCGAAGGGGTGAAGGTGACTGGCATTAATCCGGGGATGCCAAATGCTAAAATGGCAGGAAACTCGCAGATCAACCATATGGAAAGCCTTTCCCTGATGTACGACAAAATCACCTGGCGTTACGTTGATGGTAATGTGCAGTATACGGATGACTGGAATGTTCGGTCCTGAGATTAAAATCCTGTTTCCTGGGGTATAGCTAAGTTCTCCTTGGCAGTGAAGCAGTAATTAAAACGTTACCGGGGTGTAATGGGGGATTTAGTGACGACCTCCATGCATGCTCGAAAAACGTTACGACCGCGTTATCCGGTTGTACAACATCTAAAAAAGGCACCTATTCATCGGTGCCTTTTCCCGGCCTCCTACCAGTCTTCAAGCCACCATCCACGCCACACAACCCCTTACCGATACAACGCCGCTTTCCCCACCGAACTAAACAGCGCCATCTTCGCCGCGACCACTTCACTCGCCGCCTGCATCGGTTTAACAAAGAGGGAATTAGGCTCGTGACCCCCAAGCTTCAGCTCCTGTTCCAGCGCCACGAAGAACGCCTTCTTCATATCGCTGGAGATATTGATTTTACCGACGCCATAACGAATTGATTCCGCGACCTCGCTGTCTTTGTTGCCCGAACCGCCATGCAGCACCAGCGGGATATCAACCACCTTACGGATCTGCTGCAGGCGCTCGATATCCAGCTTCGGCTGCTTCCCTTTGGGGTAGAGGCCATGCGAGGTACCGATGGCGACCGCCAGCGTGTCGGTGCCGGTCTCGCGCACAAAGGTCTCGGCCTGCTGCGGATCGGTATAGAGAATCTCGTTACTGCCACCTTCGCCGCTGCCTTCCGCCACGCCGATGGTGCCCAGCTCCGCTTCCACAGAGACATTAATCGTGTGCGCTATCTCGACAATCTTCTTCGTCAGCGCAATGTTCTGTTCGAAAGGGTGAGACGAGGCGTCAATCATCACCGAGGTAAAACCGGCGTAGATCGCCTTCATCACCTCTTCCAGCGAGCGGCCATGGTCCAGATGGATCACCACCGGCACGCGCGCCTGAATCGCCAGCGTCCGCAGATAGCCGATAAATTCCGGGCCGGTGAAGGCCATCTCTTCAGGATGGATCTCCAGAATCAGCGGTGAATCCAGTCGCTCGGCAGTCTCAACCGCCACACGTCCAAACTCCGCGCTGGCGATGTTAAACGCACCAACGCCAAACTGATGCTGTCGGGCAACGCTGAGCAGATCTTTCATGTTGTAAAGCATAGGTTTTATCCTTGTTTTGCAGGAACGGAGATATCTTTTTTCAGGAACAGCAGGATCAGCGCCGTCAGCAGACTGCCTGCGGCAATCGCAAACAGATAACCCATGACGTTGCTGATCACGTTAGGAATGAAGATGACGAAAATGCCGCCGTGCGGAGCGCGGGAAGCACAGCCCAGCATCATTGAGAGGGCGCCTGCTAACCCGGAGCCCGCCACGATAGCCGGGATGACCCGCAGCGGATCGGCGACCGCGTAAGGGATCGCGCCTTCGGTAATAAATGACAGACCGAGGATGTAGGTGACCTTGCCGGTCTCACGCTCCTGCTCGGTAAACTTGCGGCGGAAGAGGGTGGTTGCCAGCGCGATGCCCAGCGGTGGCACCATGCCTGCCGCCATACAGGCGGCAATCGGTCCGTAAACCCCGCTCGACATCAGGCCAATCGCAAACATACAGACGGTTTTATTCAGCGGGCCACCCATATCAAAGGCCACCATCATGCCGAACAGCAGGCCGAGAATGGCCGCATTGGTGTTACCCAGCGAACTGAGGAAGTCGGTCAGCCAGCCGAGCAGCATTTTGATCGGCTCACCAATCAGCAGCGCCATCAGTGCGCCGGTCAGCAGCACGCTTAACAGAGGCACGATTAAAATAGGTTTCAGTCCGGCGACCGCTTTGGGCAGATGGATATGGTTATTGATCAGCAGCGTGATGTATCCGGCCAGGAAGCCGGCAATCAGCGCGCCGAGAAAGCCGGAGCCGGTGTGGATCGCCATCATCCCACCCACGGCGCCCGCCACGATGCCCGCTTTGCCGCTGACAGACTGGCTGATCCCCAGCGCCAGAATCGGTAGCATCAGGGCAAAGGCGGAACCGCCACCGATGTCAGAGAGCATCTTCGCTATCGGGCTGAAGTTCGCGTCCCCTGGTGTGGCCGCCGTAATTCCGAATGAAAAGCTCAGTGCGATTAAAATGCCGCCTGCTACCACAAACGGGATCATCAGGTTTACGCCGGTGATGAGGTGCACATAAATCTCTGAAATCCAGGAACGGGAACCCGACGCCTCACGGGCACTGTTAGCCGGTTCAGATGCACTGGCCTGCGGAGCGGAGTTGGCCAGCCTGGGAGCCAGTTCGCCGTTAACAATGGCATTTAACAGGCCTTCAGCATCCTTCGCGGCACGGGTAACGGGCACTTCAATCACGTTTTTATGCTGGAAGCGCGCCATCTCAACTTTTTTATCTGCGGCGATCAACACGACGTCCGCCTGATGAATATCGTCGTCGCTGAAAATATATTCGCTTTCAATCGCGCCCTGGGTTTCAACTAATACATTCAGGCCCAGTTTTTTAGCCGCTTTTTTTAAATTACTTTCGGCAAGGTAGGTGTGGGCGACACCTGTAGGACAGGCGGTAATGGCAATAATGTTCATAAATGTTCTCCAGTGAAAATTTTATATTTATGTTTTTCGGTCTGAAGGGATGGCTACAACCTGGAATACCTCCTTTATTTTTTAATTCATGCTGCTCTCCGGTTTATTCAGGCTCCCGATCGGGATAACAGTAAATGAAACATCTCTTCGCGATGCGGGACATTAAGCAATTGCTCGACAACATCCTCATCGCCTAACGCAATGGATATTTTGGCGAGCATTTTGATATGGCCCACATCTTTATCGGACTCTTTTACCGCGAACAGAATAACCAGCCGGACTTTAGTGCCGTCGATGGTCTCCCACGGAATATCCTGGCGTAAACGACCCACGGCAATGCGGGTTTTGGCGACGGCCGCAGATTTACCGTGCGGAATAGCAATATGATTTTCAAATCCGGTAGAGCCTAATTCCTCACGCAGATAAACATCTTTCAGGAAAGCGACTTTATCGGTGACGGCCCCGGTCTGGCAGAGCAGGTCGGTCAGTTGAGAAATAATCTGCTCTTTGGTCTGGCAATCGACATCGAGAATAATGCACTCTTCTTTTAATACTTCGTTAATAGCCACGGCTGTCGTCATTTTGCTTCTCCATTATCATTAATTAATCGAATTCGATACCAGACATTCTGTTACCCGTGCGATATCTTTCGCCGAGAACAGGGCCGAGACATACACCACCGGTTTTTCCAGCGGTTCCAGCCGGATGGTGGAAATCACCACGTCACACTCATGTCGTTTCAGGGAGTCAGCAATATTTTTCCCTGGAACGATGTCGATAATTTTCCAGTCGGGAAAGGCGCGGATAATCCGTCCGTAAAGCAGCTGCGAGGTGCCCAGACCGCTGGAGCAGACCAGCAATACCCGTTTTACCTTGATGCTGTTTTCGATAGCCGCCTGAATATGCACCGTCAGATAAGCCACCTCATCGTCACTGATTTCATCCAGGCTGTACTCCTGCGTTAGCTGGCTGATTACCGCTTTAACGGCGGCGAACACCGTACCCAGCTCGGTCTGGATATCATGCAGCAGCGGATTTTTAATCCGAATGTGATATCTGAGGCGGTTCAGCATCGGCTTGATATGCGAGGACAATGACGCCTGCAGGTTCTGGTCGGTGGTGATTTCAATGTTGATGCGCTGCGCCACCCGGGCGATCAGCGCCTCAGCAAAGCGGGTTTCACGCTCTGAAATCAGGGAGTCATCGTGCTGTGGTGACTCACCGCCCGCCTTACCCGAAGAGACCAGATACTGATAGATAGAGTGAGACTCTTCGGCCACCAGTACCGTGTTGTAAGCGGTCTCAATGCGTTCTATCACCGCCAGTGACACCTGCCAGGCGTGATGGTCGCTGACCCGGTTCATCGACACCGCGCGGGCGTCGGTCCTGTGCATCGGCGAGTGACTGCGGTGGATCAGCACCAGAATATGCGTAAATAAATTGATGTAGTAAGGATCGCTTATCGTATATTGCAGTTGCTGTTCAATAAAATTAATTAATTGCAGGGTAAAATGGACAGCCTGCTGACCAAATTTCTCTGAAAGCTCCTGCAGCGTGCTTTCATCCAGACGGCTTTCCATCATGTCCTGACGGTTATAAATCGATTTTAACACCAGCGCTTTCATCGCCATGCGAATATTATGGTCACTGCCTTTTATGCTGGTTCCGACACGGCTTTTTAATAAGGTTAAATCAAACTGATGTAACCATGCTTCTAATGTTTTTAAATCATTCACTATCGAGGCGCGGCTGATAAAATATTTATCCGCCAGCTCGCTGATGGATGAACTTTTTGGTGACAGCATTAATAAATCCGACGCTATTTTCAGCATCCTGAAGTTACTGCTGAAATCATCCGCCTCGGTTGAGAAAATCCGGCGCGCGGCTATTTCCGACTGCGCATCAGCGAATTTAATTGTGATCCCTCTCCCACTTTTTCCGCTGAGATTGATTCCCTGGTCAGAAAGTTTTTCGTTAATGTCGGCAATATCGCGGCGTAGAGTTCTGGGTGTAATAGACGTTTTTTCTGAAATAGCGTGCAGGCTCACATAACTGTTATGAGAAATAAGCTGTCGCATAATCGTCAGTTGCCGTTCAGTCAGCGCCTTCATCATCATCAGGTTCCGCTTAATCCGTTATTCGCCTTGTCAGTTATCATCTAAGCAAAGGCACTATGCCATGTAAATATTAAAACATGGCCACAACCTGGTGGTCCGGCTGACCACCTGACAGTGAATTTCTTAAATAATCGGGGACGAGGTGAAAGAATAAGTGAAAGGGGATGGGAAGGTTTGGCGGGCTGACTGGCAGTGATCCGATTGGTGGGGCTACATCAATGGCTGAGGGCGGAATCTGGCGGGAAAGCCCGGCTTACGCCGGGCCTGATTCTATCTTTACGCCATCTTCAAACGCTGTAGCCGTTTCTCGCGGCGAATCTTACGCTCTTCCATCACCGCAACCAGCGCCATCAGGCAGATACAGGCGATAGCAGCGGCATCCAGTGCGGCAAAGGTGCCTGCCCAGCCGGTCAGGCCAAATATCGGCGTGCCGTCGGCAATCATGCCCAGGCCCAGTTTGGCGAAGCTGTCACCAATCAGATAGGCGAAGGTGCCTTTGATACCATCCGCTGCGCCAATCGCTTTTTTCGGTACAAAGCCGACTGCGGCGACGCCGATTAACAGCTGCGGGCCAAATACCAGGAAGCCCAGAGCGAACAGCGACGCCAGATAAACATACTGGTTGCTGGCATGCTGATAGATCCCGAGCGTGGCAATAATAAGCGCTAACGCGACGCAGGCGACCAGCGCACGGCGGCCATTGGCCAGATCGGATAACCAGCCCCACATCAGCGTGCCCACCAGTGCGCCGACTTCAAACAGGGTAAACCCCTGAATCGCCACCTCTTTAGAGAGCTTCAGCTCCTGGAAGGCGTAAACCGTTGACCACTGATCGATCCCGATGCGCACCACGTAGAGGAAGATGTTGGCGAAGCAGAGCAGCCAGATCACCTTGTTCTTCAGTACGTACTCAACAAAGATCTGCCATTTGGTCATCGACTCATCTTCAGCTTCTTTGTCCTCATCGCTCAGCTCTTCGTCAAACAACTCTTCGGCCTTGCCCAGGCCATAAGACTCCGGGGAGTCGCTGCCGTAGCGCAGGCCGATAAAACCAACAATCAGCGCGATAATCGACGGGAAGATAAACATCCCAATCACGTGGCCGTTGAACAGCACATTGGCGCCAAACAGCGCAACGCCCGCCGCACCGGCACCGCCGAGGTTATGCGAGATATTCCACATGCCAAGATAAGTACCCCGTTTGCGGCGCGGCGTCCACTTAGTGATGGTGGAGTAGCTACAGGAGCCGCCGGTACTCTGGAAGAATCCGCTTAAGGCATAGAAGGCGATCATCAGGAACAGGCTGACAGATCCGGTGCCCATGCTGGCGCTGAAACCCAGCATACAGATGGCCGAGAGGATCAGCATAAACGGCAGGAACTGCTTGGTGTTTTTGCCGTCAGCATAATAGGAGACCAGGGTTTTCCCGACGCCATAGGTGATGGAGAAGCCCAGACCGATCATCCCCAGCTGCGTCATGCTCAGTCCGTAGGTGGTGATCATATCGTTCTGCGCGATATTGAAGTTTTTGCGGATCAGATACATGGTCAGGTAGCCGATAAAGACCACCAGATAGGACTGCATAAACGGCTTGAACCACATCTTGCGCCGCAGTTCGATGGGCAGATCCAGCGTTGGTCTGCGCACCTGTTTAAGGAATGCCAGCATGGAAGGGGATTCTCCTGGTTGGAATAGCTGCAATGGGCAGCGAATGGCTGGCATTGTAAAAACCTGCCGCCAGACTGGCCTGAGACAGCATCCAGGCGAAACCAGGAAAATTTCTTAGTTTTGCCCCACTCGGGGCAAAAAGGAGAGGCGTATCACGCTTCAGGCAGGGGACGCGGCGCCTGAGCATTTAAAAACGGCAGCAGAAGCAGCGCGGAGATCCCCGCCGCCGTGGCAATGACCGCAAAGAAGCCGCTCCAGTGCCAGACGTCGATAACCCACGCCAGCGGCCAGCCGGAGAGTGACGCGCCAAGATAGGCGAAAAGACCGACGAAGCCGGTTGCCGCGCCCGCCGCATCTTTATGGGAACACTCGGCTGCCGCCATGCCGATCAGCATCTGCGGGCCAAAGACAAAGAAACCGGTAGTAAAAAAGCAGGCTGCCTGCATCACGTAACTGGTAAAGGGCATCAGCCACAGTGAGCCGACGGAAAGCAAAATCCCGGCTGCAAAAATCAGGTTCATCGGCCCACGGTTGCCGTTAAACAGCTTGTCCGAGCCCCAGCCCGCGACCAGTGCGCCTATCACACCGCCCAGCTCAAACAGGGTGACTACCGAGTTGGCCGTCACCAGATCCACCCCCAGCGTGTCGGAGATGTAGAGATTTCCCCAGTCATTGAGCGCCGCGCGAACCACATAGACCAGCACGTAACACAACGACAGCAGCCAGATATAGGGATTGAATAGCACGTAGCGGGTCAGGATCGCTTTGCGACTCAGACCTGCGCCTTCCTGCTGCTGCGCCATCTCCATCTCATCCTGTCGCCAGTCGCCTACCGCGGGCAGGCCGACAGTCTGAGGCCGGTCGCGCAGACGCCAGCAGAGAAACAGTCCGGCGAGGATCGCTAAACTGCCCGCAATCATCATCCCGATTCGCCAGCCATAGTGCAGCGCCACTGCACCGATAACGATCGGGATAACCGCACCGCCAACGTTGTGCGCAGTGTTCCATAGTGCCCACCAGCCGCCGCGCTCGTTGCGCGAATACCAGCTGGTCAGCAGGCGCGCGCAGACCGGCGCGCCCCAGCCCTGGAAAAAGGCGTTGATGGTCCACAGCAGCGCAAAGGCCCACAGTGAGGTGGAGAAGCCAAACAGGATATTGACCACGCCGGTAGCGATCAGCCCCAGCCCCATAAAGTAACGGGCGTTGGAGCGGTCACTGACGATGCCGGAGAAGAACTTCGACAGGCCGTAGGTGATGTAAAATAGCGTCGCCAGCAGGCCAATATCGGTGCGCATCATCACGCCGCTGGCGATCACTTCCGGCGCTGCCGCATTGAAGCTTTTGCGGGTAAAGTAGAACAGGGCATAGCCGATCCAGATGGTCGACATGATGTGCCGCCGCCAGTAGCGATAGCGGCTGTCAATCTCACTTTTGTCCTGCAGCGGAGCGGCGTTAGCGGGCGTTTTCAGAAAGTTAAACACGGTGATTCCTCAGGCCGTACGCAGCGGCAGATGCACGCTGACGCGGGTTCCATGGGTGCAGGAGATAGTCAGCGATCCGCCCAGCGCGCTCACGCGTTCGCGCATCCCGACCAGACCAAAGCTCTGCTGACCGGAACCTGGCGGCAGACCGCAGCCATCATCTTCAATCACCAGTAAAACGCGACCATCCTGTTGCCAGCCTTTGAGCGTCACGGCGCTGGCGCTGGCGTGTTTCACAATGTTGTTCAGCCCCTCCTGACAGACGCGAAACAGCGTGACGCGCTGCGCTTCGCTCAGCAGCGTCTCATCAATACGCCACTCAAGGTGACTGACGATGCCGCAATCCTCCAGCTCCATCTCACGCATCAGGGAGCGAACTGCCTGTTCAAGTGACAGGTCATCTAGCTGGCGGGGTCGCAGACGTCCCAGCAGTCGCCGCACTGAATCGTAGACACCCAGTGAGAGCTGCTCAATATGGACGCCGCTCTGGATCACCCGGCCATTATCCGGCGCAAGGCGCTGCACAATGCCCGCCTGAGTGCGGATTGCCGTAATCGTCTGACCGATATCATCGTGCAGTTCGCGCGCCACCTCCTGGCGCACATTCTCTTCTGTCTCGACCAGCCGTTCCGCCAGGCGCCGGTTGCGCGCCAGCTCACTCTGCAGCGACTGATTCAGCTCGCGCAGCCGCTGGATACCGGCACCCAGCAGCAGTCCGGTCAGGCTTTGCGCCAGTAGCGAGAGCAGGAGATCGACCGGATGATCGTGCCAGGTCTGGCTGGCGATCAGCGCGATTGCGTTCATCAGCGTAGCAATCAGCGCACCCTGCCAGCCGTAGTGCCAGGCCAGCGCAATAATCGGCAGCGCCAGACAGAATGGCGTAAAGCGCGACAGTTCAGCGGGCAGGCCAAGCTGCAACCAGAGACTGATGACAAACAGCAGCAGATACCAGATAAGATGCCGGGCGCGCCAGTTGACCGGGTGCGAGACCAGCGCCGGTCCCAGCGGCTGCCAGCGGGTGCTGGTGAGGTAGTGCCAGATGACCAGGCAGGTCGGGGCCAGCGTCAGACCACCGGTGAGCGTCAGCAGCAGGGCGTTCAGCATCTCCTGCTGTCCCGCCCACGCCAGGGACTGCAGCAGCGCCGCGGCGATCAGAGCCGCGCCCTGGCTCAGCAGCGTGCGCCAGTCACGCTGATGGCGGTAATGGGAGATCAGCGCCACCGGCAGCAGCGTCAGTACACTGCCTGCCATTAACAGCGGCAGATGCGCCAGCGCGACCACCTTCGCCAGCCAGATCAGCATGATCCACTCAGCTGCCAGCAACACCGGCCAGTAAGCGCGTGGACATTGCAGCATCAGCCCCAGACGCAGGCCAAACGGGAATAGCAGCACCGCCAGCTCCGGGCGTTCCACCAGGTGCAGGCTGATACTCCACAGGCAGAACCAGGCCGCCGAGAAGATGAAAAAGCTGGCGACAATGGAGATCAGCCGCGAAACACAGGGGCTCATTGCCAGCCATCAAACATGCGGCGCGCCAGCTCCACATCATTGCTGACGCCGAGCTTCTCCATCAGATTCGCGCGGTGGACATGTACGGTTTTCGGTGACAGCGCCAGCTCAACGGCAATTTCCTTTACCGCCATGCCCTGCGACAGTTTTTCTGCCACCTGACGTTCGCGTCGGGTCAGCGGGTCCTGCCGACCAGCGGCCAGCTTGATCGCAATCTCTGGTGTCAGATAACAACCGCCTGTGGAGACCGTGCGCACCGCCGCGATCAGCTCATCGGGACGACAGCGTTTAGAGAGGAATCCGCGCGCACCGGCATTAAGCGCCTGTTCCACCAGTGCCGGACTGTCATGGACTGACAGCATGATGGTGGCCAGGCCCGTCGGCAGCTTGCTCAGCAACTCCAGCCCGGAGAGATCCGGCATCGAAATATCGCAGATACAGACCTGAACGCCCCGGCCCGGTAAACCTGCCAGCGCCTCACGGCCAGAACCAAATTCCGCTACGACCTGGAAATCCGATTCCAGGCCCAGCAACTGGGCAAAGCCGGAGCGGACGATAAGGTGATCGTCAATAAGCGCGATGGTGATCATGTTTATTCCTGGCGGGTAAAATCGCGCTTACCTTAGCGATAAGCACGAAGCTGTTCAAGTCGTGAGCAGTCTATTCAGGTAAGGGAGTGGGTAGAGTGATGCAGGTCAAACTGTCGTGGATCGTGAGAGAAGCATGCCGGGCTGAATCGCCGCCCGGCAGATCGTGAGGCTAAGCAGCCGATCAGTGCAGACAGCACTGCTTATATTTTTTGCCGCTGCCGCACGGGCAGGGATCGTTGCGGCCAGGCAGTTTCTCTGCCGCGACAGGCTTCTGGGGAACGGGAATCGCTTCAGGCTGGGAGATCCAGTGATCGTGCAGCGCCAGCGCAGCAGGACGGATAGCTTCAATGCTGGCTTCCATCTCGTCCGGCGTCATGGCATCGATCTTTTCAAGATTCTCTTCCACGCCGTGCAGAGCGATGGCGTCCAGCGCGGGTTGCAGGTCCTGCGGCAGGGCAGTCCAGTCGGTCAGCGCGACACCGCGCATGTAGCCGAAGCACCACTCTTCCACCACGGTAAATTCCAGACCTTCCATTTCACGGATGCCAAACAGCGGTTCGAACTGCTCAGGGAATTCAGATAAGCGGTCAGCCACATCATTCATATGCTGGAAGCAAAGCGACATAAAGCGCGTCATTTCACGCTCGTTGCTCCATTTTGGGATCTGCTTCTCGCCACCCCACAGTGCCACCAGCCACTGGCTTGGCTCGACGGTGACGGGACCGGAGAGTACGGCAGTCAGCAGGCCGTCGAGCTCGGAGACATCAATAATCGATGCTTCGCTGCCATATTTTTCCAGCATATCTTCCAGCCATTGCAGCTCTTTTTCGGACAGTGGGCCTTCTTTCATGCGGTTGCCTCCCGGGCATTTCAAAAATTTCAGCGGCGTTGAGCCTTAAAACCGCAGCAGTGTACACCCTTGTGGACTGCAACACAGCTAACCCTGTTCGGGCGTGCTGCGGTGATTAAACCGCGTTTAGCACCACTTTCATCCCGTTGTGCAGGCGATAGCCCACAGCACTTTATGGTACATTTTTGCGCTCCAGCCAGACAGTTGCGTGTTAAATAATAATAAGTTAATGATTAATATATGAAAAATGGATTTACTGGCAGGCCGGCTGTTGCAGTCTCCCTTGCACGGCTGACCCCTGGCGGCCAGTGGATCAGCAGATTAATGACGCGATTCATGCCAGCCTTTATCTTCCTGCTGGCGGGATGTGGAACCCTGTCGCAAACCTCCGCCCCGGTGGGCGACCGCGTTTATCTGACACACGCCACCTTTCATGAAAATGTCGACGACATCGTGCAGCATTACATGCAACAGAAGCAGGTTCCCGGCATCAGCATTGCGGTCATTCATCGCGGTGGGCCGACCCGCTATTACGCTTTTGGCGTCACCGATCGTGTGCATCGCTATCCGGTCACGCCCGATACCCTGTTTGCACTGGGATCGCTGAGTAAAGGCGTGACGGCAGAAGTGATTATCCAGCTGGTTGATCAGGGTAAGCTGCGCTGGAGCGATACACTGGCCGATCTTCTGCCGGAAGGCGTTCACCTCAGCGCTGACGCGCAGCGCATCACGCTGCTGCAGCTGGTAACGCACACCTCGGGTTTGCCGCGACAGGATATGGATCTGACGATGCTGCAGCAGTTCGTACGTTATCTGGACACTGGCGAGAACTTCTATGGCAATCTTGATAGCGACAAGCTGCTGAGTTATCTGGCGGACTTCTCTGCACCCGCGGTACGCATGCCACACTACTCTAACCTCGGCTATGCGCTGCTCGGTTATATCCTGCGCACGCGTTGTCATCAGGATATTCAGACGCTG
Source organism: Pantoea sp. Ft-CA_14 (assembly GCF_024520875.1). Taxonomy (NCBI): domain Bacteria; kingdom Pseudomonadati; phylum Pseudomonadota; class Gammaproteobacteria; order Enterobacterales; family Erwiniaceae; genus Pantoea; species Pantoea sp. Ft-CA_14. Next base: position 22,625 of record NZ_JALNPM010000004.1, on the reverse strand, counting down.
GCGTCACAGCTTATCTTCACACCGTTAAAGATGAATCAAAGCAGTTTTGTACCGGAAACGCTGACGGGCTATCCGCTGCGTGCGCTGGGCCATGCAGGCGATCAGCCGAAATTTATTCGCCGCGGCACGCTGACGCCTGACTGGCATTTTCACGGCAACATGGTGGCCGCGGCCAGTCTCTACAGTAACGCGCGCGATCTGAGTGCTTATTTGCGCGCACATCTCAGCGCTACCGGTGATGCTGCGCGGGACCGGGCTTTCGCGGCGGTAGATCAGGCGTGGTATCAGCAGGGCGCGCAGGCGCAGAATATCGCCTGGGTGACCGACACTTTCGAAGAGCAGCAGATCACCTATCAGGTGGGCTATATCGGCGGCTATGCCAGTTTTATCGGCTACGATAAACGTAACGGCAATGCGATTGTGGTGCTGCAGAACGGCTTTAACTGGAGTAACTATTTAGGCATTGCGTTGTTGGTCGATCTGGCAACTCAGGATAAAGTGGTCGGACAGTGATCCGCTACCTGGCCTGTGTGCAGTAAAGTGAATAGCGCTGTTTTTCCTTACACATAGCGTCAGTGCGCCGGAACTGAAGTGCGATAAACATTGTCTTTAGCCTGACTGTCAAAATTCAACGTGGAAATCATTATGCGCAGGACTCAACGTGTACTTTTATCAATGGGATTACTGGTTGGCTCGCTGAGCCTGATCCCCGCTGTACAAGCCGCTGGCGAAGCAACGGATACCGTTCCGCCACCGCCGCAGATTCAGCCTGCTAATCCGGATGCGCAGCCCGCTACGCCTGATACGGGCAGCGTTCAGCCGGATGCCGGTGGCGCGCAAAGCCAGGCACCGACCAGCTCACAATCTAATGATGGTATTACGCCGACCACGCCGGCACCTTCCAATGGCGCGCACCCTAATTACGACCTCAGCACCATCATCATCGACTACAAACAGTACCAAATCGGTGACACAGTGCCAGAGAAGTACACCGATAAAACGTACACCATCAATGAGTGGCAAAAGCGTAATCTGCCTGCTCCGCAGGAAAATACCCACTGGGCCTATATCAACGCCAACTACATTCTTATTACCAATGACACCGGCAAAATCGTCATGGGTAAATCGGGCGATATCTTCTTCCGCGGTTAAAATAAGCGCGGTTAAAATAAGCGGTAAAAATCAGCCGGTCGTGATGACCGGCTTTTTTTAGCTGAAACGCTCAGCACCAAAGCTTGCCAGCATCGGATGCTTTTCACCGCTTACAATCTCCTCCGCCAGTAATTCACCGACAATCAGCGCCAGGGTTGCGCCCGAATGCGTGAACGCCACATAACAGCCCGGCACCTTCTGCAGTTGCCCCAGCACCGGATCGCCATCGCCTGGAATCGGCTTCAGGCCAATTTTCCAGCTCTGGACGCTGAGCGGCTCGTCACCCCGTAACAGCTGACTCGCTTCCTCGGCCAGCTTTGCTACAACCTGCTTATCAATATGGTAACCGCCTCCGGCCAGCTTCTGGATATCAGCCTCGTACCAGTCGTGATCCAGGGCGTAACGGTTGCCGGGGTTTGGCCGGATGGCGGCGCGAGGCGTGTTCAGCACCGCCTTGAGTTCATGTTTGCCCGGCTCAGTGATCACCAGCATGGAGACGGGCGATCCGTTGGGAATCGTCACGCCCAGTGGCGCAATCACATCCGGTGTCCAGGGCCCGCAGGCGACCACCACCGCATCTGCCCGCAGTTCGCCCAGCTCACTGCGAATGCCGCAGGCCCGGCCCTGATCGGTGATCACACTGGCTTTACCGGCGTGTTCAATCACTTCACCACCCCGCGCCCGGAACTGATTCACCAGATACTCTGACAGGTGCGGCAGGCTGACCCAGCCTTCACCGGGGTTAAATATCGCCTGCGACGGCAGCGCGTCAGGATCGATCGTCGCATCCGCCTGCGCCACGTTATCAGGTGTCATGAGTTGTGAGTCGTAGCCGTGTGCTTTCTCATAGGCGTGCCGCGCCTGCGTTCCGGCTGCATCATTGCTGAACCAGCAAACCCCGCCATCAAAACGCAGCCAGTCGAGGGTGGGTTGTTGAGCAAACAGGGTGCGATAGCGATCAATGCCCGCCATGCGCAGCGCGTGATAGGGGCGGGAGCGTTCACCCGCCGAGTTGAGCCAGGAGAGTGAACGTCCCGATGCGCCAGAACAGAGCGCGGCTTCGGTCACCAGGGTCACCGCCGCTCCCCGTTTTGTCAGCTCCAGCGCCGTCGAGACACCTATTACGCCACCGCCCAGAACAACCACTTTCATTTCAGTTTTTACCGCCATTATCAGGTTCCTTGCTCAGTTACAGCACTTCAGAGAGAAAACGTTGCAGTCGCGGCGACTGTGGCGTATCAAAAATGGCGCCCGGCGGCCCGGCTTCAACAATCTCGCCTTCGTCCATAAACACCACCTGATCCGCCACTTTGCGCGCAAAGCCCATTTCATGTGTCACCACAACCATCGTCATGCCGCGACGACAGAGATCCGCCATCAGCGTCAGGACACCCTTCACCAGTTCGGGATCGAGCGCGGAGGTCGCCTCATCAAACAGCATGACCTCGGGATCCATCGCCAGCGCGCGGGCAATCGCGACACGCTGCTGCTGGCCGCCGGAGAGATCGCGTGGCCGGTGATCGGCGCGCTGACCCAGACCCACTTCTTCCAGCCGCTGACGCGCAATCGCCATCGCCTGCGCTTTGGGCAGGCCCTTAACCCGCCACGGTGCCAGCGCCACGTTCTCCAGCGCGCTGTGATCGGGGAAGAGATTGAAATGCTGAAACACCATGCCGATCCGTAACCGCAGCGCATCTGGCTTGTCGCGCAACACTGACCGATCAGCCAGAAGTACATCTCCCGATTGCGGTTCATGCAGCCGGTTGATGCCGCGCAGCAGCGTCGACTTACCCGAACCGGATGGCCCGATAATGCAGGTGGTGCTGCCGGGCGCGACCCGCAGCGAGACGTTACGCAACACCTCAATCGGGCCATAAGCCAGAGTCAGATCGCGCAGCTCCAGGCTGGCACCGTGCCAGCTCGCGGCAGTGGTGCTGTTCAGGTTATTCATGGTTGCCTCCGATCCGGGGATGAGTGACCAGTGCGCCGCCGGGCGCTCTGACTTCATCCACCTCTTTTAAGCCACTTTGCGGGGCAGTCAGGCGACGTCGGCCGGTGCGATAACGCACATCGACATAGTTGACCATGTGCGTCAGCGGCACAGTGATAATCAGATAGAACAGCCCTGCCAGCATCAGGGGCGAGAGGTTGCCGGTGAGCACCGCCGCATCCTGGCCCACGCGAAACAGTTCCCGTTGCTGGGTCATCAGGCCCAGCAGGTAAACCAGCGAGGAATCTTTAATGATGGCGATGAACTGGTTAACGATGGCGGGCAATACGCGGCGGATCCCCTGCGGGATCACCACCAGTCGCATTGCCCGGCCATAACTCATCCCCAGCGCACGGCAGGCTTCCATCTGGCCGTGTTCAACACTCTGAATACCGGCGCGGAAAATCTCGCCCATGTAGGCGCTGGCGATCAGGCTGAGGGCGAAGATCCCCAGCGGATAGGGCGTAGGACCGAACAGCTGATAGCTGAAGCGCGCCAGGCCCTGACCAATCAGCAGAATGGTCAGAATCGATGGCAGACCGCGGAACAGATCGGTATAGAGCCGGGCAGGCAGACGCAGCCAGCGTGAGGGCGAGATGCCCATCAGCGCCAGCAGAAGGCCGAATAGCGTGCCGAGCAGCGTTGCCGCCAGCGAGATAATCACCGTGTTGACCAGCCCGGTGGTCAGCATCTGCGGCAGTACTTCCATCATTGATGGAAAATCAAAGAAGGTGCGGGAAAGAATCGTGAGCAAGTCCATCGCCGTCTCCATGCAGGGTGGGGGATCCCCCGGTTAACTCAGGACGCGAACGTCCGCATCTTTACTGCCCGCCAGGCAGATACTGTTTTGGCATCGGCGATCCGGGGAACCACTTCTGATAGAGCCGTTGCCAGGTGCCATCCTGCATGGCTGCTTTAATGGCGCGGTCCAGCGCGGCCTTGAAGGCGGGTTTGCCTTTGGCAATGGCAATGCCGGCCGGTGCATCAAACGAGGGGATGTCGGCGGCAGAGACCAGCTTAAAGCGGTCGGCGTAGCTTTTTGCCGCCTCGTAGTCGAGGAAGATCGCGTCGAGCGTACCGTTGTTGAGCGCAGAGACTGCGCTGTTGTTATCCGGGAAGCGTACGAGATCGGTCTGGGTGAAGTGTTCGACGGCATAGCTCTCCTGCAGCGTGCCCTGAACCACCCCGAGCCGGTGTTTTGCCAGGCTGGCGACATTCTTCACGCCGCTGTCGTGGCGGGTCAACACGGTGAGAAATCCCGCCAGATAGCCGGTTGAAAAATCCACCGTCTTTTCACGCGCAGGGGTGATGCCGATGGCCGCCACCGCCGCGTCATACTGACCGTTGGCCACCGCCGGCATGATGGCCGAGAAGTCCTGTCCAATAAAATCGACCTTATCGATCCCGATACGATGGGCGACATCTTTGAAGAATTCGACGTCAAAGCCGGTGAACTGACCGCTGGCATCCGTGAAGGTGTAAGGTTTTGAGTCGCCGACGCTGGCGATGCGTAGCTGACCCGGTTCGATCAGGCCATAGGGATTGTTATCGCTGGCAGCCAGCGTACAGAACGACAGTGAACAGAGTGCGAGCGTGGTGCCGAGCAGTTTGCCCAGGGTGGTTTGCGATTTCATAGCTCATCCGTTTTTGCAGGTTTAAACATCAGAGACTGTTGAGCCAGCGATTATTATTGAGACCGGTCTCAACACAGGTGGCACCTTAAGACACTGATGTTGTGAGACCGGTCTCAAGGGGTTACAATGAGTTTAAGCACAGCCTTTTTTCGGCGTCAATATTCCTGTCATCAACCTGTGATTCAAAATAATTATGACCAGCCAGAAACGACAATCTAAAGCGCCCACCGTGGCGGATGTGGCGCGCGCAGCAAAAGTATCCAAAGCCCAGGCGGCGCGTGCGCTGGGTGGCTATGGGGCGGTCAGTGATGAGGTGCAGGAGCGGGTCAACAGCGCGGCCTCCGCGCTGGGCTACCGTCTGAATGCCCTGGCCCGCAGTATGAACACCGGACGTTCCAATACCATTGGTGTGATTGTCGGCGACATTGAGAATCCCCATTTCGGTCTTGCGCTGCGCGGTATGGCGGATGTGGCGCGCACTGCCGGTTACCATCTGCTGCTCAGTAACAGCGATGAGAAGTTGCAGGCTGAGCAGGATGCGGTGCGGGTGATGCTGGAAAAGCGGGTCGACGGCATCATCGTTGCGCCCTGCTGTTCAGAACACCGTCACAACAGTCACCTGACTCAGGTACTGGAAGAGGGCAGAGCGCTGAAATTATTTGATCGCGCAGTAACTGACCTTGATGTGGAGGCGATCTGTTGCGAATTTACCGAAGTGGCTGCAGAAGCAACCTCGCAGTTACTGGAAGCGGGCCATCGCCACATCGCCTATATCACCAGCATGGCACTGGCAACCGACTACAGCACGCCAGGGGATTTTGGCCTGACGCCGGTCGCCCAGCGCGTGGGCGGCATGATGCAGGCATTTGCTGCCGCGGGCGTGGAATTTGATCCGACGATGGTGAAAGTGAATGCGCTGGACGAAGCGGAGATTGCCCGTATCGTGGCCGAGCTGTGGCAGCGTTCGCAGCCGCCCACTGCGCTGGTGGCTTCTGACAGCGTGGTGGCGATGTGGCTGCTGCGCGAAGTGACGCAGCGCGGACTGCGAATCCCTGCCGATCTCTCTTTCATGATGTATGACAATTTTCCGTGGAGTGAGATTGTCACGCCACCGCTGACGGTGGTAGCGCAACCGGTGTATGAGATGGGCCGTGAAGCGGCACGACGCCTGATCGCGGAGATACGCGGCGAAGCCGTCGGACCGATGCCGCGCTTTGATGCCCGTCTGATGATTCGCCAGTCCATTGCCGCACCGGCCAGCCTCATCAGTGGGAAATAATAGGGTTAACCCGGCCAGCCCGGTAACCGGTATATCGCCTGGCTGATGCGTTCGCAGGCAATGGTTCTATCATTTTCGCCAGTTTTGGTCCTTTTTAATCAATTATGATCGTGGCAATCTGCAGAGATAATCTGCAGCCAGGAGACAACATGCCACAACATACCAATCAGTTCGGACAGCCGGTCGGTGAGCCAATGCCAGACTGGCAGCCCCGACCTCTGCCCCAGCATCAGGTTTTTACTGGCGAAGTTTGTCGGCTGGAGCCGTTCAGTGTGGCGCGTCATGCTGAGGCACTGTTTGAGGCATGGGCGCTGGCTGAAGATGGGCGTGACTGGACTTACCTGCCTGCCGGTCCCTTTACCGAACGTCCGGCATGGCAGGCGTATGCCGCACAGCTTGAAATGAGTCGTGATCCGCTGCATTTTGCCGTGATCGATCTCGCCACCGACCAGGCAGTAGGCAGCCTGTCGTTAATGCGCATCCAGCCTGAACATGGCGTGATGGAAGTCGGGCATGTCATGTTTTCGGCCCGGCTGAAGCAGACCCGCATGGCAACGGAGGCGCATTTCCTGCTGATGCGTTACGCCTTTGAGACGCTGGGTTATCGCCGCTATGAATGGAAATGCGATAGCTGTAATGCCCCTTCCCGTAAGGCAGCGGCACGTCTCGGTTTTCGTTATGAAGGCGATTTCCGTCAGGCAATCATCTACAAAGGGCGTTCACGTGACACCAGCTGGTTCTCGCTTATCGATAGCGAATGGCCGCAGGTGAAAAAGGGCCTGCAGCGCTGGCTGGCGGAGGATAACTTTACCGCCGACGGTCAGCAGCGCGAAAAGCTGGAGGCGCTGCGCGACAGACCCTGACAGGGTGATAACGCGATCACATTACAATATCTTTCAGGACCGCCGCCAGCAGGGTGGTGGTCATGAGAATAGATAACCGTTTGATCCAGCGCATATCGGTGGTCAGAGTAACAACGTCATTTCTGAGGCTGTCCACAGCCGAAGTTAATCGGAAATTCATTTCACTGAGAGCGACATCCAGCTTATCCACCTTGGCTTCTAACTGATTAAAACGGATGGCCAGTTTGTCCGTTTTTCTTTCAACATGGCCAAGCCGCTCGTCTATCTGATGTACTTTTGTTGTGAGCTGACCAAGCCGCTCATCTATGTGATCGACTTTGGTTGTAAGCTGGCCGAGCCGGTTGTCTATTTGATCAACTTTTATTGAAAGCTGGCTGACCCGGCTGTCTGTCTGGTCGACTTTCAATGTAAGATTGCCGAGTCGATCATCCATCAGGTCGACTTTGGTCGTAAGGTGACTGACCCGATCGTTTGTCTCGTCGACTCTGGTCGTAAGATGGCTGACCCGATCGTTTGTTTCGTCGATTTTAGTCGTAAGGTGGCTGACTCGATCGTTTGTTTCGTCGATTTTGGTTGTAAGGTGGCTGACCCGATCGTTTGTTTCGTCGACTTTGGTCGTAAGGTGACTGACCCGATCGTTTGTTTCGTCGACTTTTGTTGTAAGGTGTCTGACCCGATCGTTTGTTTCGTCGACTTTGGTCCTGAGCTGGCTGACCCGATCGTCTGTCTGGTCGGCTTTTGCCTGAAGCTGGCCGAGCCGAATGTCTATATGGTTGGCTTTGGTCTGAATCTGACCGAGTTGCTTTCCAATCTGTCCGCCTGGCTGCCTCTGCTGCATATCAGTAAACACCTCCACCATCGCCTCCGCTTGCTGATCGTCGATCCCTGCCTGTTGCAGCGCTTTAAAGGCTTTGTGGGTACTCATCATTGTGCTTGTCATCACGACACCTCCCTGTGCACTTCAGCGATAACGGCATCATGACAGGCAAAAGAAGTATCGCCACTAAGCCGGTTATATTTTGCGCGTCTCGCCGAAAAATATCAATTAGTACAACAAGTAACGTGCAGCAGAGTGCGGGCTGTCTCGCAACATTTAGCTGATGGCAGGATGAGGCGACTCTGCGGAAATCCGCAGAGTCGGAAAGAGAAAAGCGGGCGTCAGGGCTGTGGCACGATTTTAATTTCAACCATGCCGATGCCCAGTTTGCGCGGATCCTGACCGGTGATATTGCCGGTGTTACTCAGCTGCGGTTCAGGTGGTGCAATCACCAGACGATGGCTGGCGCCTGGGTTATCAAAATGCAGGGTATGTGTCGATATCTCTTCACTCAGCGACAGCAGTTGCTGCTGATCGCCCACCCGAACCGGAATCGCCCGGTGCGCATTGGGGCCATACGCACGCGCGGTGATCACCAGATCGAACTTCGCGGGCAGCGCATCGATATAGTCGATATGAACCTCGGGCGCGAGATTAGCGTTAGACCAGCGTCCCCAGCTCTCTGGCCGTGAGATGCCGCTGAAGCTTTTAACACTCTCCGGCGCGCCAGGCACGTCGAGCCGGAAGCTATCGGCGCTGTAGCGAATGTTGTTATCTTCAATACGGATCTGCGCGAGGTTCTGCTGGTAACGCGCATCGCTGATAGCGCCCTCGGGGAATCGGACTTTGCCTTTCCACTGCGGTTTGTCGACATGCGTCACCGACGGCGTGCCGCCGAGCTGTCCCATCGCCACACAGAGATCGCCGGAAAGTGCCAGCGAAGGCTGCCAGAGTCGCGCCATCTTAAAACAGCGATCCACCCAGAGAAATTTATCGGCTGAGGCGAAATCCGCCAGCTGATAGCGCAGCGGTGCCGAATATTCCCCCTCCGGCATCGGCTCAACGTGCTTATCACTGATGCGGAACAGAATCGGCAATTTGAAGGTGGTCCCCGAGAAGCTGAAGATATTCTTCGCCTGATCCACCGTGAAGTTGTCTATCTTCTTCGGGAAGTTCCACAGCTGGATAATGTCGGGCTTCCAGCTCGCCACCTTACTCTTCATATCGTCGAACTGGGTGGAGAGTGAAAGCGATGAGAGGCTGCTGCGGCCCAGGCCAATCGCGTTATCGCCGCCGAGAATATCGAGCAGCGTGGCGCCGTTATCCAGCGTGCTGCGCTTCGCCTCCATCAATTCCGCCTGCGGCTTGTCACCACGGATCACCATGAAAAGATTGCGACGGGGCTGTTTGACCAGCCACGGATGCGCAGTGTTGTTCATCGCCAGATGATCCGAGCTCACCACAATCACGGTGTTTTTGAACCACGGCGACGCTTTAATGCGCGCAATCAGGCGCGCCACATGCTCCTGCGAGCAGGCGACCGCACTGAATGACTGATTCGGTTTGCCCTCAATGCTGTAGCTCCTGCGATCGCAGCTGCGTGAGATAAATCCGTCAGGATGATGGGTGTCGACGGTCAGCGTAAACAGCGCAAAAGGTTTACCGGCCTGAGAGAGTTCCTGATACTTCTCAAACACCTCATCCATTACCGTATCGTCGTAATAACCCCAGTTATTACGGTAGGTGGGATCGGCGACGCGGCTTTTCAGCTCCTGCGAACCATAAAGGTTAGCGGGATCAAAACCGTGTGATTTCAGGAAGACATCTTTCCCGGCGAAACGCAGATCGGCACCCTGAATAAACCAGTTCTCGTAGCCAGAGTTTTTCAGGATGTCGCCCAGACAGACGTTCTGAGGATAGAAGCTGGAGAGCGATGCTGACGCATTGCCATCAAACGGGGCAAACAGCGGAATGCCACACTGTGAGGCGACCATGCCCGCAATGGTGTAATCGGTACCTGGCAGCTGTTCGGTTTCGCTGAAGTCGATGCTCTGCTCTTTCTGCCGGCTCAGCTCCGGCGCTAAGCCGGGAAAGGCGATAGGGTCAAAATAGGTGCGCTCTAGGCTTTCACCATAGATGTAAACCACGTTGAGGTGCGGCTGTTCAATGCGATTACGCGGCACTTTATAGAAGTTGTCGAAGTCAGAATCTGCCAGTTGGGTATGCGACACAATCAGGGTCGCGACCTGGCGAAAGGCCGGGGTGGTCTGCACCGAGCCGAGTGCACAGGCGGCGGCCAGCAGCGACCAGCCCATGTGATGCGGACGCTTACGCCGCCGCAGAATCCACGACAGCAGGCAGAACAGCAGAAACAGCACGATGATCAGCCCAATCGCCGGCACCACATATTTACTGACACCCGCGCCGGTCAGACTGTTGGTCAGGGTATAGAGCACCGCATCGTTGATGCCGTCACCGGTAAAATAGTTGCTGGCATAGAGGGTGGCGTTCAGCACAACGAAAAGCACCAGCAGAATAAGAACGACAATAAACCAGAATTTGTTACGCCCGGCTTTACAGGAATAGATTGCAATAGCGGCCAGAAACAACGCGACGGACACCAATTCGGACAACGGCAAATCCTCTCTTCAGGGCTACGCGAGGCTTCACGCAACCGGCCACCTTCGGGGGATGGTTTTTCGACAATCTATATTGGCTGTAATCCGGCTGCAACATATCCGGCCCGATTTGTGCGGTGAAGAGCAGATTGGTTTATTGTCATTTCAGAAGTGAGGTTATCAGGCGTGACGGTGGCTGGCGCGCACCGTCAGCAGAGCAGAAGTCAGGGCGATTTTCAGAGTTTGCCGGTGAGATATTGTGCTTCGCCGTCGGCAAAACTCCAGTCACCTTTGTCATTGGTGATAAAGCTGATCATTAAATCGTTGCCCTGCACACCACAATGCTCACGCAGCTCACGCGCCAGCTCGGCCATAAACAGCTGTTTCTGTTCACTGCTGCGTGGGCTGGTATAGACCCGTACCATCACCAGATTATCGCTCCGGCTGAATCCCAGTCCGGTATCCTGAAACACCATCTGGTAGTGCTTGTTTTCCTGAACAATCTGGTAGCGATCGCGTTCCGGCACCTTAAAGGCCGTGAGCACGGCGCGGTGTGCCGCATCCAGCAGTGTACGAAGCTCTGATTCTGAACGACCCTGGATAACATCAAATTGTAGCAGTGGCATAGCGGATTCCTCCCGGTGATTAAGAACCTTATGGTGACCCCTTTATCCGGCGGGAAAAAGCGCGTAGCCTGAAATGATTATTCACTATAGTGAACAATCACGATGAAAGAGATGAAAACGGATACGCTGTGGGATCATCTGCACTGGCTGACCGTACTGGCAGAGCAGGGCAGCTTTACCCGCGCGGCAGAGCGGCTCGACGTCAGCAAAGCGGCGATGAGTCAGAAAATTAAAGAGCTGGAGGAGATGGCCGGTGTGTTGCTGGTACAACGCACTACGCGCAGCGTGCGGCTGACCTCTGCCGGTGAGAAGCTGGTGGAGGAGCTACGCGAGCCTTTTGCCCGCATTGAACAGAGTTTTTTCAGCGTGCGGGATACCGCCGGGCCGGTGCGTGGCCTGGTGCGCATTACCGCACCGGTGGCGTTTGCCCGTCAGCAACTGGTGCCGATTATCGGTGAATTTCTGCGTGATTATCCGCAGGTGCGTCTGCAGCTGGATGTGACTGACCGCATTGTGTCGCTGAGCAGCGAGGGATTTGATCTGGCCATTCGACACAGCGACACCCTGCCGGAAACCCACGTGGCACTGCCGCTGTGTGACACGCGGACATTACTGGTGGCATCCCCCGCCTATCTCAACGAACAGGGGATACCGCAGTCGCCGCAGGATCTGGCGCAGCATAACTGCCTTTACTATCCACGCGGCGTCGAATCACCGCGCTGGCGATTTACCACCTCCGCGGATAGCGAACAGGTCCAGATACGGATTCAGGGCAGCTTTGCCACTAACAACAGCGAGTCGATACGCGATGCGGCCCTGCAGGGGTTAGGGATCGCTATGCTGCCCGATTTCAGCGCCCGGGAGGCGCTGGCAGCAGGGTCATTGCAGCAGGTGTTGCCTGCGTGGCAGCCGGTTGAGGCCTTTGCCGCCCGCCTGTGGATCGTACGACCCTGGGCGGCGCAGGTGCCCCGCGCGGTCACCACGTTTACGCACTGGCTACGCGCGCGCTTTGACCGTTGAAGGCAATGCCAGCGCAGGTGGCGTGGTGTGCATCATCTCGCCAATCAGGCTGCTGCGGTTATATAAACCAAGCCGCAGATTGAAGTCGAGATGCAGCCGCTCGTTGCCGGTTAATTTTATAATGGGTGGCGGCGTCTGTGGCCGCTGCTGAAACATCACAGACTGCGCAAAGGCGCTGCTGCTGTCGGCATGCAGGCGCTGATAGAACCAGGCGCTGGCTTCACTTTTACGCAGATAGAGATTCGCCCGCCGGTATTCCCGCATCGCAACCTGCTGCGCCAGCGACAGGAGCTGACGAGACGGATTCTCCATATTCTGCACAATCAGCGGAAAATCATCACGCTTCTTCAGCTCATGGAAATAGTTGCGGATACCGACGTTTTTAACCGGCGCCAGCTGTTTCAGCCATTCGCGGATAAAGGGATTTTGCGGGGCGGCAGCAAGAAACCAGCTCTCGGTGACCGGTGCAAGCAGGTTCAGCGTCGATTGCTCGTTATAGTAACCAATGAGATCCATTGACCGCGCTTCGTGAACGCGATGCACCCAGGCGAGATTCTCAAACAGCAATGTGCTGCAATCGATGCCGATGCCGCCATAACGGTGAATCAGCTCAAGCCGGATGATTTCACTTTTATGTGCCAGCGTCAGATCGGAAGAGATAAAGTTAAGATCGGGCAGCCACTGCGACAGGGTGCGCTGCGTAATCAGATAAACCTGGTGGTCGGGGTTGTCCCGCCGGATTTTACTGATATTCAGCGCCATCGAGGCAGGCAGGTGATCGTTATGCCAGACCATCCAGACGATTTTTGGAATCTCCGGCAGATCTTTCTGCTGTGCGATCAATACAACATTATCCTCCTGACCCGGATCATATTCCGGAGCCTGACAGAGTTTCTGCTGTTTTCTATTCCATAACATCTGGCTACTGAACGATATTCTTTTCCAGTTACGCCAGATTTTATGCGCTGGACGTTGGCGATGTGAAGTCATGGTACACCTGTTATTTTTATTTTCCCGTCATAGTGCAGGCTCTGCCCGTTCCGCCAGAGGCGGGAACGGCCGGAATGACATACTGGCTGCAATCCCGATGAGTGCGGGAATTAATGAATAGTTTTCCCTGGTGGCGACGCAGTGCTGGAGCGCGCGATAGTTTCCTCACGGCTGTTTAATTGCACTGCACCTTTTTAATAAAACATTATTTACACATTAGCTATGTCTTTTTTTGACTTTAGGATAATACGGAAATAATCCGGTCACGTTATGAAAATAATAATGTCGTCACTGTTAATCATTTATTTAAATGCGGGAATAAACGCACTTAAGGAATATCTGAATATTATTCTTAACCTGCGCATTATCCTGCGGCCCGGGCCACAGGAACAGTGGCTATTGTACTTAACTGGTGGTGTAAGCCCGGCTCATCAATCCGCGGAATCAGACAGCCTGAAGAGGATTGTCTACGCTTAAGAAGAACTTACTGAGAAAGGAGCGCGCATGCAGAGTGAATCTTACGGGTTACTGGCGGTTGATAAGCAGGGCAATCGCGTCCTGTTTCTTAATCCGGAAACCTTCGCGGTCGAGCGGGAACTGAACGCTTTTCCACCGCGGCCGCATGAACTCCTGATGCTGGCCCCCTGGGGTAAAGCCTATGTACCCATTTTTGGCGACGGCGTTCATGGTAATAACCCGCATCCGGGTCACAAAGTGGCGATTATCGATTTACAGCGTCGGGAGATCAGCGGCTTTATCGATCTGTCGCCGCTGCGGGCACCCCACAGCGGGCAGCTGGGCCGCGATGGCAAAGTCTATCTCTGCTGTGAGCAGAGTGCCGCAGTGGCGGTGATCGATCCGCAGACCGACAAAGTGGAACAAATCATTCCAGTTCCTTCTCACAACGCGCATCGCCTGACGCTGTCACCCAGCGGCCGCAAGCTGTTCACCGATAACGAAGAGGATGCGACCATCACCGTGGTGGATCTCTGTGAAGCAGAGGGGCGGGTCATCGACACCATCCTGCTGCCCGGTCCGATTGCGGGCATCGCTGCCTCTCCGAAGCACCCCTATCTGGTCGCCAGCGCCGCTGATGCACCGTTGCTCTATGTGATCGATCGGCAAAGCCACCGCATTCGCCAGCGCCTGACGCTGCCGGGTCATGAGCGGCCCTGTCAGGTGGTACGCTTCAGCGCCGATGGCGAGCAGCTGGTGGCGATAGGGGATCAGGAACCACTGGTGACGCTGTTTGACGATCTGCTGAATCCGCTGGGCGACATCCGGGTAGGTAACATGCCGATGGACGGCTGTTTTACGCCAGACAGGCAACAGCTGCTGATTGCCAATCAGGATGATGGCACGCTGAGCGTGATCGATCTGGCGCAGCGTAAAGTGATTGCCACGCCGCGTGTCGGAACGGGCTGTGAGGTGCTGGGTTATTTTCCAATCGGTCAGATAAACGGACGATGATAGATCGCGGAACTCCAGTGGCGGCTGCTGGCGTGCTTCTCCGCCTGCCAGCCGCGTTTACGTAATTCGCGCGCAATCATCTTATTCATGATGCCGTGGCCCAGCAGCAGCACCGTGCCATGCCGTGAGTGATCGATCAGCTTCTCTGCCGCCGCGGAGGCGCGGCTGCGCGCATGTTGCAGCGACTCCGCTTCACCCGCATACCCGCAGAACCACAATAGCCGCAACAGGGCCAGCCAGCACAGGGTAGGCAGCTGCACCGCGCCGGTTCGCAGCAGTGGCACGGCGACTTCGCTGAACACGGCATCAACCTCATGGGGCTGCAGACCGAGCTGGCTCAGGGAGGATTGTGCGCGGGGCAGGGGACTACAGACAATAAACGTAGCCTGACGGGCAATTTCGATGCTGCGCGGCGGCGGTCCGTCACTAACCTGTGACAGATCGTAGGCTTCGCACCAGTCTGCCAGTGCCTGCACGCTCTGGCGACCCGCAGCCTGGTGGTCAGGTTTACCGTGTCGCATCAGGATAATTTTCATAGCATCTCTGTCCGCCCTTTTTGTCAGGGTAACGTATTGTCTGCGCTTACAGCGATTTTTCAGAATAAATACACCTGTCATCTCATGGTCACAGGCGTGTGCGACAACAGAGCCCGATGAAAGGATTTTAGTTAGTCTTATAACGCTTAATCATAAGAGAAAATGGTAACTTATAGTCGATGGTGATTTTTTTCAGGCGATGTGTTGCGGGTAACTGGCTGAATTTGCGCTAAAAATGTGTGATGACGGGATGTGATAGTGAAGTTTTACTAATAATTTTCATCAGGATCTATTGATTTATCTACGCGCGTAGATACACTAGGTCCCCAGTGATTGCTCACGGTGCCCGATGCACAGTAGGCCCATCGATTGTTAAGTTACATTCGCTCAGTTTAAGCGACCGGTGAAAAATACACCGGCGAAATGGGGCGAAGAACAAGATTCCAACACCAGGGAATCCTTTAACCTTTCATCATGGTTAGTCAACTGAACGTCGTCACCGGGGAATTTCCGCTTTTATCAGGGAATCGACCCATGGACGGGCGTTTATCGATCTGCATACTCATTCAGGGATAGGGTTATGACGGCACACAACTCCGTTAATCAGCAGGCATCACTGTCATCCACTTCAGCCGCCGATGAGCGGTTTAACACCCCTTCAGGCCGCAAAGATTTCTGGCGCGCCACTTTCTCATGCTGGCTCGGAACGGCAATGGAGTACGCGGATTTCGCGCTCTATGGCCTGGCGGCCGGTATTATCTTCGGCGACGTCTTCTTTCCGGAATCAACCCCTGCCATGGCACTGCTCTCCAGCTTTGCTACCTGGTCAGTCGGCTTTGTTGCCCGGCCTATCGGCGCACTCTTTTTCGGCTGGCTCGGTGACCGCAAAGGCCGAAAGGTGGTGATGATCTCCACTATCATTCTGATGGGCGCTTCCACGACGTTTATCGGCTTAATCCCGAGCTATGCCTCTATTGGCGTCTGGGCTCCTGCCTGTCTGGTTCTGCTGCGCTTTACGCAGGGTTTTGGCGCTGGCGCGGAGTTATCGGGCGGGACGGTGATGCTGGGCGAATATGCGCCGACAGAGCGTCGCGGACTGATCTCCTCCGTGATCGCACTGGGTTCTAACAGCGGCACACTGCTGGCTTCGCTGGTCTGGTTGCTGGTGGTACAAATGGATCAGCAGAGCCTGCTGGAGTGGGGCTGGCGTATTCCGTTCCTCAGCAGTGCGCTGATTGCGCTGGTTGCCTTGTGGATTCGACGTCATCTGCGCGAAACACCGGTGTTTGAGCGCAGAAAAGCGGAAATGGAAGCGGAACGCGCAGGCGTACTGGCCGCTCCGGTGGTGGATCAGCGGCCTTTCTTCCAGCGTACCCGTGCCTTCTGGACCATGGTTGGCCTGCGTATCGGCGAAAATGGCCCCTCCTATCTGGCGCAGGGCTTCATCGTCGGTTACGTCGCGAAGGTGCTGATGGTCGACAAGTCCGTACCAACCACTGCGGTGTTCCTCGCGTCGTTGCTGGGTTTCCTGATCATTCCTTTAGCGGGCTGGCTCTCTGACCGCTTTGGTCGCCGGGTGGTTTATCGCGTGTTCTGTCTGCTACTGATGTTCTACGCCTGGCCCGCCTTTACGCTGCTCGACACGCGTGAACCGATGCTGGTGATCCCGGTTATCGTGGTCGGTATGGCGCTGGCGTCGCTGGGTATTTTTGGTGTGCAGGCGGCATGGGGCGTGGAGATGTTCGGCGTTCATCATCGCTACACCAAAATGGCAGTGGCTAAAGAACTGGGTTCCATTTTGTCCGGCGGAACCGCACCACTTATTGCCGCTGCTATGCTTTCTTATACCGGTCACTGGTGGCCGATTGCGGTTTATTTCTCGGCGATGGCCGCAATTGGGTTCTTTACCACCTTTGTCGCGCCTGAAACGCGAGGGCGGGATCTCAATCTGCCTGAAGATGCCATCTAGCTTTGCCTGAGGATGCCATCTGCCAGGATAGCGCGAAAAGCAGCAGGCCGTGTAAAGCGGCCTGTTTTTTTATGGAGGAACGTGATGTGCCTAAGTCGTTAACGGGAAAAGTGACCCGCAGTGAAGTTGCGAAAGCGGCAGGCACCTCAGTGGCAGTTGTCAGTTATGTCATCAATAACGGGCCTCGCCCGGTTGCCGAGGCGACCCGTCAGCGGGTACTGGAGGCGATTAAAGCCACCGGTTACCGGCCAAATGCGGCAGCACGCGCACTGGCTTCCGGTAACACCAAAACCTTCGGGCTGGTGGTGCCCAACATCGGCAATCCTTTTGTGGCCTCAATGGCGCACGTGTTGTTGCAGGAGTCGATGAATCACGGCCACGTCATGCTGCTGGGTGATGCAGGTGATGACCGCAAGCGCGAACTGGAATTAATTCAGGGATTGCTGAATCGGCAGGTCGATGGACTCTTTTACAACAGCGTCGATCGCCATCCTTACATTGACCTGATTAAAGCCAGCGGTACGCCACTTGTCATGCTGGAGCGGGTTGAGCCTCAGCCGGGCGTTAACATGCTGCGGGTCAATGAGCGTCAGGCCGCCTGGCAGGTGACGGCACACCTGTTGAGTCACGGTTATCAGCAGGTCGGCATAATCAGCGGCCCGGTCGATATGCTTAACGCGCAGGATCGTATTCAGGGCTGGCGTGATGCCATGCAGGATCGCGGTCTGCCGATTGATGAATCGCTGATGTTTCCCGCCAGCTACACCCCACAGGGCGGATACGCTGCGGCACAAACCATGATCGCCCGGGGTCGTGTGCCTCGTGCGCTGTTTACCAGCAACGAAGGTCAGGCGATTGGCGCGCTTCGCGCCTTTTCCGAACATCAGATCCGTGTGCCGCAGGATGTGGCGCTGGTCTGTTTTAACGGTACCAATCACTCGTCGTTTCACGTCCCGACATTAACGACCGTGCGCCAGCCACTGCGTGAGATGGCCCGCGCTGCGATTCATATGCTGAAAGAGGGACAGAGCGAAGCGCAATTAAAGGAGTTTCCACACTACCTTGAAATCGGTGAATCCTGCGGCTGTGAGCCGCAAAGCCAGAGTTAGCCTATAAAAATATGAAAAGAATTATTATTGACTGCGATCCCGGCAACGGTATCGCGGGTGCCAACACCGATGATGGGCTGGCGATTGCGCTGGCCTTAGCTTCACCTGCACTGTCGCTGGAATTGATCACCACCGTGGCCGGTAACACGCCATGTGAAGTTGGCGCGCGCGTCGCCAAAGATCTGATCGTCCGGCTGGGATTATCTATTCCGGTAATCCAGGGTGCGACGCAGGCGCTACAGGAAGATCCTGCGCCGTGGCGCGAGACGCTGGATAACCGGGTCAATCAGCTTGCGCTGGGTAAGATGTGGCAGGGCGTGCGTCAGCCAGCGGATATCGCGGCGGATGCGTTTGATGCTGCTGACGCTATCGGCAAACTGATTTGCGACAATCCGGGCGAGATTACCCTGGTGGCGATTGGTCCGCTGACGAATGTGGCGCTGGCAATGCAGCGCTATCCCGCTATGGCCGACGCTGTGGCGGAAATTGTCATCATGGGCGGCGTGTTTACGCTGGATGATTATATCAAAGACACTAATTTTGGCCTGGATCCGGAAGCGGCCCATCAGGTGCTGCACAGTGGTGCAGCAGTAACGCTGGTTCCGATGGATGTCACCACGCAGACGCTGCTGACCCAGCAGGATTTGACCCGCCTTACCGCCGTCGATCATCCGCTGACCGAATTTGTGCGCGACACGCTGCGTCCGTGGATCGACTATTCGATGGCGACCCGGCAACTGGCGGGATGCTGGATCCACGATGCGCTGGTGGTCGCCTGGTTGCTGAATCAGCGGGTCGCGTCAGGCATCGATTACCGGGTAGATATAGAACTGCGTCCCGGTGCGACGCGCGGCAAAAGCTGGCGTTATCGTCAGCCCCTTCGGCTCACTGTCGGTGTGCCTGAGCAGTGCGGCGCATCGGTGCATGTGCTGCATCGTGTCGATAACACGCTACTGTTGTCGATTATTGAACAGGCATTTAAGCGCCTGAAATCCTGATGTCGTGGGCGATTAACTCGCCCGCTTGCTGGCTGCGGCAGATCGGTTTCCAGAAGGGCGCTGTGGCCATCAAACGCTGACGGTATCTGTCAGTTTGTCAGCAGCATCAGGACGCGGGCAGAAGGTGCAGGGCTTGTGTGAGCTGATACCCGGCATTACATTGCTTCGCACACGTCGATCCAGCGGGCGTTAGTCAGTTCAGCCATCAGCTGTGGGGTAATGCGGACGGCGCTATGGATAGCGCCAGCGGCGGGCAGGACTTCCTCGAAACTGCGCAGTGAAACATCACAGTAAACGGTCAGCGGATTCTCGAGGCCGAAAGGACAGACGCCGCCCACCGGATGGCCGGTCCAGTTAATCACCTCGTCCACGCTCAGCATTCGCGCTTTCGCCCCCAGCGCCGCTTTCAGCTTGCGATTATCCAGCCGGGCATCGCCTCGTGTCACAATCAGCACCACGTCGTTTTTCACTTTCAGTGACAGGGTTTTGGCAATCTCTCCTGGCGTCACGCCATGGGCGCGGGCAGCCATCCCGACCGTCGCAGTGCTTTCGGCCAGTTCAATAATTTCAATTTCAGGGGCGTGTTCGGCAAAGAACTGGCGCACGGACTCCAGGCTCATCTTTCTCTCCAGGCTGATCGAAGGCGTAAAAATTGCCACAAGCCTCAGTGCCTGTAAACGAGATAAACGGAGAATTCAGCGTAATTAAGTCTGTTTAGCTGCCGCTCAGGGTGCAGTTGCCGCATTGTTCGACATCGGGAATGCGATAACGCTGGCAGCAGCTGCGACGGACCAGTTCGCCGTTGCGCGGAATCATGGTGCGGTAGAGCGGGTTTTCGCTGCCATCCAGCAGCCGCTGGTTGAAGAACAGTGCCTGCTCCAGTTGCAGCACCAGCGACTCATCGATCTGGCTTTTCAGTTCACCCAGGAACCACTGGAATGAGTAGCCCATATTGTTCCAGATGAGTCGGGCGTTGATATCACCATGCTGCGTAATACCATTAACCACCGGGATCAGATGCTGCTGAATCAGCCGATCGATACGCTGCTGAGGGTTAAGGTAGCGCGCTTCTTCATCCTCCTGCACATCGATCCAGAAAGTAGCCGGATGACCATTCTCATGAAAACCGACGCGGATATGCTCTGGCGAGCAGTCCAGCGCACGCGACTCCTGCAACAGCGCCATGATCAGTGTGGGCAGCAGCAGACCAAAATACCATTGCGCCCAGAGTGACAGCACCGGTTTCGCTTCACGAACCGCATCAGGATGATCGCGATAGAGGTAATCGCTGTAGCGCTGAATAATTGGGGTAAAGGCTTCTGATTGTGACCAGGCGGCGAGGGTCAGCGTGTCGCGCGGAGCAGGCTGGCTGAGCTTCGTCGATTCAAGCAGATAGCTGCGCTGTTGTTGCAGCCGCTCATGCAGACTTTCCGCCAGTGGACGGTCATTTTGCCGGAAGATCATCGACTGAGCGTTAAAACGCTGTTCCTGAGCTGAAACGGTTGCCATGACGACTCGCGAAAAGTGTAGATAAGAAAGCAAATGATAATCGTTATTGATTAACTCTACAAGTCGTGTAAAAAATCGTCGTTGCGGGTGGGAAAACGGCGGGGTTGAGGTCAGTTATCCGATCGGGCAGAGCAGCAGAGAGCCGGGCATATCGCGCCGAAGCCTCAGTAATTACCGATGACATTACGTTTAATTATGCATGTTCACTGGCGGTCTGATGCTGTTTTCGGGGTAAATCTTCCCAGGCGAGAATGGTATTCCGGCCCTGATTTTTAGCTACATATAATGCGCTGTCAGCATTGGCGACCGCCAGGTCAAATTCATTATCGTAAATAGGCGCGATGCCGGCACTGATGGTGACGTGGGTTGAAACGGTTTCATTGAAAAGATGGGGGATTTCTAAATCCAGCACGTACTGACGGATTCGCTCTGCCAGTTTCATGGCGATGGAACTGTTCACATTGGTCATCAATACCAGAAACTCTTCGCCGCCATAGCGGGTGACAACATCGCGTGAACGCACCGCATCACGAATTGCGACAGAGACCCGCGCCAGCGCCTGATCGCCCATCGCATGCCCGTAATTGTCGTTATAGGACTTAAAGTGATCGATATCCAGCAGCAGCACATAGTGGCTGCCAGCATGGTTTTCCAGAATATTATCCAGCCGGTTCTTAAGACCACGACGGTTATAAAGCCCGGTCAGCGGGTCGAGCATGCTGAGGTCGCTGAATGTCTCTTTCTCTTCGTAGAGCTGATGCATCAGGCGCAAAGTAAAGTTGTCGGCACGGCGGCGCATCAGATGCTGTAGTGAGAAACCAATCAGCGGCAGCGTAATGGTCAGCAGGATCAGCGGCAGGTGCTGCGCATTGTCGAGCAGCAAAACAGTGAGCACCGGTGGCGTGACATGCAGACAAAAAGCCCCCAGATAATCGCTCAGGGCGATGGCACTGATAAATAACACACTGATCAGACTGATAATAAGAAAGCCACCATCAAAATAGAACACCTGATGAAAGCGATAATTAATATGCCAGGCCCAGAGCATTCCCAGCAGCAGCGCCACAGGATTTAACAGGGGAAGTTTTACTTTAGGCCATATTAAAAGGGAAATTAACATGATGCCGCTAAAGGCCGCGACACTCATTACCGGCAGGGTCGTCTCACTTTGCTCACTGCTCATTATTGGCAGCAGATGAAATAGCGAAACGGCGATATTCAGAAACAGAAAAAGCATCACTGAAAGCCGGTATTTACTCTGTTTCAGTTCTTCATAAGATTGTAATTTCATTATAAGTACTCGTGACGACCCTGAAATACCAAAGCGCACGCCGGCAAAATCAGGTTCTGCCAGACAATGAGCAAATTATTGCTGTTGCTGTTATTAAAGGTGTTATCGGCCGCAATCTAGCATTTTCCAACTGGTCTGTCATCTTCGTTGCCGGGCGTGACAAAAACAGGCTGCAGTGCAGGCAAAACTGTCATATGATAATGGGAATGCTTATCATTTGAGGTTGGTGTCATGGGGATAGCGATTATCGCGGCCTGCGGCCTGTGGGGAGTCAGTTGGGCGCTGGGTAAAAAGCTGGATAGTGCGTGGGGCGTGTTGCTGCCGTGCATTGCGCTGCCGCTGTTCGCCTTATGGGAACCGAGCTTCAGCCAGTGGCGGATGGTGATGACGGTTGCGCTGCTGCTGACAGTCGTGATGCTGTTTAACCAGCGGCTGCGTCACTATCTGCTGCTGCCCTCCTGTCTGGCGTTAGCGGGCGGACTGGCGGCTGTCTCTGTGAATTTTCATCTGAATTAACATAAGCAGAGTGGTTAAAACCGGCGAACGGGGTAAAGCGGCTGGAAAAGGTAAAGCGACCGGAAAACAGAACAACTGGAAAAGGTAAAACGAGCAGGGTGTAAAACGAAACTACAGGGGAACAGAAGAGATGAGCGGGAAAGGCCTGAAGATGACAACGTTGGTGCGAAGAGAGGGACTTGAACCCTCACGTCCGTTAAGACACTAACACCTGAAGCTAGCGCGTCTACCAATTCCG